>MHAK01000074.1 GCA_001802945.1 Ignavibacteria bacterium RIFCSPLOWO2_12_FULL_56_21 | reverse complement strand
GCCAGTGCATGATCAGCTCAACTTCTTAACAAGAGCAACCACAGGTTCGCGCAACCATTGACTTTTAACACAGTACCTTCGTGGGTAAAGTTTTTGCTGTCGAACCGACTGAACGATGAACACTGCATGCCCATCGTGTGATACCAAGCTCGCAGAGGACCCGGATTTCTGCCCGTACTGCGGTCATTTGCTTATCGACGGCACTGAGGCGCACTGCAAGAATCACAGTACGAAGGCCGGCGTCGGCGTCTGCATCATCTGCGCAGAGCCGGTGTGTGATTCGTGCGCGGTGCGTCGGAAAGGCCGGACATTCTGTCCTGAGCATGGCAATGTCCACGTCGAACGAGAATGGGCGCTTGTCTATGAGTCGTCCGACATCAGCGACGCGGAATTGGCGAAGGAAGTCCTCACGGAAGCAGGGTTCACCGTGGTCGGGAGGGATTTCACGCCGATCGGTTACGTTTGGGACGGAGCGGGCGATTCTGCGTTCTCGCGCAGCAACCTGAACAAGCGGGCAAAGATCTTTGTGCATCTGCAGGAATACGATCCCGCTACAGAGGCGCTCAACGAGTGGGCGGCGGGGAAGTAGATGGGGATGAGGCCATTGTGGTTACCGCAAAGGTGCAAATCGCGGTTCAATCTTTAACTAAGTTATACGGAGTCTTTCATGAAGATCCATGAATACCAAGGCAAAGAGATCCTCAAAAGATTCGGCGTCCCCGTTCCACAAGGTAAGGTTGCCTTTACGGTCGACGAAGCCGTCGAAGCGGCGAAGTCCATCGGCGGATCAGTGTGGGTCGTCAAGGCCCAGATCCATGCCGGCGGAAGGGGCAAGGGTGGGGGCGTCAAGGTCGCTCGCAGCCTCGAGGAAGTCCGCGCCCGCTCTTCCGAGATCCTCGGCATGCGGCTTGTCACTCATCAGACCGGACCGGAAGGGCGCATTGTGAAGCGCCTGTTGATCGAACAGGGAATGAACATCGCGCGCGAGCTCTATATCGGCGTCACGCTCGACCGCGCACGTTCACAGAACGTCATCATGGCTTCGACCGAGGGGGGAGTGGAGATCGAAAAGGTCGCCGCCGAAACGCCGGAGAAGATTCTGAAAGAGTATCTTGCACCCGGCCTCGGCATGCAGGCGTATCAGGCCCGCAATCTTTGCTTCGGACTCGGTCTCCAGGGGGACGCTTTCAAGAACGGCGTCAAGTTTCTGCTTGCGCTTGCGAAGGCGTATGAATCCACGGACGCTTCGCTGGCCGAAATCAATCCGCTCGTGGTCACAGCCGAAGGGGCGGTTCTTGCTCTCGATGCGAAGATCAATTTCGACGACAACGCTCTCTACAGACATCCTGATTTTTCGGCGTTGCGGGACCTGGACGAAGAAGACGCCCTGGAAGTCGAAGCCTCCGCCTCCAACCTGAACTATATCAAGCTCGACGGCAACGTCGGTTGCATGGTCAACGGGGCCGGACTTGCGATGGGAACGATGGACATCATCAAGCTGGCCGGCGGCATGCCGGCGAACTTCCTCGATGTTGGGGGCGGAGCAAACGCCAAAACGGTCGAAGCGGGATTCAAGATCATCTTGAAGGATCCGCACGTGAAGGCGATCCTCATCAACATTTTCGGCGGCATCGTCCGGTGTGATCGCGTCGCGACAGGCGTCGTCGAAGCCGCGAAAAATGTGCACGTCAAAGTTCCTATCGTCGTCCGCCTCGCCGGCACAAACGCGGACCTTGCGGCAGATATCCTCAAGCAATCGGGTCTGAGCTTCCTTGTCGCCGGCAGCCTTAAGGAAGCCGCGGAACGAGTAACGCAGGCGATAGCGGCCTAACTTGAGCAATCGTCAATCGAAAATCGACAATTGACAATTCCATGAGTTCTTCATTTGAACCCGTGATCGGCCTCGAAGTCCACGCCCAACTCAAGACCGCCTCGAAGGCCTTCTGCTCCTGTTCCACCAAATTCGGCGACAGTCCGAATTCCAACGTCTGCCCAAAATGTCTCGGCATGCCCGGCGTGCTTCCCGTGCTAAACAAACAGGTTGTCGAGTTCACGATCCGCATGGGACTTGCCACGCATTGCACGATCGCGCCGCGGTCGACGTTTGCGCGGAAAAACTATTTCTATCCAGACCTGCCGAAAGGCTATCAAATCTCCCAGTATGACGAGCCGATCTGCGAAAAGGGTTGGGTAGAGGTGGACCTTCAGGATGGGAAGCGGAAGAAGATCGGCATTACGCGAATTCATATGGAGGAGGATGCGGGGAAGTCGATCCACGATCTGGACATCGACACGCTCGTCGACCTCAATCGCTGCGGCGTGCCTTTAATCGAGATCGTCAGCGAGCCGGACATCCGGACTCCGAACGAGGCGTATCAGTATCTCCACAAGATCCGTCAGATCGTGACGTATCTCGGCATTTGTGATGGGAACATGGAGGAAGGAAGTCTGCGCTGCGACGCGAATGTCTCGGTGCGGAAAGTGGGGGAAGAGAAATTCGGAACGAAGACGGAAGTGAAGAACATGAACTCCTTCCGCTTCGTCGAAAAAGCGCTCCAGTACGAGATCGACCGTCAGATCGCATTGATCGAATCGGGGGGACGTGTGGTGCAGGAAACGTTGCTGTGGGATTCGAACAAGGGTGCTGCGATACCAATGCGTTCAAAAGAAGAAGCGCACGATTACCGGTATTTTCCGGAGCCCGACCTCGTTCCCGTTGTCGTCGACAAGGTCTGGATTGCTTCCGCAGAGAAGGGGCTGCCCGAATTCCCGACCGAGCGCCGGGACCGGTATGTCAAGGAGCTCAAGCTTCCCAAGTACGACGCGGATATCCTGACGGCGGAAAAGGAGATCGCGGATTATTTCGAGGGAGTGGTCGACCACTTGGCGTCGAAGAACGACGAAGCGGTGAAGATGGCGAGTAATTGGACGATGGGTGACGTGATGCGCGTGATCAACGAGAGGCATATTCCCCTGTCGGAATTCCCCATCGCGCCGCCGCACTTGTCGGAATTGATCGACCTTATTGTGAAAGGGACGATTAGCGGCAAGATCGCGAAGGACGTATACGAGGACATGTTATCGTCGAGAGAAAAGCCTTCGGCGATTGTCGAGAAAAAGGGCCTTCTGCAAATCAGCGACACATCCGCAATCGAAAAAATTGTCGACGAAATCCTCGCGAAGAACGCGGGGGAGGTGGAGAAGTACCGGGCGGGGAAGCAGCAGGTGTTCGGATTCTTCGTGGGAGAAACGATGAAAGCGACGAAGGGGAAGGCGAATCCGAAGGTCGTAAATGAGATACTGCGGCGAAAACTCAAGATGGAGTAATGGAGGTCAGCGAAATGTGGAGTAATGGAGTAGTGGAGTGACGTTCACCGGATTCGCCAGGAAAATCTCTTGTACTCCATAACTCCATCATTCCAATCATCAGCTCTTCATCGGCCTCCATTTTCTTACTCCAACTACTAGACCAGCACAGTTCTTATGAGACCTAAAATAATCGCCGGCAACTGGAAGATGTACAAGGATCTCCACGCCTCAAGCGAGCTCATCGCATCGGTCGTGTCCCGTGTGGATTTCGACCTCGACAACGTCCGCGTTGTCGTGTGTCCGCCGTTCACGTCGCTGGAGCTTGCGCATAGGCTCCTCGAAGGATCTCCGATCGCGCTCGGTGCGCAGAACATGTACACCGAGGACGAAGGGGCGTTCACTGGTGAGATATCTCCGAAAATGCTCCTCGCAGCCGGATGCACGTATGTTATCATTGGACACTCTGAGCGGCGTCAGTATTTCGGAGAAACGAATGTTTCCGTGAACGCAAAAGTGCGGAAGGCACTTGCTGCCGGATTGACCCCCATAGCATGCGTCGGTGAGTCGCTTGAGGAACGGGAAAAGGGGATCACGGAACAGGTCGTCGGCACGCAGGTGAAAGCGCTTTTTAAGGAGATCTCCGAAGCCGACGCCTCACGCGTTGTCATTGCGTACGAGCCGATCTGGGCCATTGGCACGGGAAAGACGGCGACTCCCGCGCAGGCGCAGGAGGTTCACCAGTTCATCCGGAAGATCGTCGCCCAGCTCTACTCTTGGCCGACTGCCGACAAGATCGTGATACAGTATGGCGGGAGCGTCAAGCCGGAGAACGCAGTCGATCTGCTGAAGCAGCCCGACATCGACGGAGCGTTGGTCGGCGGCGCCTGTCTGAAGGCGGAAACGTTTGTTCCGATAATCCGGGCAGCTGTCAAGACATAGGTAGTCCTGAAAATTGGAGTATTGGAGCAAAGGTGAAGCAAATGTTGTAAACCCGCTCCAATACTCCCGCTTCGTGCTCCGTTTCTCCGCCGCTTCATTGCGAAATTTCCCCCTTCTCCTTCCTACCCCGCTTCCGTGTCTGCCGTGTCTCATTTTTGAGAATCCCCGCGTGCCTTCGGGTGTTGTTTTTGTTGTTCCTGTTGATCCTAAGAATTAGATTTCAACGTGACCTTTCGAAGGGATGTTTGTCTCCATCCTTCTCTGCAATTGTCCGATACTCATGAGCAAAAGCAATCGGCTCCTCAAGTTCTATCGTGATCCGTTGGGCGTTCTGAAACGCCGCGTGATATCCATGTCTGAGCAAATCCGGTTCGCGGCCGGTTCCGACTACAGGACGACGGATTATTGGAAGTACCGTCACGAGCTTTTCGGATTCGATCTGCGGGGTGTGGGAGATAAGACAAAATCTCATCAGGAGAATGTCAGACTCCTTGAGCAGGGTGCTCGGGTATTACTCAACTCCTGTCGCAAAGCCGCCGTAGCGTTCGACCGTTCCACGGTACTCGACATCGGTTGTGGGACCGGGCATTTCACAAAAGTGCTTCAGCAGAACGGGGTAACGAACTATCTCGGTATCGATATCGTCGATACATTGTTTGAGGAGCTTCGTACACGGTTCCCTTGTTATCGGTTTCAGCAGCATGATATTTCTGCGAAGCCTTTGGAGGGTACGTATGATGTGATCCTTGCGATGGATGTTCTTCAACACATCACAGACGAAACGAAGTTTTGCTACGCGCTCGCCAACATCAAATCCCATCTATCGCCGTCAGGGGTCGTCATCATCTCGACATATTTGGGATCATCCAGGCGAGAGAACTTCTATCTTGTGCGCAGGCCGTTGGAGGTGTTCCAGACGGCATTTGCCGGTTTCACAATCAACGAGCCGACGAAGTATGCCGAAAGTTTTGTGTTCAGCATTCGGCACGGGACTGCAGCCTGTCTACATTAGGAAGTCGAGGGCGCAAGGCTAAGGCAATCGGATAATCAAACCCCGCATTTCTCTTCCACACAATAACTTACGCCGTTTGTCATTTTTACCGAACCCCAATAATCCGTTGCATTCCCCCCCTTCGTTTCGTATATTCGAATAATTTCGCATTTTCTCGCCCTGTAAGGCCAGAGGTGCGCCAATTTCGCAACTTTCCGGTCGAAAATTGCCAATTTCCAAGAGATACCTCAGTTTATTCGCCCCATCTTTCCTCACACTTTCGCTTCTTTCTTCTTCGGTCGTTGCTCAACTCGTTGTCCTCGAGAATGGCCAAGCCCTGAAAACGGGGGTGGATACCGGAATCCATTCCGATACTCCGACGCGACTTAAGATCGACCTCTCAGGCACTTGGTCAGTTTCTACGGACGGAGAGCTGTGGCAAAACGTCGGCGTCCCCTCGTCCATCGACGCCGCCGATCAGTTCACCTTCCGCCGCACGTTCGCCCTTTCCGAACTTCAGCTCGCCGATCTCAGTTATAAGCTCGTCGCCCTCGGCATCCATCACGACGCCGAAATCTATATCAACGACATCTACATCGGCAGACACGTCGGCGGCTATACGACGGCGGAAATGGATGTCCCCGAAAATGTTCTGCAGATCGGGTCGGAAAACAGTCTGCAGATCATCGTTCACAATCGCATCGCTGCGCGCGGCACGATCCCCGTTCGCATGCAGTCGTGGGGATGGCGAAACTACGGCGGCATCCTCCGCGATATCTACCTCCTCGGCACTCCGCGATTGTGGATCGACAGTTTCATACCGCGCATTGCATATGACGAGACCACGACCGGAGGCCGTATTTCAGCGCAATCGGTCGTGACCAGCCGCGGGTATTCCGCTTTGATACGCGACACTGCTGTGGCCGCACAAGTGAAGGAGCTGACGTATTTGTTCGGACTCGAGCTTGTCGATCGGGGAACTGAAACGGTTGTCGCTTCATCGTTACCGCAAATTCTTTCACTCGAGGCGAACAAGGACCTCGAAATCCAGACCTCCATGGCCGTCGCCGCTCCCCGGATCTGGCGGCCGGAACAACCCGATCTCTATTTCCTCCGGGCATCGATCTACACGCAGGAAGGGAAACAGCGGACGATCATCGACCAGGTCTCGAAGAACGTCGGATTCTCTGTGGTGACGATCCACGGCAATCAGTTCTTCGAAAACGGCGTGCGTCTGCGTCTGAAAGGGGTGACCTGGCGTGAGGACTCGCCCGTACACGGCGCATCGCTGACATACGAGGAAATGGAGCGCGACATGGCGCTCATCAAATCACTCGGCGCCAACGCGGTCCGTTTTGCATTCCATCCGCCTCATCCATATCTCATCAATCTCTGCGCGCGGTACGGACTGTACGCCCTCATCGAAGCTCCCATATGGGATGTTCCCGCGGCTGTACTGGCCGAGGACGCTTTCAAACCGCTCGCCGAATCGGTGATCCGCGATATGGTCGAGCGAGACCGCGCAAATCCCGCCGTGTTCGCTTGGGGCATCGGCGATTTGCTCGACCCAACAGACGAACGCGTTGGCTCGTTCGTCGCCGAAATGGCGAGTGTGGTGAGGTCCATCGATACCCGTCCGGTATATGCCGGCACGCTGCCGTTCGCGAACGATGTCAGCGCATCCTCTGTAGATTTTGCAGCGGCGACCATTTCCGCCCCCGACCTGAAGCAGTTCCGAGACGTACTGCAGCGACTCAAGGCTTCGCACAAGAACCGTCCCGTCGTTGTTCTGTCCTACGGCATCCAGGTAGACCACGAGAATCGGAGCGGGTACCGTGATCCAAGGTCTCAGGAGGCACAGGCCAGGTTCTACCTCCAGCACATGGCCGCAGTCAAGGAATCCGGCATTGCCGGCGGATTCGTTGCCGCGCTCGCCGATTGGCGCGGTGATCGTCCCGTGCTGAGCATCCCGGCGGGCGATCGGTATATGCATCCCCTGGGACTTACAACCGCCAACCGGGAGAAACGACTGGCGTTCGACGTCGTCCGCGCGCAATATCAGGATGAGAAATTCCCTGCCATTCCTGCCGGCACCTATCGGGTGGCATTCCCAGCGACGCATGTGATCACCGGACTGTTCGTCATTATTCTTTTTGGATATCAATATTCCTACAACAGACGATTCGGCGAGTCGGTGAAACGCGCGCTGCTCCGATCGTATAACTTTTTCGCGGACCTTCGTGACCGCCGTGATGTCCCGGCGTTCGCCACGTTCATTCTTGCTTTTTGTTCTGCCCTCGCCTTCGCTGTCGTGCTGTCTGGCATCCTCTATCATTACCGGGCAAACCCGACGGCGGACGCCCTGATGAACGTCGTATTCGTCAACGACGCCTTGAAGGAGGAAATCATCGCTTCCACGTGGCAGCCGGTACGGGGCATACCGTTGCTGACTGCGGCGGTACTGGCGTGGTTTGCGTTTTCGACGGTCGTGATCAAGATCGTGGCGTTGCTTGCGCGTGCCCGCGTGCATATGGCGCAGTCGTGGATCCTGACGGTGTGGGGAGCTCTTCCGCTCATCGTGCTCAGTCCACTCGGCATGAGCTTGTTCAAGATCATGGAAACGCCGGAGTTCGTACTCCCAGCGATCCTCGTTATACTTGCCGTGTGCGTGTGGGTAGGATTGCGGATCCTCAAAGCGGCGTCGGTCGTGTTTGACTTGAACCCCGTACGAACGTATGTACTCGCCCTGCTCGTTACGGCGGCCGTCGGCGCGTCCCTCTTTATCTACCTCGATTCGGGCTACGCCCTCCGCGCTTCAGTGGAGCACATTGTCCACGTCGCAGGAGCCGCCGGCTAATGTATCTCTCCAAGCTCGAAGTCCTCGGCTTCAAGTCGTTCGCGAACAAGATCGACCTCAAATTCGACGCGGGCATGACCGCCATCGTCGGGCCGAACGGGTGCGGCAAGACCAACGTGGTCGACGCGATTCGCTGGGCCCTCGGTGAGCAGAAGCCGACGACGCTGCGGAGCGATAAGATGGAGGACGTCATCTTCAACGGCACGAAATCGCGGAAGCCGCTGGGTATGGCAGAAGTCTCCATTACGATCGAGAACTCCAAGGGCATACTTCCTTCCGATTACTCCGAAGTTACCATCATGCGCCGCGTGTACCGGTCCGGCGAAAGCGAGTACTATCTCAACAAGGCTTTGTGCCGGCTGAAAGACATTCGCGACCTCTTTATGGACACCGGCATGGGGTCCGATGCCTATTCGGTGATCGAGTTGAAAATGGTGGAAGGGATTCTCAGCGACAATTCGGACGAACGACGCCGGCTGTTCGAAGAATCCGCCGGGGTAACGAAGTACAAGCATCGTCGAAAAGAAGCCGTGCGGCGGCTCGAAAGCGTGAGGGCGGACCTTTTGCGTGTCGGCGACATCATGCGGGGTGTGGAGAAGGCCGTGTCCACGCTGGAGCGCCAGGCGCAAAAGGCGGAAAAATACAACGAGTTGTCGGCTGAACTACGTGCGCTCGAGATCGACCACATCGAGCGCGAGTATTCGAGCATCGTGAGCCGCATCGACCCGCTCCGCAGTCAACTGTCCGTGGCTGTCACGGAAAAGAACCGAATTGAGGTCGAGGTCAAACAAGAGGAGGCACTGCTGGACGTCTTTCGGTCCGAGCTTCAGGAACTCGAGGACCAGCTCCATGCGGCCCAGGACGCGCTTGCGGCCAAGCAGAGCCAGATCCACGAATTCCAACAGGTACAGGCGACGTCAAAAGAACGCCGGCGGTCGCTGGAAGACAATGTTCAACGGTACCGCCTGGAGATCAAGGACCTTGGCCGGAAACAGGAAGAGTTGCTGAGGCAACAGGAAGAAGTGCGCGAGCGGCTGCACGAGATCCAGACATCCATTGCCCAGGCCGATGCAGCCTATGCCGTCCGGAAAGCGGAGCTCGAAGCGTTCGAGCAGCAGCTGAATCTCAAGAAGGCGGAACTAAAATCGGCCCAGGAGACGGTGATCACACTGTTGCACGAGCTGGGGGACCTGCGGAACAAGGAAGGTCAGGCGCGCGCTCGCATCGAGAACATTCGCGGCCGCGTCGGCTACACGGCCGAAGAGAACGACGACTACCGGGCCGAAATCGAGAAGAATGTCGAATTGATCGCGCAATTGAGCTCGGATCACAGAGACCTGCGGCGGCGGTCGGCGGAAGCCGAGGTCCGCGTCCACCAGATGGAGACGTACCGTGTCTCGCTCCAGCAGGGGATCGATGATCTGAAACATCGTCAGTTGGACGTCCGCGGCGAACTTGAACGAAAACTCGCCCGCATCGACTTTCTCAAAGGCTTGGTCGAGTCGTTCGACGGATACTCGGAGGGTGCCCGTTTTCTCATCACCGACCCGACGTGGAAAGAGCGCATCCACACGACCGTCGGCGAAGCCGTGGCAACCGACACGAGCTACCGCATCGCCCTGGAAAATGCGTTGGGCGAAGCGATCGGATACATTATCGTCGATGACGCCGGACAGGCGTATGCGGCGATGGATTACCTGAAGAAGCAGGAAAAGGGGAAGGCAACGTTCATTTGCCTTGACCGGATTCCCGCAACGGCGGGCGACAAGCCCGCGATCGACGGACCCGGCGTGTACGGATGGGCGCGCATGCTTGTGTCGTGCGATGCCCCATTGACGCGGCTCTTCGACTATTTGCTTGATGCCACGGTCATCGTCGACGACGTGACAACCGCAAACCGGATCATCGGGCAGCATCGATCGCTCCGGTGCGTGACGACGGACGGCGATATCGTCAGCGGCACCGGCGTGCTCAAAGGCGGAAGCGCGAGGCAGGATGAAGGGGGACACATCAGCAAGAAAACGCAGCTCGACGAGCTCTCGAAAGAATCCGCCCACCTCCAGGCGACGCAGGAAGATCTCATACGGCAGATCGGCGAACAGTCGAAACGTCTGGAAGAGGTGGACCTGAAGCGGCTGCAAGATGAATCGCGCGCGGTCGAGCAGGAAAAAGTGCAGGTCGAAGTGCGCATCGCCCAGTTGGAATTCGAGAAGAAGAGGGCGGAGGAGAACATCGTCCGGAACGAGGGAGAGACGACAAAGCTGGACCGCGAGATCGACGATCTGCGACTGAGCCTGGAACGGCTCACCCCGGTGATCGAAGATATCGAACGCCGCAAAACGGAGGCCGAGCAAACGGTGGGCTCCGCGACGACGGAACTGGAGACGATGGAAGCGCTGTGGGCCGAATACAGCGCCAAGGCCAATGAGTCCAACATGCACCTGCTCAGCCTGCGCAGCGAGGAGCGAAGCCAGCAACAGGCTATCGACCACGGGGATTCGACCCTGCGGACGATTGCGGCGACGATTGAAGAGCGCACACGGGAGATTGCGGAAGCCGGACGTGAGCTCGACGAAATTGCGCGGCGGGTCTCGGACACGCAGCAGGCGCTGGATTCCGCACAATTGGAGCTGGAATTCGAATCGGGCCGGAAGAAAGAGGTCGACAAAGATTACGGCGAGAAGAGGTCCCGTATCCACGAGATCGAGCTCAAGCTGAAGGACGAACGGCTGAAACAGGAGGGCTCCCTGAAGGCGGCATATGACCTTGAGTTCAAGATCCAGGAATTGACGGTGAAAGCGGAATCCTTGAAAATCCGGGCGAACGAGGAATTCGTTCTCGACCTGACGGTCAAGGAATTTCCGGATGCCGAGGCATACGACTGGAATGAAGCCCGGGAAATGATCCGGGAGAAGAAGGACAAGCTGAGGGGCCTCGGAGCCGTCAACTTCGCCGCATTCGACGAGTACAAAAGCGAGAAAGAGCGGCTCGATTTCATGACCGCTCAGAAGAACGACCTGGAAGAATCGGAACGGACACTGCTGGCGACGATCGACGAGATCAATACGACGGCCCAGAAGAAGTTCATGGAGACGTTCGAAAAGATCCGCGAGAACTTTGTGCTGACGTTTAAAGGCCTCTTCGACGAAGGGGATGAATGCGATCTCTTCCTCGAAGACGGCGTCGACCCGCTCGAAGCGAAGATCGGTATTACCGCCAAGCCGCGCGGCAAGCGCCCGACCTCCATCGACTTGCTGTCGGGAGGTGAAAAGACGCTCACCGCCATCGCGTTGCTGTTTGCGATCTATCTCGTCAAACCGAGCCCGTTCTGCATCCTTGACGAGGTCGATGCCCCGCTCGACGACACGAACATCGACCGTTTCACGCGCATCATTCGCCGGTTCTCCGACAACACCCAGTTCATCATCGTGACGCACAACAAGCGCACGATGGAAGCGGCGAATGCGATGTACGGCGTGACGATGGAGGAAGAAGGAGTCTCGAAGCTGGTCTCGGTTCGGTTCAATGAGCCGGTGAAGAGCTCCTAGAAAATCAATGTAGGTGAATAGTGAATAGAGAATAGTCAATCGAAAAGCGATTGCGTAAAACAGTGTAAGGGGGAGATCAGATTAGCGATGTTCTCAATGCTCCAAGCAAAACGCTTTCCTATTCTCTATTTTCTATTCTCTATTAACCCACCATCCCAGCTTTACAGCAGACTGACCTACGTAGGTCTATGATCCGCATCTTTTCGGATTTCGACGGCACAATCGTCCGCGAGGATGTCGGCAACGCCTTTTTTCGCACGTTCGCTCCGGGTAAGGCGGAGGAGATCGTCCGCGGGTATCTCGACGGCACAATGAACGCGCGGGATTGTTTGACCGGGGAATGCGCGGCCGTACCGGAGATGGACCGGAGGACGTTTGAAGAATTTGCTGACGGATTCCACGTCGACCCCACGTTTCCCCCGTTCGCGGAATTCTGCCGGATGCAGGAAATACCCCTGACCGTCTTGAGCGACGGCCTGGATGTGTATGTCGAGAGAATCCTCCGGCGGGCCGGACTGGGAGCTCTTCCGTGGTTTGCGAACCATGCGGAGTTCGTCGCGCGAGACGGCGTGTCGAAGGTGCAGCCGTCGTTTCCCTGGCGCGATAGTGAGTGTGATTGGTGCGGCAATTGCAAGCGCAATCACATGGTCGTGAACAGCGCCGATGAGGACTTGCTGGTGTATATCGGCGACGGCATATCCGACCGCTGCCCGGTACGGTATGCCGACGTCATCTTCGCAAAGCGGTCGCTCATCGTCTATTGTCAGAAAGAGAACATCACGTACCACGAATTCAAAGATTTCAACGACGTACGCATGAGGCTTGAGGTCTTGATCGCACAGAAGCGCAAAAGGCAGCGACGCGAGGCGGTCATGGCGCGTCGCGACGTCTTTCTGCGAGGGTAGGGGAGCGCATGCCCGACATTCGTGTGCAGTTGTTTTCCTGGCGCGGATACATTCCCATCCCGTTTCTTGCAGTCATGCTCCTGTTTGCAGAGCCGACGGGAATGTCGATGCTGTTCGGCGGTGCGGCGGCACTTGTCGGCGAGTTCATCAGATTCTGGGGAGTGGCCTATGCGGGTAGCCTGACGCGAGTGACCGGCGGAGTCGGTGCGCCTCAGGTTGTCGTTGCCGGACCTTTCGCATACGTGCGGAATCCGTTGTATCTCGGGAATACGTTGCTGTACGCGGGATGTGGAGCTATGTCGATGGCGTTGTGGCCGTGGCTGCCGATCGTGGCGCTGGTGTACTTTTCGGTTCAGTATTGGCTGATCGTCACACTCGAGGAAGAGTTTCTTGCGGACCGATTTGGCGCGGCGTATCTCGAATTTAAGCGGAACGTCCCGCGCTTTCTTCCCCGCTTCGTTCCCTGGCAGCATCCGTCGCAGGAAGGACAACATCCGGATTGGAAAGAAGCTGCCCGGTCAGAGCGGAGAACTTTTCAAGCGATCGCGATCGTATGCGGGATCCTCATCTTCATGTGGGCAAGCAAATAGGATGTCCCACTATGCAATTGTGAAAAGATGGACCGCGAATGAGAAACGTACTTGAGTACAGATATATCAATTAGCGTTCATTCGCGTTCATTGGCGGTTAGTCTTTAATCCCAGCAGATCTATGGAGTCTCGGGTAATCGATGGTCAACAAGGTGATGATCATCGCCGGTGAAGCTTCCGGCGACTTGCACGGTGCCGGTGTCGTCCGGGAGCTGAAGCGCCGGAACCCGAATGTCGAGGTCTACGGTGTGGGCGGGGACAACATGCGGCGGGAAGGAATGCACTTAATCTATCATATTCGCGAGCTTGGATTCATGGGATTCGCGGAGGTGATACGGCATCTCCCCCTGATCCGGGCCCTCTCGTTCACGTTGGAGCAGATCCTGACGCTGAAAAGACCGGATGTCGTCCTCCTGATCGATTATCCCGGGTTCAATCTTCGGTTCGCCAAAAAAGTAAAGGCCCGGGGCATCAAAGTTATCTATTACATCAGCCCGCAGGTGTGGGCCTGGCATCGGTCGCGCGTGAAGACGATGCGGGAGGTCGTCGACAAGATGCTCGTCATCCTTCCGTTCGAGGTCGATTTCTATCGCTCGGAAGGGATCGAAGCGGAGTTCGTAGGTCATCCGTTGCTTGAAGTCCTCACGCCAAACAATGACGGGAAGAACTTTCGGAAGCGCTATGGACTCGACCCCGAGAAGCCGCTCCTGGTGCTTCTCCCCGGCAGCAGGCGTCAGGAAATCGAGCAGATCTTTCCGGATATGCTCTCGGCGGGAAAGGCGGTCGCCCGCGAACTCGGATATGAACTTGCGGTCGGAATTGCACCGACGCTCGAAGAGAGGTACTTCCGCACGTTGTACAGCACGAACAACGTGAAGCTGATCAAGGGGGTGACGCACGAGTTGATGGAATACGCCGCGTTTGCGTTCGTCACCTCGGGAACCGCGACGCTCGAGACGGCACTTTTTGGCACGCCCATGCTTGTCGTATACAGAACGTCGTGGCTCACATACTTGATCGGGCGTCTGCTGGTCCGCGTCAAGAACATCGGGCTCGTGAACATCGTGGCGGGAAAAAAGATCGTTCCGGAATTCATTCAGCACCGCGCTTCAGCCCGTGCTATGGCACAGGCTGCAATGGAGATCTTGGAAGACGAACAGCGTCTTCTGACAATGCGCGAGGACCTTCGCAAGGTTCGTGGACTTCTCGGCACTTCGGGAGCCTCGCGCACCGTCGCCGAGCGTATTCTCGCAATAGCCTGACACGTCCGTGCGACGCTTTCTCCTTGTTCCGCTCGGATGGCTGTATGGAGGTGTGGTCCGGTTGCGCAATGTGGCGTACGACCGCGGTATGCTGTCGGCGGCAACAGCGGCTGTTCCTGTCATCTGTGTCGGCAATATTTCGGCGGGGGGGACGGGAAAGACGCCGCTTGTCGAGGAGATCGCACAATGGCTGATCGCAGAGGGCAGAAAGGTGGGCATTCTCAGCCGCGGGTACGGTCGCACGACATCGGGATATGTGCGCGTGTCCGGACAGGAAACTGCACTCGTCGGAGATGAGCCCGCGCAGATCAGCATCAACGTTCCTCCGGCGGTCGTTGCCGTCGATGAGGACAGAATTCGCGGGGCAGGCCGGTTGGTGAAGGATAACGGAGTCCAGGTTATTGTGCTCGACGATGGATTCCAGCACCGCCGATTGAAACGAAATCTGGACATTGTAGCAATCAGGGCGCATGAGTTGATTCATGGAGATGCCATGTTGCCGGCGGGGAACAGGCGAGAGCCGCTGTCCTCGCTGCTGAGGGCGCAGTCGGTCGTCATTACGCAATGCACGAACGGTGAAGAGTTTCACCGGGTCCGCACGTTGCTGCCGAAGGAGTTTCAAGGGTCCGTTGCCGGTGTGAGAACGAACATTCGGTCCATTCGCCGTGCAATCGGCAACAGTGAGGAACCCATGGACCGCTGCAGGGGAAGGCGAGTCGCGGCATTTTCGGGCATTGGAACACCATCCGCGTTCAGAGCGACGCTGACATCGTTGGGAATGAATGTCGTCGAACATTCGGTGTTTCCCGATCACCACGAATATTCAGCACAAGATATCGAGAAGCTCCAGCGTGCGGCAGAGGAATCGAAACCAGATATGCTCGTAACTACGCAAAAAGATCTCATGCGTCTACGTTCAATGCAATTTGAAAAATTTCTGAGATCATTTCCGGTATTCTATAGCGTGGCAGGTCTAGAATGGCTAGCTGGAGATGTAGAAATGCGCAGACTTATATTGTCTGTCTAACCACTCAACCAATTAACCATTTCACCAGCCAAGCTTCACCTTTGGCCAATTAACCATTTCACCAATCACGCTTCGCCTTGCCTCTCCCGTTCACCCCTTCAGAACCGCTGACACTCGGAGTTGAAGTTGAGCTGCAGATCATCGACCCCGAGAGTAAAGACCTGGTTCCACTTTCGCCCGGCTTCTTCGAACGGCTCGGGCCGGACAATCCGCATATCAGGCCGGAAATCATCCAGTCGATGATCGAGGTGAGCACGGGGATCTGCAAAACGGTGGCCGATGTGCGTCGCGACCTTCATGACCGGTTCATGCAGATTCAGCAATTGGGGAATGAGCTTGGCGTCCGGTTCGCGACTGCAGGTTCGCATCCGTTCGCGCGGCATCGGGAACTCTTGATCTTTCCGGCGGAGAGATATGCGTATCTCATCGACCGGAACCAATGGGTCGCGCGCAGGTTGATGATCTTCGGGGTCCATGTCCATGTCGGCATGCGCGATGCGCACCACGCCATGGCCATGAACAACGCCATGCTGCCGTATCTGCCCCATTTCCTGGCGTTGTCGGCCAGTTCTCCGTTCTGGCAGGGCTCCGATACGGGACTGGCGTCGACTCGGGTCACGGTGTTCGAAGCGCTTCCGACCGCCGGGCATCCGGAGACTTTCCGTACCTGGCAGGCATTCGAGAATTTCTATGATTCCTTGGTCGCGTCCCGCTCCATCGTTTCGATCAAGGACATATGGTGGGACCTTCGTCCCCATCCGGATTATGGCACGATCGAGCTCCGCATCTGCGACGGCCTGGCGACGCTGCAGGAGACCTGCGCCCTCGTTGCGCTGGTGCAGTGTGTGTACGCGTGGAGTGACGAACGCTACAGAGACGGCGACATCGTCGACCCTCCCGCCGGCTGGATCATCCGGGAAAACAAATGGAAAGCTTCACGCTACGGATTGGAAGCGGAGATCATCCTGAATGAACGGGGCGAAACGGCGTTGCTGAGGGATGAAGTGAACGCTCTCGTCGAGCGAATGCGACCATTCGCGGATCGTCTCGCCTGCTCATCGGAGCTCGAGGACGTGGTCCAAATGATCAGATCCGGTCCAAGTTACGTTCGTCAACGGAATGTCTTCGAGAGAACAAAAGACTTCGTGGCGGTAACCGATCACCTGATGCGCGAATTTGAGGAAGGACGACCGTTGGCCCAATGAGCAACGATAGCACGACAGCAATGAAGATCGGTGTAACCGATAACCTCCGGCCGGAGCCGAATCTTCAGCGATATCTTGACTGGATCCTCTCGGTGGAACCCTCCGTGGAATTTGTCAAGTTCTCGCATGAGAAGGACAATCTCGGTGATGCGAACGGTATCTCCGGCGTTTTGTTGACCGGCGGTGGGGATGTTCATCCCGAATTCTACGGACGACTTGATGCAACGGACAAGGTCAGCGGTACAGACAGACTGCGCGATCAGTTTGAATTGGCGCTGATCGACAAGGTGCTTGAGAGGGACATTCCAATACTAGCCGTCTGCAGGGGGATGCAGATACTGAATGTAGCCCTGGGCGGTTCTCTGCTTGTCGATCTCCAGGAGGCCGGATTCGAAGATCACACGACCAAGGAAGACGAAGACTATAAGCACACGCTCCACGTTGACCCCCATTCATTGGTTTTCTTCGCCGCGGGTGACCCGGAGATGGAGGTCAATACGTATCATCATCAGGCGATCGACCGTCTGGGACGTGGGCTCATGGCGTCGGCATTTTCCTCCGACGGCGTGATCGAGGCCGCCGAATGGGCGATCAAGGACGGCATGCCGTTCCTCCTCGCCGTCCAATGGCATCCGGAACGGTCCCCCAAAGACGAATTCTCACGCAACATCGCCTCGTTGTTCCTCCGCGAGGTGCTACGCACCACACGTCTGAAAACACCACAACTCTGAAGCGAAAGGATCGGTAGCGTCATGGCAACTGGCAAGTACGTCTATTTCTTCGGCAATGGCAGGGCTGAAGGTACAGCGGATATGAAGAACCTGCTTGGCGGCAAAGGAGCGAATCTGGCGGAAATGGTCAATATCGGCCTTCCCGTACCCCCGGGATTTACGATCACCACGGAACTGTGCACGTATTACTATGCAAACGGCCGCAAGTACCCGAAAATCCTGGAGAAACAGGTCCGCGACGCGCTGGCCAAGGTCGAACGGTCGATGGGGGCGAAATTCGGCGACGCCAAAAATCCCCTCCTCGTCTCCGTCCGCTCCGGCGCCCGCGCCTCTATGCCGGGAATGATGGACACGATCCTCAACCTCGGTCTCAACGACACGACGGCGTCTGGTCTGATCGCGAAGACCAGCAATCCCCGTTTCGTCTACGATTCGTACCGCAGGTTCGTGCAGATGTACGGAGACGTTGTCCTCGGGCTGAAACCCGAGGGGAAGGACGCCATCGATCCGTTCGAAGAGATCATCGAAAAGATGAAGCGCGACAAAGGTGTGAAACTCGACACGGAATTGTCGGCAGACGACCTCAAGCTGCTCGTGACGTTGTTCAAGCGGGCGATCAAGGAAAATACCGGGCACGATTTCCCCGAAGATCCCATGGCACAGTTGTGGGGTGCAATCGGCGCGGTGTTCGGTTCGTGGATGAATGACAGGGCGATTGCCTACCGAAAGCTTTACGACATCCCGGAGTCGTGGGGAACGGCGGTCAACGTGCAGACGATGGTGTTCGGCAATATGGGGGAAGATTCCGGAACGGGAGTTGCGTTCACGCGCGACGCGGCGACCGGAGAGAACGTGTTCTACGGCGAATACTTGATGAATGCACAGGGTGAGGATGTTGTCGCCGGAATTCGCACGCCGCTCCCCATCGCGAAGCTCGCCGTGGACAACCCCAAGATCTACGCGCAGCTCGACAAGAATCGAAAGATTCTCGAGAAGCATTATCGCGACATGATGGACATTGAGTTCACGATCCAGCAGAACCGGCTGTACATGCTGCAGTGCCGCGTCGGCAAGCGAACGGCGTTTGCGGCGATCAAGATCGCGGTCGACATGGTCGGCGAGAAGCTGATCACCGACAAGGAGGCGCTGATGCGGATCGAGCCGGACGCGCTGAACCAGCTCCTGCGTCCGATCTTCGACCCGAAAGAAAAGGAAGCTGCGGTCAAGGGAGGCAGACTGCTGGCGAAAGGCCTCAATGCCGGACCCGGCGCGGCCACAGGTCGCGTTGTCTTCAACGCGCCCGACGCAGAGGCGTGGGCGAAGCGGGGCGAAAAGGTCATCCTGACGCGGATCGAGACGTCCCCCGAGGACATCAAGGGTATGGACGCCGCGGAAGGTATTCTCACCGCGCGCGGTGGCATGACCTCTCACGCAGCGCTCGTTGCACGACAAATGGGCAAGGTATGCGTCGCAGGGTGCGGCGAGCTGGAGATCAATTATGCCACGCACATCATGTCTGTGAAGGGAAAGACGATCAAAGAAGGGGATTGGATCTCTATCGACGGCACGACGGGACAGGTGCTCGAAGGAAAAGTGCAGACCCGTCCGTCCGAAGTGCTCCAGGTGCTCGTGGAAAAGTCGCTTGACGAGAAACAGGCGCCGGTGTATCAGGAGTTCGCAAAGATCATGCAGTGGTCGGACAAACACCGCACGCTGAAGATCCGTACGAACGCCGACCAGCCCGACCAATCTGCAAACGCGGTGGCGTTCGGAGCGGAAGGCATAGGTCTTTGCCGCACGGAGCATATGTTCTTCGGCGAGGGGAAGATCGGACCGATGCGCGAAATGATTCTCGCGGACACGTTGGAACAGCGCAAAGCGGCGCTGGCAAAGCTCTTGCCGCTCCAGCGCAAGGATTTCGCGGGGATCTTCGAGGTCATGAAGGGAAAGCCGGTTACCATCCGGACGATCGACCCCCCGTTGCATGAATTCCTCCCGCACGAAGAGAAACCTCAACGCGAGCTGGCTGCTCAGATGGGATTGCCGTACGAAAAGGTGAAACAGCGGGTGGAATCGCTCCACGAATTCAACCCGATGCTCGGATTCCGGGGCTGCCGGCTTGGCGTCGTATTCCCCGAGATCTCGGAAATGCAGGCCCGCGCTATCTTTGAGGCGGCTGCAGAAACGAAGAAGAAGGGGATCGATGTTGAGCCCGAGGTAATGATACCGCTGGTTGGAAACGTGAAGGAGCTCGAGCATCAGGAAGCGATCGTGCGCGGCGTTGCCGCTCAGGTCATGAAAGAACAGGGCGTGAAATTCCCATACCTCGTCGGCACAATGATCGAAGTGCCGCGCGGCGCCGTAACGGCGGACGAGATCGCCCGCATCGCGGAATTCTTCAGCTTCGGCACAAACGACCTGACGCAAACGACGATGGGCGTGAGCCGCGATGACGCGGCGCGGTTCCTTGTTCCGTACGTCGAAAAGGAGATCTACGCGAAGGACCCGTTCGAAGTGCTCGACCGGGTGGGCGTCGGTCTGTTGATGAAGATGGCGGTCGAGAAAGGGCGCTCGGCTCGTCCCGGCATCAAACTCGGCATCTGCGGCGAACACGGCGGCGACCCGTCGAGCATTGAATTCTGCCACATGATCGGACTCAACTACGTATCCTGCTCGCCGTTCCGCGTTCCGATTGCGCGGCTGGCGGCCGCCCGCGCGGCAATCAAGCATGTATCACCGTCCCGAGCAGCAGAGAAAAGACGCCCGGCGGCCAGGAAGGCACAACGCTCCGCCCGGCGCAAGCGATAAACATAACAGCATTCCGATGGGATCCGGAGGGGCCGCACACGGCGGCTCTTTCCGGACCACGGATCAGGATCCATTGACCGAAAAGGACCAGAAGCAATGAAGCTATCGGATTTCCGATACCCGCTCCCGCGTAACCTCATCGCAAAGCATCCGGCGTCTCCGCGGGACCATTCGCGCCTCCTCGTGCTGAACCGGACCGCTGAGACGATGGACGATAAGAAGTTTTTCGACGTCGTGGACTACTTTCAAAAAGGGGACTGTATCGTCGTCAACGAAACAAAGGTCTTCCAAGCCCGGTTGTACGGGAAGAAGGAAAAAACGAACGCCAAGATCGAGGTGTTTCTCCTCCGCGAGTTGAACGCGGAAGAGAACATCTGGGACGTTATTGTCGACCCGGCGCGAAAGGTCCGCATCGGAAACAAGATCTTCTTCGACGACGGCAAGCTGTGGTGCGAGGTGATCGACAATACGACCTCGCGCGGAAGGACAGTACGGTTCAACCACAAGGGAGATTTCTTCAAGATCATCGAGCGTATCGGATTGACGCCGCTTCCGCCGTACATCAAGCGCGACCCGACAGCCCGCGACAAGGAAAGCTATCAAACCGTGTATGCCCGAGTGCTCGGCGCCGTCGCGGCTCCCACGGCCGGTCTCCATTTCACAAAAGCCCTCCTGAAAAAGCTGCATACGAAGGGGGTGAAGCTCGCGCCTGTCGTTCTGCATGTGGGGCTCGGTTCATTCCGCGCCGTCGAAGTCGAGGACCTGACGAAGCACAAGATGGACTCGGAATATTATGAGATCCCCATGGATTCCGCCTCGATCATCAACAAGGCGATCGACGGCAGAAAGAACGTGTTCGTAGTCGGCACGAGCGCCTGCCGGGCCGTGGAGTCGAGCGTCACGTCGGACGGTCATGTCAAGCCGGGGCGCGGATGGACCGACAAGTTCATCTTCCCACCCTACGACTTCAAAGTCGCCGACCGGCTGATCACGAATTTCCATCTCCCGGAATCGACGTTGTTGATGCTTGTGAGCGCCTTCGCCGGCCATGATCTCGTTATGCGCGCGTATAAAAAGGCGATTAAGGAGGGATACCGGTTTTATTCGTATGGAGATGCGATGATGATTGTATAGCTCAAGACTTATTTCTTGAAGCCTCAAATGAATGCAATCGAAAAGTGACAGAACCAAAATCCATATTGGTCGAAATCTTGAGAGAAGCAAAAGCCAAGGATTTCTTCATCACAACTACACAGTTGGTGAAGTTGCTATATCTAGTAGAAGTCGAATACTACCGCGACTTTTCCGCGAGGTTGACAGACCTTCGCTGGTTGTTCTATCATTATGGACCGTATGCACTTGAGCTTGGTAGTGTGCTAGACGATAAGGAATTCCAGCAGATTGAAAGAGTAAACGATGAAGGCCGGAAGTATACTCAATTCACAGTTGAAGAATCCAAATCAAAGTTTGGATTGAGACTTGACCCCAAACTAACTTTAGTTGTCAAACGCGTTGTTGGAACTTGGGGTAACGTGAGACTGCCGGAACTCCTAGACTATGTCTACTTCGATACCGAGCCAATGCAGGCGGTGGAGAGAAGAGGGCAAGTGTTGGATTTTACAGCCGTTAAGAAAGAAATCAATTCCAAAATAATCCCCCTTAAGGCATCAAAGGAGACTGATTCAAAGGTTGCAGCTCTTCGGCGCCAATTTGCACCAACGCTAAAGAAACTCTCGGAGCACCCAAGGCCGCAATTGGAACTTGGGAAAGAATACAACGAAGCTATGGCGGCTTGGGATGAAGACATGAAAACGGATTTGGATTTAGAATCGCTCAAGAAAATCTTCGTCACAATTTCGAAAGAAACCTACGGATCTGGTGAAGAAGGGAATTGAAATAGCGGGTCTCGTCGACGAATACTATGAGCCGGGCCCGACCAAGGGGATTTCGTCGGGGCAGATTGTTTGGATTCCTGCCTTGTATCCGAATAGGGATAACGTAGTAATTGACATAGACGTAGCTTCGGATCCAACAGAAACTCGTCTCCAAGCTTTTCTTCGACCTTTAGCTCAAAAAGAGCATCATTTTCCTGTAAAGAGTCTTAATCTGGGAGAAAATGAACATGCATTTGTTCTGACAGGGAAGATTCGACCAGCAATAGTCTTCTCGGAAAATGCATCACAATGGGCGAAAAGCCCAACTGAAAATCTGATACTTTGTGTGCCGATATTTCGCGTCGCAAAACCAAAATTTCTTCAGAGCTTCGTCTTAAGAACTCAGGCTTATCAATATGCGAGCAAATTCTACCTTCCACCAGATGTGAGCTTTAACTTCGAAGAAGGAGTTGCTAGACTAGAGCTAACACAAGTTGTTCATCAATTGGTATGCCAACCGTTTCTTGAAGGATTGAGACCAATGATGTTGACGGCAGATTTCTTGTCGCTGTTTAGGTTACAGATGACTCGGTTTCTCGGGGGAATCCTCGCAAAGGAGGATCAAGAAAAACTTGAAGTGTACGGAGATCTAATTCTGGAAGAAGCCGCAAAACAAGGAGTAAAATTGTGATTCGGAGGATGATTTCTACGCACTTTGTGAAGACGGCGTATCGAAAAATCTATGAAAAATGATTCAAGATTATGCAGTTGGACTTGATTCATTCTCATCTCCTGCTTTATGACCCCTAGGCGACCGAAAGTCTTTGCTATTGTACCGGCAGCAGGTGCCGGGACGCGCTTGGGGAGCGGTACGAAAAAGCAGTTCCTTCCGCTGAAGGGGAAGCCGGTCATCATTCATACCCTCCAGGTCTTTGAACACTGTTCGGATGTCGACGAAGTGGCCGTTGCCGTTCCGGAGTCGGCGTTGGTGGACATGGAATCGCTCATGTCCCGCTACCGCCTTCATAAGGTCAGCAAAGTCATTGCCGGCGGCGAGCGGCGACAGGACTCGGTCTACAATGTCCTCCGCACACTAAGCGCAAAAGATTCCGACCTGATTCTCGTGCACGACGGCGTTCGGCCGTTCATCGGCATGAAGAAGATCGCACAAGTGATCGAGGCGTGCAGGGAACACGGCGCCGCTGTCCTTGCCGTCCAACCGAAGGACACCGTTCGCAAATCGAGCGGCGGCGGTTTTTTCGACGCGACGCTCGATCGATCGGCGCTCTGGTTGGTACAAACACCGCAGGCGTTCACGGCTGGCACGTTAAGGCGTGCGTTCGAAGAGGCGATGAAAGAACGCCTGTACGCCACGGATGAAGCCGCTTTGGTCGAGCACATCGGCGTGCGGTCGCGGATCGTCGAAGGGTCATACGACAACATCAAGATCACGACGCCGGAAGACTTGGACCTCGCAGGCCTCATCTACGAGCGACTGCAATCCTCCAAGTCGTAGCAATCTTCTCCTCCAACCCCCGAAACAGGAAATCTTCTCATTTGGCCTGATTTTCCGGTTGACCGGTGCGAGCGAATCCCCGCTTGGAAGAGCGTCGGCCCCTCAGATACTCACAGCAAAAGACTTGCTGTGAGAGCTCCTTGATTAATTCGTAAATGTTCGTGACGCAGGACATGATGAGCATTTGCGCTTGAATCAACCATGTCCTA
This sequence comes from Ignavibacteria bacterium RIFCSPLOWO2_12_FULL_56_21, assembly GCA_001802945.1. Lineage (GTDB taxonomy): Bacteria > Bacteroidota > Ignavibacteria > UBA10030 > UBA10030 > 2-02-FULL-55-14. The sequence goes on along the minus strand of MHAK01000074.1, from coordinate 7,535 downwards.
TTATTGACCGCTAAAATTCTCAAGTTCGAGAAGCCATCATCCTTGATTCTGGCCCCGACCTCATCCGAAGACTGTCAAGGACCCCATCGTTTACCTGCGACTTCAATGTATACATCTCCTGGAGGAGCCATGCGCTCAGTTCGCTTCTTTTTGTCCTTCTTGGCCGTCATCTCGATTGGCGCGTCAACACTTGAAGCACAGGTAAGCGGGGTCATCTCCGCCGACACGACGTGGACACTGGCAAGCAGTCCAGTGACTGTGGGCGGGTCGATAACGGTTCCAGCCGGCGTCACATTGACGATTGAGGCGGGAACCGTGGTTGCATTTTCGCCGGGAACGGGCCTGCTCGTGGAAGGGAAGCTGATTGCGCAGGGGACGGTGACCGATACGATCGTCTTTACGTCAGCGGCGGGTTCTCCGGCCCGGGGAAACTGGGACGGCATAGAATTCGCCAACACCTCGAATGTCGGTTCCGTGGTCCAGTACGTGAAGGTCGAGTGGGTAGGCGGAGGCCCAAACCAAGCGGGCATCTTCTACCGGACGGGAGCGTACGGCATTGCGCTTTCTCATCTCCTGATTCGGGAGTCATCTCACGAGGGAGTGAATCTCCGGGCATCGTACCCGGACATCACTGATTCGCGGTTCGAGAACATGGACGGGTTTGGCGTCTTTAGCGACCTCTTCTCCAACTTTTCCCTTCAACGCTCAGTCGTGACGAACTGCGTTGAGGGAGGCGTGCGTGTGCCTCTGAATGCTTCGCCGGTCATCGACAGCTGCACCATCGTGAACAACGGCGATGGTATTTATGTGGACGTCGGTGCTGCGCCGACGATCACGTGGAACCTCATTCAAAACAATATCAACGGCATTTATTACCGGTCCATCGGCGTAAGCCAGCCGTCGCTTCGTGACAACACCATCCAGGGAAACACGTCCCGCGGTATCCGGTACGATGGCTCAACGAACCTGAACGCCCGCTACAACTACTGGGGAAACAATTACGGACCGTACAGCGAAACGGTGAACCCGACAGGGCGCGGCGACACCGTATCGAACAAGGTTACCGTCTCTCCATGGAAACCGAGCGACTCGCTGACGGTAACCGAGGTTACCGCCTCTATCGCGTCCAATACGACGTGGACGGCAGGCGTCTATTGGATCAAGAACACCATCACGGTCAACGGCGGTGTCACTCTCACGCTCCGGCCTGGTGCGATCCTGAAGTTCAACCCTTCCGTCATCTTGTACATCAACGGCTCGCTGCTCATCCAGGGAAATTACGACTCCCTTATCGTTTTCACTTCTGCGAAGGACGACAGTTACGGCGGAGATTCGAACGGCGACGGCGAAGCGACGCAGCCCGCCGTGTCCGACTGGGGGTACGTGAACATCTCGGGATCTTGGTCCGCCGCCTACGTGATCCTCAAGTATTCGAATCTGGGATTCTACACAGGAGTAAACTCCTCGGTGAACAACATGTACGGGTCATCGAACGAATACGCGTTGTATTCGTTCACCGGTAATGCTACATCTATTTCGGTCGACAACAGCCTTTTCGGAGGGAATACAAATACAGGTGTATGGATCAACGGGGCGAATGGAACAACGGTCAACGTGAATCGCTCTTCGTTCAATGGCAACACGAATTACGGCCTGTATCTCAGCGACGGCACGATCGTTTCATTTGACAGCTCGAAAGCGGCGCTCAACGGGGTCCATGGCGTTCGCGGATATCAGGATAATTCGACCGCGGCAAGCAGCTTCACTGCGAGCGAATTCTCCAACAACGGCCAGCACGGACTCCTCTATGGAAGCAAACGCGGGAGCGCAATTACGGTCGATGGGAACGCATTTGCGGGCAACGGTGGTGATGGGCTCGTTGTGACGAAGGCTTCAATACTGAACAACACCTTCACACAGAACCGGACGGGAATTGTTCTGCAGGGAGATGTCGGCTCCACGTATTCCGGGAATACATTTACGGGGAATTCCTACAACAAGTCCGTTGGACTCCGCAACGACCTTGTGAACCTGCGAGGAAATTTGACGACTTCCACGCCCGCCGGACTCAACACGGCCGTGTACCTGCTCATGGCAAGCAGTACTGTTGCAGCGGCGGATACTCTGACGATTGACCCCAATGTCGTCGTAAAAATGAGGTCTGGGCTCTATTTGTCGGTGAATGGAACGCTGCTTGCACAGGGCAGTTCCGGTTCCCCGATCGTTTTTACATCCTACAGGGACCACACGGTCGGCGGTAACATCAACGTTCTCGGTGATACGAGCAATGCTCAGCGCGGTGACTGGAGTTACCTGCAATTCGGAGGAACACAGCGTTCGATTCTGAACTACGTTCGCGTTCACTACGCGGCCTATTCCATATACTCCCCTAGCGCGACGTGGCAGAATCCCATAACGAATTTCACTGCGACGCATGCCAGTTCCTACGGGGTCTACTTTGAGAGCGGTTCTTCCATTACGATCGAGAACAGCACATTCCGCTACAACGGCTACGGGTTGCTGTCGTCGAACATGGAGCTTATTCTCAGAAACACCGAAGTGAGTGATAACTCGATTTACGGATTGTACACGCCGAGCGGGGTCGGTCCGAAGGAGATTTCCAACTCGAAGTTTGAACGAAACGGTTCGTCCGGAGTATATGCTCAAGATGTCACCGGTCCGATGACGATGGTGGGGAACATCATTAGCAGCAACGGCGACAGAGGCGTATGGTATCAGAACACCACGGCGCCCCGGACTGATGTTCAATTCATCGGCAACACGGTCTCGAACAATGTCCAGGAGGGCATAGTTTCGTCACGTGCCCGTTTTGTCGACAACACGTTCACGGGAAACAAGTATGCGCTCGGAGCAACGGGATACATGGGCAACTTGTACACCGACAACACGAACGTTGATGGGAACATTTTCTCCGGCAATACGAACCCGGCCATCTCGATCCGCGATGCCGTTGGCGATACGCTCAAGTATCTATTTCCCGTAGGGCTTCCGAGCCACACATATGTCGTGAGCATTGGCCTTGGAAGCTATGCATCGTCTCCGCTCATTGTTCAACCTGGAGTGGTTGTGAAGTTCACGCCGAACGGGTACATAACCCGTTCGAAACGTCTTGAAGCGATCGGCACGGCTTCACAGCCGATCGTTTTCACCTCGTGGAGGGACGCATCGCACGGCGGCAAGACGAATGTCCCTTCGGATACGCTCGGCCCGAACCCGGGGGATTGGCCCTATCTTCAGTTGAACAGCAATAGCGGCGCAGAGAACTCACGGCTGGAGCATGTGACCATACGGTACGCGTCCTATGCTCTCTACGTTACCAGCGTACCCCTGGTGAACCCGATCCGAAACGTGCGGGTCGCTCGAAATTCTTCGTACGGCCTCATCTTCTCAGGATCGACCGCCGCGCTCGATAGTGTTACCGCTGATTCGTCAAACTACGGAATCTATGCGGGTTCGAATTCAACCCTGGCTGTCACGAACTCCCTCTTTCGGGGAAATGCGGCGGCAGGATTATATGCGGACGGCGGCTCGGAATACCAGCACGTGACAAATTCCGTCATCAGTAACAACGGGACAGGTATCAAGACGGACCTGGCCAATGCTCCGCAGGTGTTTCAGGATAATCTTATACAAAACAATTCGCAGTACGGGATCTTCGCACTTGCGGAGAACGCGGCGATCGATACGCTCATCATGGTGAATGGAAATACATTCGCCAATAATGGAATCGGATTGACCTCTTCGCGTGCCTACCTGATCGACAATGTGTTCCAGCAAAACCAATACCCGATCGGACTCTCGGGCCAACTGTCTCGCGCGGGAACGGGGAATCAGTTGGGGAATTTCTACTTTGGCAACAATTTCCTGCAAAACGCGTTTAACGTGATCAGACTGATAGGCAACTTCAACGGTGTACTCGGCGGTACGGCACCCGATTCCCTGCCCGGACGAGTGTTTGCACTGTTTGAATCTCCAACGGTTGCCTCGGGCACAGAACTAAGGATTAAGCCTGGTACGATCATCAAGGCATTGAACGGTCCGGTCATCCGGGTGGATGGCACGTTGATCGTCGAAGGCACGACCGCGCAACGCATCGTCGTTACCTCCTGGAAGGACGACACGTACGGAGGAGACTCCAACCGCGATTCGTCGGCAACCCTTCCCGTCACAGGCGACTTCACATACATACGGTTGTTGAACACAAACTCGGCAACCGTGCATTCGATTGCTTCGCTGAACTTGAGATATTCGTCGTATGGGATTAGCGTGGAGAATGTCAATCAGGTGATGATTGACTCAAGTCTCTTTGCGAACAATACCTACGGCTTGTATCGACCCGGCACGGGAACGACGACGGTGACCAACAGTGAGTTCCGGCAAAACAATACCGGACTCTATAATACGAGCGGTGGCACGGTCACTATTTCGGGGACGAACTTCTCGGATCATTCAGGCTCAGCGATCAACCAAGCGTTCAATTCTACGATCACTGCGGCCAACAACTATTGGGGAGCGGCGACCGGCCCGCTCGTGACAAACGGTCCGGACCTGAATCCCGGTGGAACCGGAGACAGGATCATTGTTTCGACCGGAACGGTGAACTATCGTCCGTTCTACACCGGACGCTCAGGTGTGCTGGCCGGCGATGTCAGTCAAAATGGCCAGATCACCGCGTTCGACGCATCGTTGATACTTCAACACCTCGTGGCGAGCATTACGCTCGATGGACTGCAGCAGGCTGCCGCAGATGTCACAGTGGACGGCTCTGTTTCACCACTTGATGCATCGCTTATCCTTCGGTATGTGGTCGGATATATTTCAGGGTTCAAGTCGCTCCCGGCGCTCCCCTCCAAAAACGTAGTCGCGCCGTCATATTTGGTTCGTACATCACCCACCGGTCAAGACAATGAAGTCGACCTCATCGTGAGTGTACGCGGTGACGGTATCTATGGCAGCCAAATGTCCGTGTCGTTCAGCGAATCGAAGTGGGCGCTCGTTTCCGTGTCAAAGACGACGCTGTCCGACGCATTCCTCATCGCGCAATCATCCATCGGGGGCATTGTAAAGGTTGCGCTCGCCGGTGCGGAAGCACCGAAGGAAGATGGGGACTGGGTGAGCGTGCGGTTCCGTTCGCTCGAGGAAGGGGCATCTGCTTCCGACATCCAACTGAAGCAGTTCATATTCAACGAAGCCGGAATTGCCACCTCGACTGAAACCGAGGATGCGGTGATTCCCGCGTTCTTCGCCCTTGGTCAGAACTTCCCGAACCCATTTAACCCTTCAACGACTGTCACGTACGATGTGCCGGTGCCGAGCGTGGTGACGCTGAAGGTGTATGATGTCCTCGGCCGCCAGGTCGCGACACTGTATGACGGTCAGCAGACAGCCGGCGTGTTCAACGTTCAATGGAACGGGGCCGGCGACAATGGGTCGCGGGCTACCAGCGGCGTCTATTTTGTTGCGATGTCCGCACAGGCACAGGACGGTCAGATGTTCCGATCAGTTCGGAAGATGGTCCTCACAAAGTAACGGCTACGCCCTCAGTAACAGTGCGAAGAGCACATTTGTGAAGTGCATCATCTGAACGAGAAGGAACTATGCTCCTACGACGAACAGCCTTTCTACTTCTTGTCGCTCACGCGTTGAGCCTCACCCCTGCTCTGGGACAGGTGATGGTGAGTGTGAGAGACACATCCGCACGGCCGGTGGACACTCTCCTTGTGCCGGTCGACGTGAGCGGCCTTGTACCGGGAAACGAGATCTTTGGCGTTCAGGCGACCCTGGCTATAGGATCGCCCGGAGTCACGATCTTCGGAGTTGAGACTTCCGGTACATTGAGCGCCGGCTCCAGCGCGCTCTATAATTCGACCACCTCAAAACTGGCGATCGCTTTCACGTCACCGGCGACGTCGAACGGGATACTCATCTATCTCAAGGTCGCTGTGAGCGGATCTCCAGGATCCACGTATACCATTTCGATGACCGGGCTTCAGCTCAACGAGGGGTCGCCCACGGCGACCGCGGACAACGGCTCGTTGTATATCCGTTACGTCTACATACAGCCTCACGCGCCAACTGGGGTTGTCCTCGGGGATACTCTCGTCTTTTCTGTCACGGGTAACCCTGTACTGCCGCTGACGTGGTCATCGTCGGCCCCTTCGATCGGCTCCATCGATGCAAACGGTAGGTTCATCGCCTTGACGCAGGGTTTTGTCCGGGTCCGGGTCGTCGACGGCGAAGGAAAATCGGACTCATCCTCCGCTTTTTCTGTGAATCCAACAACTCTCCGGTCGCTCACGATAACAATCCCTGACACGAGCCAGGTGCAGACGCTTGAGATCGGCATTCCGGTTCGCGTTTCAGATGTGACCGGACTTGGGATCACCTCCGCTCAATTCACGATCACGTATAACACAACGTATCTGCAGTACGTAAGCTCCACAGCCGCTGGAACTATGACTGTGTCATGGAACGCACCGACTGTCAACCCCTCGGTTCCGGGCACGGTACAGTATGCCCTTGCCGGAACGACGGAGTTGTCCGGGTCCGGACCGCTCATCTTTGCCCGGTTCCTCGTGAAGGCCGCCCCGCTCTCGCCGAGCCCGGTCAATCTCAGCAACGTCCAGTTCAACGAAGGCATCGAGGCAATCCTCGACAACGGCATATTTACGCCGCTTCCCGCCCCCCTGATCACGGTTGTGCCCGGCCGTTTCTCTGCGTTGAAGGGCGAGACTGTACCCGTGGTGTCGACGATCGGAGGAACTGGACCGTACGCTTATGCTTCCTCGAATCCGGTTGTTGCTACCGTGAACTCTGGGACTGGACTATTGACAGTCCTCACCCGGGGTCCGGTTCGGATCCTTGTTACGGATGGACAAGGATTCCCGGGGTCAAGCGATACAATTCGCACGTATGATTTCGTCGCTTCATTGCCCGATACCGGGTTTCTCAAGGGAGATTCCATTGATATTCCGCTCATGATCGGCACTACGACCGGTCTGAACATAACGTCCTACCAATTCAACGTCGGCTACGATACCGCCGTCGTCGCTTTTCGAGGCGTCGTCTCCAACGGCAGCCTGAGCGAAGGTTATGCGATCGATGTTCGTGACACGTCGGGGGTACTGCGCATCGCAGGTGCCGGTGCGTCTCCCTTGGCTGGCGCAGGGCGCCTGATGTCGTTGCGTTTTTTGGCACAACCAGGTGCGGAGAATGCCGATTTCTCATACCTGAACATTTCAAACTTCCAGTTCAATGAACCAGGTTCGTTAACACCGGCCGCCCTCCCTGTCTCTGGTCGCGTGGGCATCGTTGTACCGAGCTTCGCTCGTTCGTTCATATTCGACGGCCTTGGTGATCGTGTGCGGGTTACGGATGCTGCCCCGTTGAATCCGTCCGCGATACCCTCGGCGTACCAGATCTCGGGAAACGCGATTACGCTGGAAGCATGGGTGTATCTCATCGGACTTCCGGGGGTGAACGCAGAGTATGTGATCGCGGCACGAGGTGCAACC
>MHAK01000073.1 GCA_001802945.1 Ignavibacteria bacterium RIFCSPLOWO2_12_FULL_56_21 | reverse complement strand
CCACCTCGATAACCATGTCTCCGGAGGTCGACGCCGGAATGACGACGGCGTATTTCGCCAGTGTGAACTCCTTCGAGAGATGGAAATCCTCGCGGTCCATGCCGAAGTCTTCGGCCTTCACCTCCGTCTGGTCCAACGTGATGGACACCCCAGGCGTTCGGGACTCGACGCGTAGTGCGGCATTCAAGAGAAATGACATTTTCATCTTCGCTACGGATGCCGGGATCGTGATGCGATCCACCGCCTGAATCGTATGGCGTGCCGGGTCGACCGTAGCCGTGATCTTGTGGTGAAGATGTGATCCTGCAAGCGCACCAGTTGCCATCAAAACAACGAACAAAGCCACAACGAACTTCTTCATGGGACGTTTCTCCATTCAGGGGATCACTTCACAACGATCAGGATCGGATTCTCGATCGTCATGTATTTCTTCGCGACGGCACGGACGTCAGAGACCGTGACCTTCCGGAGGTCATCCAGGAGCTGCCTGTCGCGGCGGTAATCATTGAAGAAATAGAGGGACGATCCGATATAGAACGCCTGGTTGACGCTCGAGAGGCGGCGGAACATCATGCGCCCGAGATACATGTTGATCGATTTCTCCAGCGTGCTTGCGGTAAGGGAATCGAGCACATTCGCCCGGAAGAACCGTGGATATTGAGGAATGAGCTTGTCGACGTTCTGCGACCGTGTTCCCTGCGTAATGAAGAAGAGCGCCTTGTCCCTGATGAGCTCGATGCCTGCGCTCATGTTGTACGCCATTCCCTGTTTTTCCCGTATGTCGAAAACGATCTCGTCCGATAACACCAGGGACAGCGCCTGAAGTGCCGCGGCATCCTTGGGGTCGACCTGCTTGATGAAACCCCATGAGAGGTACGCCCGTTCGCCGCCGAGTGATTGTTCGACCGTCACCGGCTTCGTCGGCATCATGAACGTCGGCGTGAACACGGTCGGCTCATTCGCGATCGGTGCGCCGACATACGCACTGAACAATACGTCAATGCTGTCGGGTCCAAGCGGAGAGACAACGGAAATGATCATGTTGGCAGGAACGAGGTACTCCTTCGCAAAAGCGAGGAGGGCCTCGTAGGTGAGCACGGGTTGATTTTGCGAATACGGGTTGGCTTCATACACGTTCGATGTGTAGGCCTGGTCGAAGGCCTTCTTCGCCTTGTCCCCTCCCATCGACGACATCATTTCGATTCCCTTGAACTTCTCGATCGCCTTTGAGAATTCCTCTTCCGTCGGCGTGAAATGGTTCAACTGACCGTTCAGATAGTTCAGCGCTCCGGCGACGTCATCTGCCAGCCCTTCCGCACGAATGTAGCCGAAATCCGGATGGAGGTAGATATCATCCATCGGGATGAGTGGATTGTCATTCACGGTAAACGTCAAGCCAAACCTGTTGCTCAATTTCTGGTTCGCATCCGACTTCAGTCGCTGGTCAAGGCATTCGTGCAACACTTTGGCAGCGTCTTTTCCGTACTTCGATTCATACACTGCCTTGTGCTTCACGAGATAATGGACGGCAAGAAGGTTGCTCGCTTCGTTCTGCGCCGCCACGAGCGACTTTCCGGTCTTTTTGTCCTCGAAGAGCTTTGTCGCGGCCGCCGTGCCATGCTGTTCTTTCGATTCCTTCAACGACGGCGTCTGGATGATGACATACGGATGGGCATCGATCTTCAGCGACTCGAGGTCCTTCGCCGCCTGATAGAAATCCGTCCCGGAGAATGACGCGAGCACCGCTTCGATCCCGTTCTTCACGAGTTCGCTGGAATTGTAGATCCCGAACATGTGCGGCTTTTCAATGTTCTTCACGAATTCGGTCCGGGCTTTGGTCACTTCCGATTGTACCGTCTCGGACGGCAGCTTGAAATTCATTGCGGCAAGTTTCTTCGTCAACGCGTTGACCAAAAGGTCATACTCAACGGCGTTGCCGAGGAGGACGACCGCTTCGAGGTAGTTGCCCAGATGCGATGGCCGCGTCGAGAACTTCAGCGATTTCATTGCGGGCTGGAACTCCGCCTTCAGAGCAGCCTGAATGGCATCCTTGTTCTTCTCCATCACCATAGACATCAGCTGAAGATATTCGCTGGACACCTTTGCGGGGATCTGATAGCACACCTGCACAACGAGGTCCTGGCCGTCATAGAAACGATGGTAGGCCGTCGGAACGACTGTGGCATTTCGTTTAGGAACCTGGAAACCCGTCGCCCATTCCGGATCCTGACTGCGCGTGACCTGTCCGGGACGCGCCTTCCCGTAAATCTCCTTGATCATCGCCAGCATGGCATCGCTTTTGAAATTGCCGACGACATTCATCACCATGTTGTTCGCAACGTAGTTATCACCGTAGAACTCCTGGACCGCGTCACGGGTCATCGCTTCGATGGTCGAGAACGTACCGAGGGTCGGCAGGGAAAGGGCATGCCCCTCGTACAGGATCGATTGCATGTTCCGTTCGAGCTGTTCCTGCGCGCTGGCGAGACTCTTGGAAATCTCTTCGAGAACGATCCCCTGTTCCTTTTTGAATTTGTCGACGGGCAGGGTCGAGTTGAAGAGCATGTCCGCCTGGATCTCCATTCCTTTGCGGATGTTCTCTGTGGGCGTGACCATCATGTAGTTCGTGTAGAAATCCGCCGTGGTGGCGTTATTGTAGCCGCCGATTCGGTCGACGTCGTCGTAGAGCTGTTTCTGGTCGCGGCTTGTCGTTCCGTTGAACAGCAGATGTTCAAGCATATGACTCATGCCGCTGGTTCTGAACGTCTCGTACGCCGATCCCACCTTCACGGCGACATTCACACCCACCATCGGCAGTGAGGCATTCTCGATGAGCAGTACCTGCATGCCGTTGTTCAGCTGGTGGATGGAGACCCCCTTGGGAAGCGGCTGGATCGTAGGGATCGTTTGAATGGGCGTCGGTTGTGGTTGGGCCTTCGCACCTTTCTTTTGAGCAAGCGCCTCGAAAGATGTCAAGAGCGCGAGAGTGAGAACGATCGACGCACAATGTTTCATCATGATGTAGATCCTCTGTGATGATTTCCGTACAGATGATGACCGACGATTGCCTTCAGAACTTCAATTCCAGCGTGAGCTTCGACACCTTTCCAAAGTCGTTGTAATCCACCAGCGCATAATCGAACGCGACGGCCTGATCCCCCACGTTCAGGTGGATCCCCGTCCCGAACGTCCAGTTCTCGATGTCGTAGTTGAACTTGTATCCGACACGAAGGAAGAATGTCTCACTCCACGCGTACTCGCTCCCGATGTTGAGACGTTCATTGTTGTCGTTGGGATGATTCCCGTCGAGGGCCATGGTCACGCGGTGAGATGCAGATCCCACAAGCGCGTCCGCTTGCCCGACGAGATCCATTGCAACGCCGACCCGGAAATTCAACGGGAGCGACCACGGCTCCGTCTTCAGCCGCGAATCCGGATTGTATTCTCCGCCGATACCCTTGTCAATGTCGGACAGAATGATGAGGTCTCGACCGTCGAGCTGCATGTTCCCGCCAAAATTCGAGACGCTCATTGCGATGACCAGATTGTGGAAGCCGGTCTTCAGGTACGTGCCAATGTCCAGGGCGAAGGTGCTGGCCGATTCGTTGAACATGTCCTGCTGGACATATTTCGCCGTCATGCCGACGGAGAATCGGTCCGTCAGCGCGCGTGCATAGGTAAGGCCGATCGCCAGGTCGTTGACACTGTAGAAGACGCCGGTGCCTTCCGGCTGATTGACCGTCGTCACCTCCTGCTCGCTCGTGCCGAGCATGATCATGCTAACGCCGAAGGCATCCGATTCGCCCATGGGGATAACAACACCCGCGAAATTGTGGGACATTTCGCCAAGCCATTTGGTGTGGCTGAATCCTACCGACAGTCTGTCCACATTGAGAATGCCGGCGGGGTTCCAGTACAGCGCGTTCACGTCATTCGCCACCGCCCCGAATGACTCTCCCATGCCCGTCGGTCTCGCTCCGATGCCGATCTTCAGGAATTGTGCAGCGGCCGTGCCGACCTTCGAAAATCCTCCCCCGAAGCTCGCGAACGGCAGTGCAACGATCATGAGGAACACTATCTTTTTCATGGGTCGTGTCTCCATGAGCCCGAGGGTGATCACTTGATAACAAGGAACTTTCCGACCCTGGTCTGGCCGGTCGGCGTCTTCACCACGAACAGATACAATCCATACGAGATGTATTGGTCGTTATAGGTCCGCATGTCCCAGAATTCAAAACCCTGGCTGCCGATATGGTCGATCGTCGCAATGAAATCTCCCGCTACCGTGTAGATGGAGATCGTGCACTCATTCGGGAGATGATTGAACATGAGCTTCTTCCCAAATTGATTCGTTTCCCAGGCATTGGCGACGATGTAGGGGTCGGGAACGACCCGAATCTTCTGCAGGTCCGACGATGCGATTGCGTCAAAGGACGAAGCGGCCGTCGAGAACGTGTAATGGACGTCCTTCCGGAACGGCTTGTTGGTTATGATCGTGAACTGATCCCCTTGGGACGGAGCAACCGCGGTTCTCGTCACGGTGTCTCCGTTTGCGTTCACATACGTGGTGGGGAAGTTGTTCGTGAACAGGACTAACCCGGTATATGTCGTGTCTTGCGTGATTGCGTCCACGACCGGCCGTTCAAGATTGAGGAAGTCTGTGTACAGCTCGTAAAATCCCGGACTTGCCGCCGTATACCCCAGGCCGCCGGGTGCAACGTCCCATCCTAGCTGGCTGTAGTAGTATTGCCGGTATTCATCCCATGACGCAAGAACGGCAAACTCATTCAATGTCGTGTAGCTGCTGACATCAATGGGATTGGCCGGATCGGTCACGACCTCGACGTTGAGCGGGAGATGTTGAAGGGTGGGTTGGAACGTATCCGAGAAGTAGTCATACCACTTGGCCCACAAGCCGCCCGTTGAATTTGTGTCGACGGTGATTCGATAGTCATCCAGCGTGTAAACGGCTTCCTGCACAACCTGGCCGGCGGGGCGATTCGCGTAGGCTGCAGCAGGCTTAGCGCGCCAATCGAAGGTGCAGGTGTCTCCGCTCACTTTTGTCCAGGTGAGCGAAGCCACGCCAAACGGGGCATTCTTCACCGTCAAACGGAATCCGTCGACGATCGAAAGATTGTCGCCGCTCGCATCCGTGAACGGCTGACGGTCGAGCACGAGCGTCGTGTCATGCGTCGACTTCGAGACACGCTGCAGATTGAATGCAATCGCAAATCCAGCCGAATCAACGAACGAGACGATGTAATCATCTCCTGTGATCAGTTCCGGAGAGATGATGTCCACTGTCACCACGCCATTGCAGATGCCCCCGATCGGCGGGATGGATCCTCCCGAACCGGGCTGAGGGCTGAAGGCGGGCGGAACGTAGTTTTCCGATTTGATCCCGGGGATGACCGAGACCATGTTCGGCTGCATCGTGGATTGCCCGAGTGACGATTGATACGATTGCTCGATCGCGCCGGTCTGTTTGCCTTTGGAGTA
>MHAK01000072.1 GCA_001802945.1 Ignavibacteria bacterium RIFCSPLOWO2_12_FULL_56_21 | reverse complement strand
ATGCCGAAAGAGCCGAAAGAGGAAGCGCAGGTGCAACCCAAGGAAGGTGAGGCAAAATTCGTCGCAGGAAATACCAAGAAGAAAGAAGAAGACAAGCTTGAGGAAGTGGTGTTTGTGGTGAAGGATGGCAAAGCAGAAACGGTCAGGGTCAAACGAGGCCTCAGCGATGATGCATACGTGGAAGTGACGGGGGAGAAGATTGAAGGCGTCGAAGTGGTGTCAGGACCGTTCAAGGCCATCAACCGCGATCTGGAGAACGGCAGCAAGGTGAAAGTGGACAACAAACGCGCTCAACAAACGGGTGCAAGCGTAGCACAGAATCCAAACTCATGAACGACGGAACACACGCCATGTCCATCCTCATCAGGCTGCAGAACATCAAGAAGATGTATCAAATGGGCTCGGAAGAAGTGCACGCCCTGCGTGGGTTGAATGTCGAGATCAAGAAGAACGAGTATGTCGCCATCATGGGGCCGTCCGGTTCGGGGAAATCGACGCTCATGAATATTATCGGCTGCCTCGACACTCCTTCGTCCGGTATGTACGAGCTCAACGGCACGAACGTCAGCGACATGAACGACAATCAATTGGCTCGGGTACGGAACAAGGAGATCGGATTTGTCTTCCAGACATTCAATCTGCTCGCCCGTTCGGATGTCCTCCACAATGTCGAGCTTCCCCTCATCTACGGCGGCGTCGGTGGCGGCGAACGAAAGCGCTTGGCCCGGGAATCCATTGCCCGCGTCGGTCTCACAGACCGGGCGCACCACAAGCCGAATGAACTTTCCGGCGGACAGCGCCAGCGTGTAGCTATTGCGCGCGCCCTGGTCACGCACCCCTCCATTCTTCTGGCCGATGAACCGACCGGCAACCTCGACAGCAAGACGGGCGATGAGATCATGGGATTGTTCGACGTCCTGCACAAGGAAGGGAACACCATCATTATTGTGACACACGAGGAGGAGATTGCCGCGCACGCGCATCGCAGGATCCGCATACGTGACGGACACATCGAGCACGATGAACCAGTGACCGACCGCCGCATCATTCATCATGACATCGCTGCCTCTGCCTGAATCATTATGCGACTATACATTGACGACCTGCGGGAGGGATTGCTCATCGCGTTCGCTGCCATCCGGGCGAACAAGATGCGCTCTGTGCTGACCGCGATCGGCATATTTATCGGCATCCTGTCGGTGACCCTGATGGGCACGGCAATTGAGGGATTGAACCGAGCATTCAATAAGAGCATTGCAGCGATCGGCGCCGATGTTCTGTATGTTCAGAAGTGGCCGTGGGGTGGAGGCGGGGATTGGTGGCTCATCAGGAACCGGAAAGATATCAAGATCGAACACGCTCGTGCCATTCAACGGCAGGCGGAACTCGTCCGCGGTGTTTCGCCGGTGACGGGCACATCGCGGAATGTCAAATACGAGCGCAAGATCATCGAGAATGCCGTTATTGTCGGTACGAACGATGAGTTTGTCGAAACGAGTAATGTGAACGTGGCGCTTGGCAGGTTCATGACTGCCATGGAAGTATCCGGGGGCCGGCCAGTGTGTGTACTCGGGTCTGAGATCGCCGAAGGCCTGTTCCCGAATGAGTCGCCGATGGGGAAATCCGTCAAAGTGGGAGGGTACCCGTACCGGGTGCTGGGCGTTCTGGAAAAGCAGGGAAGCTTTCTGGGGATACAAAGCCTCGACAACAGAGTATATGTACCGATCAACAGATTCTTCAAGGAATTCAAGTCGTTCCGCGGCGGGGGAATTGAAGTGTGGGTGAAAGCGGCTTCGTTGGAGTCACTCGAAGAAACCAAAGAAGAGATCCGGGGTATTCTGCGAAAAGTGCGGCGGGTGTCGCCGAAGCAACCAGATGACTTTGCGATCAATCAACAAGACATCTTTATTCAGGCATTCAATCAGATCGGGGCTGTCGTCGCCGGATTCGGCCTCTTTATCACGGGCCTGTCGTTATTTGTCGGCGGCATCGGCATCATGAACATAATGTTCGTTTCTGTGACGGAACGAACCCGTGAAATAGGTGTACGCAAGGCGATCGGAGCTCCGCGTCGTTCCATCCTTATTCAATTCCTTATCGAGGCTGCCGCGCTGAGCCTGATCGGAGGATTGCTCGGTGTAATCGTTGCTTTCCCGCTCACGCTCGTCATCGATAATGTTCTTCCGACGGCCATGCCCATCAACGTGGTTGCCATTGCGCTCTTTGTTTCTGTGCTCGTCGGAATAATCTCCGGCTTCTTGCCAGCCTTTCGTGCATCGCGCATGGATCCGGTGGACGCTCTTCGCTACGAATAGAATCCATGGAATTTTCCGAAGTCTTTCGCATAGCCCTTAGCGCCATTCGGGCGAACAAGCTCAGGTCGGTCCTGACCTTGCTCGGCATCGTCATCGGCGTCTTTTCCATTATCGGCGTCATGACCGCGGTCCGTGTGCTCCAGAACGGCATCGAATCGGGACTTAGCAATCTCGGTGCGAACACTTTTCAGATTCAAAAATTTCCGGTCATGGCGAACAGGGAGGAACGGATCAAGGCCCGGAACCGCAAAGATATCACCCTTGTGCAAGCCGAGTATTTGTTGTACCGCATTACGACTGCTACCCTCGTCGGCATTGAATCTTACGACCATGGCAATGTCATCCAGTCGCTCTCCGGTGAAAAGACCAACCCAAACGTTCCGGTGTTCGGGGAAAACCCTCAAGGATTACCGACTAACAACTGGATCGTGGAGCATGGCCGCGGTCTCACCGAACAGGATATGAGAACAGGCGGTCATGTGGTGGTGTTGGGGATGGACATTGTGTCAAAGATCTTTCCGGGAATCCCGGCAGAAGGTGCCGTGGGTCAGTTCGTAAAGATCCGCGGAAAAAGATATCAAGTGATCGGAGTCTTCGAAAAGAAGGGGGCGGCGCTGGGAGGTCGAGATGACAACTTTGCCGCCATACCTCTGCCAGTGTTTTTGGAGAATTTCGACAGGGATCGCTCTCTCAATATCATGATCAAGGCGAAGAGTCCCGAGATCTATGAGGATTGCGTTGAAGAAGCGCGGTTTTTGCTTCGTACGGTGCGGAAGGTCGATCCGGGCAAGCCGGATGATTTTGACATCTTCTCGAACGACTCCATGATCGCCACGTTCGACAGTTTTACGAAATACGTGAAAATGGGAGTTGCGTTCATTTCGTTCATCTCCCTTCTGGCGGCAGGCGTCGGAATCATGAACATTATGCTGGTGTCGGTATCAGAACGCGTCAAGGAGATTGGCATTCGTAAAGCTATCGGCGCACGAAAGTCGAACATCCTCACGCAATTCCTAACGGAAGCGGTTGTACTGTGTCAGATCGGAGGGTTTATAGGTATTGGCGTCGGGATCCTGGCGGGAAACCTTGCAGCTCTTTTCCTCGAGATTCCCCCGATCTTCCCGGTCGACTGGGCGATCTTTGCGGTGGTCCTTTGCTCCATCATCGGCATTGCCTTCGGCGTATATCCGGCATGGAAAGCCGCTAATCTCGACCCGATTGAAGCACTTCGGTACGAATGACCTCATAGCTGCCTGAAGCAAACGGCATGCCGCTTGCGGTTCTATGAGGTTATGCTTTCATCCTCTTCCCGTGTTCCTCTTCTGAAAATATCCATCCCACCAATTTTCCAGGTTCAATAGATTCGAAATTATTCCAGTAGGCTCGGGTCCTCATGTACCGCGATGACGTGTCGCCAGCCGGGACGTCGTCGGCTTCGCGTATGATCCGTTCGAACCGAACCTTCCACGCTTCCATATTTCCGATTCGCAGGTCCACCCATCCATCGTGAGCCCAAACATCGATTGACGTCTTCCGGATGGGGATCGTGGACTCTCCCCGGAAGGTGGGGATCTTGATCTCGTTTCCCCTGAGAATCGTCTTGCCGTCCGGCATGAGAATGGGAATACCGATGGAAATAATGCGCGACCGGAGAGTGGCGTCGCGTTCGATCAATGCGCGGCATTGTGTGGACATCGAATTAGGCGTTGCGCGCTGCGCAGCATTGACCGAACCGAATACCGACTGAAGTATATGAGCTTCGTAGAGAAGCTTGGAGAGCCTCGGCGGCCCCAGCATTTCAAAAGCGACGCTCTTTTCCCCATGCTTCTCTTCGAGCGTCCGCAACTCCTTTAAAGCTCCGTCGAACAGGAATCCCGCTCGATAGGTCGGATTCAACGTCGCATTATCAAGCGCGTTGATGATGTCGTGTCCGGTGTTTCCACCTTTGATCTCGAACACGACCGACTCAGCGATCTCTTCCGGTGTAACGTATTCCATTTGCCCCGGCGTCGCAATAGCCTCAAACTCAGCGCGCGAGAATGTGCCATTCTCACCAGTGTCGATGAACACCGACTTCAGCGTGTCGCCGGTTTCTCGCCAGACAGGTTCCTTGAGGTTCAGCTCAAGATTCTTTTCCAACCGAACGGCATTCGTCGGCGGACAATCGACAAGCGTGACGGCCTTACCTCGTTTGCGGATCTCGCCGTATCCGATCTTTTTCCAAGCTATGGCCGCCGTCGGTTTGATCTCCTTTGTGATAGGAGAATCCGGCGTTCTACCCATAAGGAACAATAACATTGTATGAGCACCCGCAACCGCAGATTTGCTCAGCAGAACGCTCGACGGACGCTCCTCACTGTGCGTATAAGGAATGTTGAGACCCATGCCTCCCGTTCCGCTGGTGCCGATCTTCACATACAGTCTTGTACCGGCGTAATGCATGGATCGATACATGATCTGAACATGGCGAATAAGTTGGGGGACATATTGCGTGACCAGCAGTCGTTCGGTGGCCTCGACAAGGGCGTCGTCGGCTGTGCGGCGCTGCAGCTGGCGCCGGACATCGCGCGAAGCTTGAAATAAGTCCTGATACGCGATCGCTGTCGCTGAATTGATGCAGTCGACGACGATCTCCGGATTGTGATCGTTCAACAATTTGAAGATCGTCTGGCGTTCGAGGAGGTCCGACGCGAATTCACCCAGCAGGTCGTCAATGAGCATTTGTCGAGTGGCCTTATTGCTCAGGAGCACCTCCCTCGGCCGGTCCTTGAGTTCATGACGGAGAAAAATATTGCCCCACCATGGGACGAACAGCGATTTTCTTTCCCGCGGGAATTCTTTTCTCAACTCGGCGACGGCCTCCCGAGCTTCGCGTTCCAGCAGGGAGGTGACAATGATCTTCCTCGGTTTGTGAACGGCCATTTGCCGACAGACAGCCCTGCCAACAAGACCCCACCCGCCCAGGACCAGCACAGTCTTTCGTTGGATATCCATGACGTTTTCGTTAGTGAAAGTGTCTACGATCTTGGCACGACCGTATCGTACCAAAACTTCTTTTCCCGCACGCCGACCTCGTCGATGTGCAGATGCTTCGATTCCATGAATTCTTTGATCCCCTCGACGCCAAATTCCCGCCCGACGCCGCTTTGTTTGTACCCTCCGAAAGGAGCGCGTTCACTGATCAAATGCCATTCGTTGATCCAGACTGTGCCAGCGCGAAGCCGCCGCGCCACATGGAGGGCTCGCTCAGGGTCCTTCGACCAGACGCCGCCGCCGAGACCGTAGATCGAATCGTTTGCAATGGCCACCGCTTCGTCGTCCGTGTCGTACGTCATGACAGACAGAACGGGGCCAAAGATCTCCTCTCTTGCGATTGTCATGGAATTTATCACGCCGCTGAAAACGGTTGGCTCGACAAAGAATCCTTTTGACAAAGACGGGTCTTTCGGCTTCCCGCCGCCATGCACGAGCGTTGCGCCTTGCCGCGTACCTTCGGCGATATACCCCAGCACCCGCTCTTGCTGCTTCTGAGAAACAAGAGGTCCCATGTCCGTGGTTTGATCTGCCGGATCCCCAAGTTTGATCTTTCGTGTCTTTGCCAGGAGTCGTTCCAGGAACACATCGGCTTTCGATGCTGGGAGCAGGAGCCTCGTGCCGGCTTCGCAGCATTGGCCCTGGTGGTAAAAGATAGCATACAATGCCCCATCGACAGCCAGTTCCATATCGGCGTCGTCGAGAACAATATTCGCCGACTTTCCACCGCACTCCAGCGTCACTTTCTTCAATGTTTCCGATGCCGCGGCCATCACACGTCGGCCGACTGCGGTTGACCCGGTGAATGCAACCTTGTCCACCAACGGATTCCGCACGAGCTCTTCTCCGGCCTCTGGCCCGAATCCGGGAATGATATTGACGACTCCGGGCGGGAACCCGGCTTCGTCGAACATCTTGGCCAGCTCCATAGCCGTCACTGGTGTCAACTCTGAAGGCTTCAATACTACCGTGTTGCCAGCGGCGAGTGCGGGTCCAAGCTTCCATATCGCCATCTTGAGCGGAAAATTCCATGGAATAATCGCCCCAACTACTCCCACGGGCTCCCATGCCAGTACATTTTTCGAAAATCCCGGTTTTGAAAGTCCTTCGATATCTCCTTCGAATGTCATCGCCGCCATCTTGCAGAAATAGTTCAAATTCCGGGCGGACAAGTGTATGTCTTCCTTGGCTTTTCTGATAGTCGATCCGGAATCGGCCACCTCCAACGCAACAAGATCTGCCTGACGTTCGTTGATCTTATCGACCACCTTTTTCAGGTATTCACTTCGTTCGGCAGGAGTGAGGCGGGGCCATGGACCTGCGTCGAAAGCTTTCCTTGCGGCGGCCGCTGCGCGTTGTGCGTCAATCACTCCTGCGCGGGACACCGTGGCGACGACGTCCTGGGAAAATGGGTTGATCGACGTGAAGGTCTGACCGTCAGCCGCCTCGACAAACTTTCCATCAATGTAGAGCTGATACGTCTTCATGCATTCCCCTTTATTTCACAATCTCTTCGGCATGACGATACAGTGTTTCGATCTCCCGTTGATATGCGTCTCCGGTTCCAGGTCCACGAAATCCGACATGCACGCTTCGAATGCGTCTGGATCGGTCAATGAAAAGCGTCGTAGGATATGCATAGAAGTTCTTCAGCTGGGACTTCAGCTGCGGGTCCGTGTACACCGGTTCAGTGCTTCCGCAAAAGAGCAGGGGGTACGTGACACCGTGCCTTCGTGCAAACAGCTCGATATTCCGTTTCGCAAGCGAAGTGTCGTCCGAGATCTCAAAGGAAAGTCCCACGACCTCCAGTCCTTTGGGACCGTATTCTTTGGACAATTGTTGAAGGATGGGAACCGCGTCCATGCAATTATGACACCATGTCCCCATGATGTCTACGATAAGCGCTTTGTCCTTGAATTTGGAAGAAGTCTCGGTGAGAAACATTCCCTCGGTTGTCAGACCGGAGAATCTGAATTTCGCTTTTGGATCGGCCGCCGCGGTGATCTTGTCGGGTGTTGCCTCAGGTTCGGCTGTGGGCCGGGGTTCAAGTTGAAAAGGCGTGGGGGATCCGCCGCGGACAAATAGCCGGCCGGACCATGATGCCCCTGTTCGTCCAAGTTCCAGCTTGAGAACTTGCCATCCGGTAAATCGTCCCAGATACGCGCTGTCGCCCCGTTGTACGCCTGCGAAGAGTCCGTAGTCTCCATCCGGTGCGATGAGTGTACCAAAGACTGAATCAGCGCGACTCCAGAAAACTCCGGTAGTGGAAGAATCGACCGTGCTCGAACCCTGGAGGTACGCCTGAAACGTGCCGACCAGGGCAACGCCAGGCGGCGAACTTGCTGTGCGGGCGTAAGCTTCCGAACCCAACGGTGCGGCGAAAAATGGAATCGATGTCGTGTCGGACCGGTATCGGAAATATGACCCGGATAGTCGGCTTCCGTCCCAACGGCCTCGCAAGGATGCGCCATATTCGGAGAACTCGAGAATGATGGAATCGGAGGTCGTCCGGCATTCAGGGATCTGCGTCCGTTCGTCACCCACTGTAAAGAAGCCCGACGGTGCGGGTCCCGTGAGATCGAGCGTCATGTGGAAGGGAAGAAGCGTGCCGCTGTGTAGAGTCAGAGCTCCTGACCACTCCGACCGATCGGGAGGGGATGTGTGACAGCCAAATGCATGAAGGAGGATAGTTGCGAAGAATACAGAACTGCGAGACTTCATGAGGGCCCTTTGATAGTTGAGGCACCCCAAGATAGAAAAGGAAGGGCTCAAAGGGAAGGATGAAGTAGTATGTGCGGGTGCGAACGTTCAGTGTCTCTTGTCGTCCATGTCAGCTCTTACGGGTGAATGCGTTTCGAAGTCCCAAAGCGTTCGACGTTTCAGATCGGCCATACCGATCTGGTAGTCGATGAGCGCGTTGAGGGAGTTCAACTTTGCGGTGGTCAGGCGTTGTTGCGCCTGGGCGAGATCGTTTCGATTGATTGTCCCGGCCCGGAACCGCGCCATGCTGATATCGTAACTTTTCTGGGCAACGGTAACGTTCTTATCGAGGACTTGAATCCGTGATTCAGTCGAACGAATGCGGTTGACGAGGTCGATGATCTCCAGCCTGATGCGGTCGCGCGTATTGACGGACGTCGCGATCGCATTCTCATGCTGGACGACGGCGGCTTCAACGTCCAATGCATTGCTGCCCCAATCGAACAAGGGAATGCTCACTGTCAACGACGCAGCACGAGATCGTCCGAAATCTCGGAAGATGCGGTCGAATTGCGGCGCGTTTCCGTTGATGCCGTACGAAGCAAGGATATCCATACGGAACGAGTTCCGGGCCTCTGCTGACTCGATATCCATGAGACGCAGGTCGACCGACCGTTCGGCGGAAATGACTTCCGTACGCGACGCAAGCGCCTGCTCCACTGCTTTCGCCTGGTCGACGGGCACTGACCGGAACGTCAGGTCGGCAGTTATCTCCACCGGCTGGTCGGCGGGAATGCCCAGCAACAATCGCAGGACATTGAGGGCGCGAAGGTATTCCCGCTCGGTCGTGGCTTGTTCGTTGTTGCTGGAGACAAGGTCGACTTCCGACTGAAGATAGTCGACTTCCGGTATAAGCCCGCCGGCGAACTTGTTCTTCGCAGTTTGATACGAATCCTCGTTCTGCCGAACCTGATCCCGTACAATCGTCAGACGTTGAGACAGCCTATGAGCGTCGTAGAAAGCTTCTGTGACGGAATACGTAATGTCGAGCTTGTCCTTTACATACTCCGCCTCGGCTTGTTCAAGCTGTATGGCATTCCGCTCGCTTGTCTGACGGTATACGTTCGGCGTCCACAAGGGCTGTCTGAACTGCAGATAGAAATTGCTAAAGTAGTCGGTCGAGCTGGACGTTGTCAGGCCGTTGATTTGCGACCTCTCGAGCAGCGTCTGCTGAAAGGAGACGACCCCGCCCGTAAAGGACAAGGGTTGGCTGATGGACAGCCCGCTCTGGAGTTCCGTCGTTTGGATTTGGTAGTATTCGTACTTCTGCGTCGCAGGATTGAACTGACTGGAAAGCGATTCGCGGAATGTCGGGAGGTTGAGGTTCAGATTGACGGAGGTTCGTTGTCGTCGCAGCTCCGCCTCCAACGTCTTCTTTGAAACCAGGTAGGATGATGTGGCACTGTGAACAGCATATCCTTGATTCAGTGCAAGCCCGATCGCATCTTGCAGGGAAATTCGTACCGGTGTTTGGGCTGCCAGTGTACCGGGAAGTAAAAACCAACCGAAGGCTAAAGCGAATGTTCTCTTTATAAACACTGCACGCTTACTCATACCGCAATGATTCGATGGGATTTTGGATGGCAGCTTTGCGGGCCGGGTAGTAGCCGAACGCAATGCCCACGGCCGCCGATACGCTGAACGCCAGGAGCATGGCTGGAATGGAGACCACGGTCCGCCATTCTGCATACAGCGTAATGATCTTGGTCAGCGAGTATCCGACGCCGATGCCCAGAAGGCCGCCGACGATGCTCAGAAAAATCGCTTCGAAAAGGAATTGTCCCAGCACATCTGCGCGCGTTGCGCCGACGGCGCGGCGAACGCCGATCTCCTTCGTTCGTTCCATCACGGAAGCAAGCATAATGTTCATGATCCCAATGCCGCCGACGAGAAGCGAAATACCCGCGATTGCTCCCATCACGATGTTGAAGATCTGCTGTGTTCTCTGGCTTTGTTGAAGCAGGGCTTCCGGAACGATGACCTCGTAATCGCCAACGCCGAAGTGCCGCCGCGCAAGTACTCGTTGGATAACCGTCGTCGCCTCCCCGATCCAATCCTCGGAAGCCACCTTGACGGTGATCTGGTCAAGACGGTCACGCGGGATGGGCGTCCGGTCGCTTGAAGAGAACATGACACCGCCCCCCATGAAGGTCATCGATCCCGAACCTCCGGACATGAAGCGCTCAAGCTTGTACTGTGCGGTCGTGAGGGGTACGTAGACATCCAGGTTGAGATTACGGACGTCCAGGTCGGCGATCTTCTTGGCCGGGGCCATCTGCGATTCCATGATGCCGATGACGGTGAACCACTGATTGTCGATCTTGAACTGTTGACCGATGGGATTCTGGAAATGGAACATTGCATTCTTCACGCCGCTGCCGATGACACACACGTTGCTTTGATCCCTCACGTGGGCCGGCTGCAGGAAACTCCCTTCTTGAACTCTGTACCCGAAGGCATCCAGGAATGCCGGTGTTGTACCCACCACTTTCACGTCCCGTCGCTCGCTCCGGAACATGGCAGGAGCCGTCTTTTCCCATTGTGTGACCGCATAATCTACTTGCGGGCAGACGGCGACGATCGCTTCGGCATCGAGAGCAGTCAGTCCGGGCGAAAAATTGGCTTTGGATTTGCCGAAACTCTGGGCAGTGGCTTCCCTGGAGCGGATAATGATGTTGTTCACCCCCATAAGGCGGATCTGTTCGAGCGATTCCTGTCGTGCACCCTCGCCGATGGACAGCATGGCCACAACCGCCGCGACGCCAAAGATGATGCCGAGCGCCGTCAGTACGGACCGGAGCTTGTGCGTGACAAGTCCGGTCATACCTATGCGCGCGTTCTCCCCTAGATTCACAAGCGAGCCTCCTTCGCCGGGCTGGGTTTGGATTTTTCTTCGGATTGCTCGGTCGGGTCCCGCAGGGTGACCTTTTCTCCGGCGTTGAGTCCGTTCGCGATCACAACAAAATTGCTGTTCTTCGCGCCGATCTGCACCTCGGTCGCTTCGGGCGAGCCGCCGTTCATTTTATACACGACAAGCTTTCCGTTTTTCTCAAACACAGATTCAAGTGGTATGAAAACGGCCTGAGGGATCGTCTCCATGACGATTTCGTTGCTCGTGGTCATTCCCGGTTTCAGCGCAGGATCTGACCCAACGATGTCGAGGATGACCTCAAACGTCTTGATGCCGGAATTGCGGTCCCGTTGCTGCCCGATAGTCCCGACGGACACGACCTTCGCAGGGAACGTCATGTCGGCGAATGCGTCGAGCCGGATGTTGGCCTGCTGGTCCTTCTTGACTTTGCTGATGTCCACTTCATTAATATTCGTTATTGCCTGCATTTTTGAGAGGTCAGGAAGGCTGATGATGGCCATGCCGGGCCATGGGGAATCGCCGACATTCACCTTGCGACCGGTGCTCCAGTTCATCTCGTACACAACCAGACCCTGCATGGGGGCCTTCAACGTGAACATGTCTTTGTCCTGTCTGGCGCGGGCGAGGTCGTTTTCAACCTGAAGGATCTTGAGGCGGGCTTTTTCTGTGTCGGACTTGTCCACTCTTCCCTGGGAGACGATCTTTCTCTTCGCTTGTTCAAAAGAAAGACGGCTCTTTTCGAGGTTGATCTCCGCTTCTTTCCGAGCCATCTCCGCCTCGAATTTCATTTTCTCCATTTGAAGCTGTGCCTGTGAGTGGGCGAGCTCGGCGTTTCTCTTTGCCGCGTCCAACTCCCACAGCCGCGCTTCCTGATCGGCCTTCATCTTGACAAGGTCGGACCTGAGGATCCCCAGTTCCGAATCCTTTTCTTGGATCGTCTTGTCGACTTCCGTCGTCGAAAAGCGAGCTGCGACTTCGCCGGCCTGGACAGTCGTGCCTTCGGGAATGAGATACACGATCTGGACCTGGCCGTAGCGGGAACGCGGGACCGTGAGCGTGAAGGAATTTGCCGCCCGGATCTCGCCGCTCGTCTTAATGCTCACCTGGAACGGCCCTTCTTGCGCCTGAGTCGTTGCAATCGCAGCCGTATCATTCGGTGAAAACGTGATGTAAGAAAGCAAGCTAAGAACTACAATGACGATGGGCAGGAAAACGGCTTTACGACGCAGGATACTCTTCATGTCTTCCACCTTTGTGAAGCGTTACACAACAGTGTCCGTGAATCGCTGCAAATGGAGTGGGGGCCCAACGGTCTGTCGAACGTCATGGATTCCCTCATGCGGTCTGCGCAGAGCACAAGAGGCCGGAAGTTAGACGACCTAAGACCTACGAAAGTTGCTCTCCCGAAAGCACTAAGATGCCAAAAGGAAGGGATTATTGCTTGAACATCAGGCGGACAGGCCATATATTTCGCAAATAGTCACCCTTTTCTCACTCCTCCGAACTCCCTGAATGTCCAGGACTTCCGCAACGCTCCTCTTGAGTATTCTCTTTTTTGAGACTACGAACGGACAAAGTCCGCGCTCCATGAGCGCGGCCGAACTCCACCATGCCGTGCAGCGGCTGTCGGTCCTCGGGTCGGTTCTGTATGTGGCCGCACACCCCGACGACGAGAACACCGCCTTTCTTACTGCCATGGCAAATGGGCGCCATCTTCGTTCTGCATATTTGTCCATGACCCGCGGCGAAGGAGGTCAGAACCTCCTGGGAACCGAGCAGGGCAGTCTCTTGGGGATGGTCCGAACGCACGAACTTCTTGCCGCCCGTAAAATCGACGGAGCAGAACAGTTCTTTACCAGGGCCATAGATTTTGGCTATTCGAAGACTTCGAAGGAGACGTTGGAGTTTTGGGGAAGGGAGGAAATCGCAGCCGATGTTGTGCGCGTGATCAGGAGATTTCGTCCGGACGTCATCGTTACGCGCTTCACATCGGATGCCGGCACGCACGGAAACCACACAAGTTCGGCAATTCTTGCAGCTGAAGCATTCGTTGCAGCCGGTTCACCGGCCATGAATGCGGAGCAGTTCCCCGCGCTAAAGCCATGGCGTGCAAATCGGATCGTGTGGAACGCCTTTCGATTCGGACAAGGAGATCGTCCCGCACCACCGCCGAATTCCGCTGCAATCGACCTGGGCCAGTACGATCCGATCCTCGGGCTCTCCTATGCCGAGCTCGCGGGGATCGCTCGAACAATGCACAAGTCTCAGGGTTTTGGGGCCGCGCAGAATCGCGGCGAAGCCATAAATGATTTTCAACACGTTGCCGGCGACACGGCTCGATCAGATTTGTTTGACGGCATCGACATGACGTGGTCGAGAATAGAAGGGGGAGAGAAAATGCTCCCCTTGGTCGACTCTTTGCAGGCAACCTTCTCCATGTCCGTCCCACATCGCAGCGTTCCCTTGTTGTTGGCAATGATGCGAACGTTGAATACATTGCCTCCGGACCCCTGGGTGGATGTAAAGCGGCGCGAGATCTCGGATGTCATCCGCGGATGCAGCGGCCTCTGGATCGACGCATTGAGCGACGCGGAGACGTATGTGCGTGGTGACAGCATTGTGATTACGTTGTCCGTTGTCAACAGGTCTGTGTATGCCTGGAATCTGGACCAGTGGAGCGTCGATGGACTTGGAGGGAAGCCTGCGGGCGCGCGCGCGTTGCCGCTCAACACACAGGTCCGAATCGTCCTTCGAGGCGTCGTGCCTTCATCGATCCCCATCAGTCAACCATTCTGGCTTGATTCACCTCCGAAAACTGCCCGTTATGAGATCAGGGATTCGTCGCTCATTGGAGAAGCCGACGGTCCTCCCACCCTCACGGCAAAAGTCAGACTTGTGCTTGGAGAGGCCGCTCTCGACCTCGACATTCCGGTCAGGTATCGTTCCGTCGATCCGGTCAAAGGGGAGATGTACAGGCCGTTGCATATCTCACCTCCTGTCCGTGTCGCATTGAGCTCATCTGTTTGGGTCTTCGCGGATACGAAATCCAAGCCCGTTACCGTCCGTGTCGATGCTATTCGGTCGGTGGAGAATGCTTCAGTGCGACTTTCCGCACCGCGCGGATGGTCGGTTCAACCGCGTAACCGGACAATTCCCCGGATCGAAAAGGGTGGACAGGAAACTGTCGAATTCACCGTGCAACCAGAGGACGGTGCGGTGAGCGGGACATTGGAGGCATCTGTTATTGTTGACGGCTCGACTCATACACTATCGGCAACATCTGCGGTGTATGATCACATTCCACCGTTGACGTTATATTCTTCGGCATCCGCAAAACTCCTGAGGATTGAACTGGCAACGCGCGGGTCGTCGGTCGGTTATATCATGGGGGCCGGAGATGAGATTCCTGAAGGGCTTGGGCAATGCGGGTACAACGTCACGTTGCTTTCAGATGACGACCTGCGGACGGCACAACTTTCGAAGTTCACAGCAATCGTAGCAGGCGTGCGGGCGCATAATACGCGGCCCGTTCTGAGGTCCGTCCGACAACGGCTTTTGGAGTACATGCGGACCGGCGGCACATATCTGGTACAGTATGTGACGACAACTCGAGGAGAATCGGAGAATATCGGGCCTTATCCGCTCACGATCGGACGGGAGCGGGTAACGGAAGAGGATGCAGAGATGAGAATCCTGGCGACGGACCATCCAGTTGTGAGGATGCCGAACAGGATTACGAAGGAAGACTTTGCCGGATGGGTCCAGGAACGCGGACTCTATTATGCATCAAGGTGGTCACATGAGTATCAGGCGATCCTGGGCAGCAACGATGCGGGCGAGCCTTCCCGCGATGGCGGGTTGCTCGTCGCCAAGGTGGGCAAAGGTCACTTCGTGTACACCGGATTGGCCCTGTTCCGACAGATACCGGCCGGCGTCCCCGGGGCCTACCGGATGCTCGCAAATATTCTCTCACTTTCCGCAACAAAGTGAGCGAAATCCGTCCAGACCCAGCAGTTCCCACGGACGGCGAAGACTCCGCCCCGCCGAGATTCCTCGGTACGTGGCGCCGGTGGTATGTCCTCGTTATCGCTGAACTCGCCGTTGTAGTCATCCTCTCCTACCTTTTGACCTTGGCATTCCGGTGAGAACGCTCGACATTCTTGTCCTTGTAGCGACGCTTGGATGTCTGGTGGCATACGGCGTATGGAAAGGGAGGGGGAGCCGCAATGTCCAGGGGTTCTTGCTAGCCGACCGCCGCCTCCCGTGGTATGCCGTTGCTCTCTCTATCATGGCGACGCAGGCGAGTGCGATCACATTCACGTCCACTCCGGGACAGGCGTATGCCGACGGCATGCGGTTCGTACAGTATTACTTCGGGCTCCCGATCGCGATGGTCATTCTTTGTGTTACTGTTGTCCCGCTGTATCGTAAATTGGGCGTCTTTACCGCATATGAATTCCTCGAACATCGCTTCGACCTCAAGACCCGGGCATTGACCGCGTTTCTCTTTCTCGTGCAGCGCGGATTGGGGGCGGGAATGACCATTTATGCGCCGTCGCTCATTCTCTCAGTAATGCTCGGATGGGACATACGGTGGACTTCCGCGGCGATCGGAGGGGCGATCAT
This sequence comes from Ignavibacteria bacterium RIFCSPLOWO2_12_FULL_56_21, assembly GCA_001802945.1. Lineage (GTDB taxonomy): Bacteria > Bacteroidota > Ignavibacteria > UBA10030 > UBA10030 > 2-02-FULL-55-14. The sequence continues at coordinate 7,145 of MHAK01000072.1, read as the reverse complement.
TATCTACATGACGACAGGAGGGGTGAAAGCGGTCAACTGGGCCGACGTTCAGCAACTGACGATCATCATGGCGGGAATGATGGTCGCATTCCTCGTTACGTTCTTCATCATACCCGACGACGTCGGCATCGTGGACGCGTTCCGCATCGCAGGCGTTAACGGCCGGCTCAACGCCGTCGATTTTACGTTCGACCTTTCGAATCGGTATACGTTTTGGTCGGGGCTTATCGGTGGATTATTCATCGCGCTTGCATATTTCGGCACTGATCAATCGCAAGTGCAGCGGTACCTGACCGGCGCATCCCTTACCCAAAGCCGTCTGGGACTTTTGTTCAATGGCATGGCGAAAGTGCCCATGCAGTTCTTCATTCTGCTCATCGGCGTTATGGTGTTCGTTGTGTATCAGTTTGAACGTCCGCCGGTATTCTTCAATCCTGTCGTTGTGGAAAAAATCCGTTCGGGACCACACGCGGATGCGTTTGCCGAAGCGGAACGGAAGTACGCAGCTGCGCACGAGGCGCAGCAATCGTCGTATCGTGAATTTCTGGCTGCTCGCAAGGAAGGAAATGCCGGACGAGAAGAAGAAGTGAGGGGGGCAATTGCCGAACAGACGGAGATGAAGGCCAGCGCCAGGGAAAGCGCACGTGCGGCGATCGTCGCAGACGATCCGACAGTCGACCCAAACGACACGAACTACATCTTTCTTACTTACGTCCTAACGTACTTACCCGCGGGGTTTGTGGGACTGGTGTTCGCGTGCGTGTTTGCGGCGTCAATGTCGTCGAGCAGCGGCGAGTTGAGCAGCCTTGCGACGTGCTCCGTTGTCGACGTCTACAAGCGATTGATCCGTCGAGAAGCGAACGATCGGCACATCCTTCTGGTGTCGAGGATCGCGATGGCGGGATGGGGAGTGTATGCGATCGTCTTTTCCCAATATGCGGCAAGACTGGGATCGTTGATCGAAGCCGTGAACATTATTGGCTCGCTCTTCTACGGCTCGATGCTCGGGATCTTTGTTGTCGCATTCTTCATGCGGAGTGTTGGAGGTACAGCCGTCTTCTGGTCGGTCTTTGCGGGCGAAGCAGCAGTCTTCGCCTGTTTCTTATGGACAGACATTTCATGGTTGTGGTACAACGTCGTCGGTTGCATAGTTGTCATAGCAAGCTCCTTCGTATTCGAAATAGTGGTTCCTCGACGGAACTGATAGGGACGGTGTGAACATAACCCGACCGTTTACGGCCGGTATCAAGACCTAGTGCCGCTCCCACTAATAAAGATTGTGTGGGAGCGAGCACTAGTGCCCGTTTCCAATGCTTCTATTCAAGGGCATTGCAAGGTTAATTATTGGAAACGGCACTAGTACTGAAAGTCACGTCGCGGAAGCGACGTGGTGAACTCTGCACTCCATGATCGCATGTGCATTGATCGCATGAAGATACATCGTCCTGATTTCAAGAAACGATGACATTGCGCAAGAGTCAGCACATATGTGGGGAAATGCTCGCAAAGGCTAATCGCGATTCTCGGAATCGAGATTGTTGCAGCGCACATCAAAAATGATACGCAGAAGAATTGTCTTGACAGTGAGGGGGGGGGACGTAGATATTGAATGCAAACATACCCCCCGAGGGCCGCATGCATCCCGCCACACGCAATTGGTTGATTCTTCCCCGATCTGATCCCGAGTCAGGGCAATTACGTCACGACTGCCCGCGCCAATCGCGTTCAAATGTTTCTTCACTAACCTGTGACTTCCGACCCCTGACTTCTGCCACCTGCATTCTGTCCTCTGCATTCTCCATTCTGTTTTCTGCATTCTGGTCTCTGCATTCTCTCCTAACTCCCATCACCTTCCTCCTCTTCGCGGCTCTTCTCGGATCCTGCACCCACTCTACACCTCCGCCACCACCTCCTCTTGTCGGGCTGGATACCACCGACCACTCGATTGTATGGGAGGTCGACTCAGTTGGCGACGGCAACTCGAGCGTCCTCTACGACGTCGCCATCATCAATGACACGACCGTGTGGGCCGTTGGCGATTTGTATTTGGGAGATTCATCAGGGCAGTTGGACCCTGAACGATACAACTTGGCAAAATGGGATGGATTGTCATGGCGTCTGGAGAGAGTATATTATCCCTATCAAGGTTCATTGTATCTGTCTCAACTGCACACTATTTGGGCGTTCAATGTCTCGAATGTCTGGGTAGGGAGTAATCAGCCGATGCATTGGAACGGTGTTAAGTGGACAACTTTCGATATCACCAGCGACGCGTGGACGGGATGGATCTACAAGATGTGGAGCAACGCTTCGGGTAGCCTGTATATTGTTGGATCGACAGGCGCACTCGCCCGATTCAACGGATCTACTTGGACGAAATTGGAAAGCGGCACGGCATGCGACCTGCTGGACATCTGGGGAACGGGGGACGATGACGTGTGGATATCGGGCTATGATCGCTCGAACTATCAATCGAGCGTCCTTCTCCACGGCGTCAACGGTGTGTTTGAGAAACGCTACGAATATGTCCCCCCATATAGGGGAGAACGGGACGATAGCCTCACCGGTCTCGTGACGAGCATTTGGACGGATTCGAAGGAATCCGTATGGGCGTTGGATGGGGGAACCATATGGGAATTATCAAGTGCCACGCACGGAGAGGGAACGGTTCGATGGAATCGCACTGAGGAGGGTGGATTGCTCAAGAGCATCCGTGGTCGAGCGCAGAATGACATTTTTGTGGCTGGCGCATACGGCGAATTGGGGCATTTCAATGGAGCAAGCTGGCTGTGGTATAAGCAATTCTTCGATTTGAATGGGGATCTGAGTTTGAAATCGGTGACTGTTGGCAAAAGTCTGGTTGTAGCAGTGGGAAGCGCCAATGATCGCGGTGTTGTCATTCGGGGAAGGCAAAGATGAAACATTCGATGGCCCTCTTGAACTGTCGCGCCCCGCCTGATTGCACACGGAAAAGATGCAACAAGGCCGCGCAGCTTAGAACTGCACGGCCTTGAACATCGCAAACGACGGCTCTGAATGTCCCCGCAGTAGCGGAGCGCGCTCGTTGTCTGCGGGTGTAAGATAGGAAACGCCCCGGACAATGCAAAGGGCCGATGTCTATCACTTCACCCTATTCTGAGGTTTTGCCATGAAATCACTTATCGGACTCATTCTTCTCTGCACCTGCGCGGCATACGCACAACCGGATACGAGTAACATTGATTGCCGTACACTGTTCTTTTCAACACTTCCTGTTGACAGTGGACTGGGAGCGGCTTATGTAAACTTGGAACAAGTCGGCTGGGTCGACATCCCCATCGCGCTCCATATCATACACTACACAAACGGCACCGGCGGTGTGGATGAAGAGGATGCTCCCACGATGCTTGCAATCCTCAACAACGCTTATGCGGGAGCAAAGATGCGATTTTTCATCCAATCGATCGGCCACATCAATAACTCGTACTTCGCTGACTGGTCGTCCCTGTCCCATGAGGGCTGGGACGATCTATCATCCGCCAATGTGAGCAACACGCTAAATCTCTACGTGTGTCCTGAAGGTAATGGCGGCGTCAGTTCCTTTGCGCCGCCGTTGGATTCTGAGAATGAACGGTCGACCCAAAGTGTCATTATTGGCGGGAACTCCTATCTATCTCCTGTCGTACCGCATGAAGTAGGACATTATTTCAACCTGTTCCATACGTTCATGGACGACATTTATGATCCCACCTGTGCGGATGAATCGAACGCGGACGACACAGGAGATCTGATTACGGACGATTATGCCGAGGATGCCAGAGCGCCTGAATACAACTTCAACTCTGCTTGCGTATATGTGGGTGATCCGGACCAGTCCGGTCCCTGCGGCGAGTTATCTTATGATGTCGATGGCCTCGAAAGTGTGAACGTTCACAACTTTATGTCATACGCAAGGGGGCCGGCATTTGGTGGAGCAATGTGGGATTGCCGGAACACATTCACGCCGCAACAAATTGCGCGAGCCCGGACGCAATATGAAACACGTCGCCCCGAACTTCAGCGGCGCTGGGTAACGTTCACAAACAAGGTTGCGGGTGCAGATGCTGGAGGCTCGTTCACCATCGACGGTACACAAACAGTCGCTTCGAGCGCCGCATACGGCTTTTCGGATGCGAACTCTCACACTGCAAAGACGAACAACGAACGCTTCAGCACAAACAAGCACAAAGACTGGAATGGCGTTGTCACGGACTTCACGCTTTCAAAAACCCTAACTCCGCCCGAGTCGATGACTCGTGATGACGAGGATGCCAATTTCACGACGATGAACTCTACAATACTCAAGGCGAGACTCCTCGAAAACGGGGCAGAAGGTGGCCAAATCGGGATGAAGGATCCATGGTATCTCCATTCGGACGGGACCCAGTCGAACTCTGTTTTCTACTCGTTTACGTCGCCGTACTCTGTCACCGGCGCCTACAACCAACAATCAGGAGGAACTTTTCTCAATCAGGGAGGGAATCCACCCAATCTCACTCCCCCCTACTACTCCGTTCGTGCCCCGGAAACTCAGACCATCTCGGACTTTACAGGCATCTTTCGCTCCTGGGATACGTCCGGAGCGGTTTTGACCACTCCCACGAATTTCACAGGCGGTTACTACGAGACACCCGTCATCTTCAAGTCTTGGGGAACCCGCTCGGTAACGGCCAACTACAAAGCCCATCTCGGATCGAACATCTCCTCGGTCTTGGCGAACAACGGCCAGCATCGCATGGTGCAACTGTCAAACGCCACGGAGTTTGTCCTGGCCTACTGCAGCATGGGGGAGCTCTGGTCGTCGGTCAAGTTGGGAACCGGTTCGTTTTCCAACGAGGTTCGCGTCTCTTCCGGCACCGGCGGGAACGAGCTTCCCTCCCTGACCAACGTTGGCGGTTATGACGGCAACTATTACGTAGTCTGGCGGCGCAGCAACGGCGGGGGAAGCTATTCCGTCCTCTTCTCCTCCCTCATCTCCGGCTCCTGGCGGTCGAGTCCGGTGACAATCGCTTCGGTCTCGGGGTTCGTTCCGGTGCCGCTGGTAACCGTCAAAAACAACGGTGGCGCATCGGATGTCTACGTCGTGTACCAATCGGGTGCTTTTACGTTTCAGACTTGGAGCACGACCGACAACGGAGAGAATTGGACGCACTGCGGCTCAAGTTCCGGCGCACCGGTATCGCTCAGTCCTCTGTCGAATCCGGAAGCAGACAACACAACGATGACCACGGCCTACGGCGCAGCCGATGGAACGATCGCGCTCCGGGATTACACAAGTTCCTGGTCATCGCCCGTGACGGTCGAAGGAAGCGGCTCGATCGGGTATTGGGATGTGGGGGCGTTCGAACTGTCGCTCAGCTTTGCACAAGACCCCCGCGTATTACGATACGGCGACCGGACGTTTGTGGCGTGGGATCAGGAGGAGGAATATGTCAACGAAGGGCCCCCCTATAGCGCTGATGTAAGTCACAAAGTGTATCAGGAACGGGATCAGTACGGCCAATGGTCGACAGCAACGGTGTTCCTGGCCTTCGACGACTTCACCTGGGAGCATGACCCGTCGCCGCCACGATTGAGCGTACTTTCGGGCGAGAACATCGTGTTGGAATGGCCGTATTTCGGTGAACTCCTGCGTGCGGTCAGGACGAGCGGTGAATGGTCTGTCACTTCGGTGGGGTCGGGTTCAGACCCAGAGCTTTCCGTATCTGGAGGTGTTAAACCATCTTCGATCATCGAGGCTCATCCGGCCGCAGTCAGCGGCTTGTACAGGATATCCACATCCTCCTCGTTCTCGAGCCGTGTCACTCCGGGTACGACAGTCTCCGAGTCGCTTCCGCTTGAATACAGCCGCCTGCTGTCGATCCGGGACACCTCGACAGGGGCGACCTATACGGTCCATGTCTCGCAACCCAGAATTGGTTCGAAGCTCCTGTCGTTTGTCCCGGTCAACGACACGCTTCCCAATATCACGGAAGGGAACTTCTGGTCGTTCCTCAACACGATTCCTGTGACGGCAACGAACAGCACGGATACGATCGCCTTCGATGTCGTCACGACGGCTCGGAATTGGGGAAAGACGAGTGAAGAGCTGGGCTTGGACGTCAGTGTGACCCGAGACCTTACGGCGGGCGAATTGCAGACGAAACTTGCCGGAGAATCGAAGAAGCTTTCCGTGCGGGTCCCTGTGGGAACACTCGCAGGAACAGAGATAGCGCTCCGTCTCGCAGGAGTCCTACCTGAGAGAGAATCGGCCCTGGTGTGTCAATTGGCACATGTCTACCGGATAATGCAGAAAGAAGCGCCGATCGAGCTCTTAAAGTCGGTCAAGAAGAACGACCACGAAGCCGGTCCGACGACATTCGGACTTGGCCAGAACTATCCCAATCCGTTCAATCCCGAGACGACGATCCCGTTCAGTCTGGAGAATGCATCGCACGTCCGGATAGCGGTCTATGACCTTCTGGGAAGGGAAACGGCTGACTTAGTCAACGGAACACTGTCCGCAGGAAGTCATACGGTGCAGTGGGATGCCACCAGTCAGCCGTCAGGCACATACATCTGCCGGATGACGGCAACGGATGAAAGCGGGAAGAGTGTGACGAGAAGCATGAGGATGCAGTACGTGAGATGAGAGAGAGGCAAAATTCAAGAGACAAATGCCAAGCACCCAAAAAAGCCCCGGTCGATGTTTCGCCGGGGCTTTTTCTGGTTCACCCCGTGGCCTTCCCGTCCCGTAGGGACGGAGTGAACACAACCCGACCGTTCACGGTCGCCCGCCCGATTTCATGTCACATAGCGGTCGGGCGGGGGATTAGGACTCACCACCGAAGGCCGCGTCGCGTCCCGCCTGCCGTAATGAATCAAAGAAAGCGGCGGGCAGGCAGCGACGTGGTGACGCACTCCCACCAAAAGCGTCACCCCGTCGGTCCCCGACGGGGTTGCGTTGCTTGTTAAGAATACCGACTATAAATGGTCGGTCCAAGTTCACACGGTCGCTACGCGACCGCTAGGTAAAGACCAGCGAAACTACATGTCATACGAGCAGCGGATGCACACCCGTCCCGCAGGGACAGCGTGATCTTATCCGATCTCATTTTCCCGCTTTTTCCTTCCAGCCCTTAATCAAA
>MHAK01000071.1 GCA_001802945.1 Ignavibacteria bacterium RIFCSPLOWO2_12_FULL_56_21 | reverse complement strand
CGGCCAAGCTGGACCCTCTCCTGCTTCAGGCAGAAGAAATGATCTCGGCCAAAATGGCTGCAAGCCAGCGCGCCGCAGAATTGCAGGAGATCAAGCGCACACTGGTTTTGTGGAAGACGGAATCGGAAAAATGGAAAAACAGGGGGCAGGGGTCAGGGAGCAGGGAGCATCCCTCCTCCGACCTCCGACCCCTGATCCCTGAATTGAACGAATTTTTAGCTTGGAACGAAACACGCCTCAATGCGCTTCAAAGCCAGGTAGCCGCCGCGACCCAGGCGGTGGAACAGGACCAGCGCTCGCTTCGGCGTATGGTGGACGATCACCTGGAAGCAATGAAAAAGGTTTTGATGCTTCCGGTCGGTTCATTGGTAGAGGTCCTTCCCAAGCTTGCCCGCGATCTTGCACGCGTCCAGGGCAAAGAGGTGGAACTGACCATTCAAGGTGCGGGTATTGAAATTGACAAGCGTATTCTGGAAGAACTGAAAGACCCGCTCATTCACCTCGTGCGTAATTGCGTTGACCACGGTATGAAAAAACCTGAAGAACGCACGCAAGGGGGCAAACCGTCCTGCGGAAAAATCCAGCTCAACTTTATAGCAAAAGACAACCGCCAGATGGAAATTTCCGTATCGGATGACGGCTCGGGTATTGATTTAGACAAAGTTCGGGCGGCAGCGGCAAAACTGGGCCTTCTTGCGGCAGATGCCGCAGGAAAGCTTGATCGCCAGGAGGCCATGCAACTCGTTTTTCATTCCGGGATTTCCACCAGCCCCATGATCACGGACATTTCAGGCCGGGGCTTAGGCCTGGCGATTGTGCGCGAAAAAGTGGAAAAGCTCGGCGGCACCATGTCTGTAGAAAGCCAAACAAGTGTGGGTACCATATTTCGGCTTCTCTTGCCCATGACGCTCGCCACATTCAGGGGCGTTCTGGTGCAGGTACGCGAGTATATATTTGTTCTGCCCGCCATTAACGTCGAACGTGTGTTGAGAGTGCGTGAGGAGGATATTAAGACAGTCGAAAACCGTGAGACAATCCGGTTGGACGGGCAAATACTGTCAATGGCCCGGCTGCGTGATACATTGGAATTGCCTGTCCGGAAAAACGGGTCTGGAGCGAAAAAAGCTCCCAGCCAACCAGAGGGAAGCTACATGCCCGTCATTATTCTCACCTCCGCAGAAAAGCGCATGGCTTTCTTAGTCGATGCGGTTCTGCAGGAACAGGAGGTGCTGGTGAAAGAATTGGGCGCGCAGTTGAAACGCGTGCGCAACATTGCCGGCGCTACGGTTTTGGGTACAGGTAAAGTCGTACCCGTGCTTAATGTCCAGGATCTGATGAAATCCGCCGTAAGATCAGCGGCAGTTACCCGGAAGGAGACGGTTACCGGATCAGCCCCGGTAAAAACAGGAAGGGTCCTCGTAGCCGAAGATTCAATAACGTCGCGCACACTGCTAAAGAATATCCTGGAAACCGCAGGCTACCAGGTGGCGACCGCAGTTGACGGGACCGACGCTTTTACCCAGCTCCGGAGCAACGAATTCGATCTGGTTGTATCGGATGTGGACATGCCGCGGATGAACGGTTTTGAACTTACCACAAAAATTAGAGCCGATAGAAAGCTCGGCGAGTTGCCGGTAGTGCTGGTGACCGCGCTCGAAACGCGGGAAGACAAGGAGCGTGGCATCGAAGCCGGCGCGAACGCCTACATCATCAAGAGCAGTTTTGATCAAAGCAATTTATTGGAAGTGATTCGAAGGTTTCTTTGATTGGATGGAAAAAGGGAGCCAATGGTGATTAAAGTCCTAGTAGTCGAAGATTCGCCTGTGGCGCGGGAATTCTTGACATACATTCTCACTTCCGATCCCGCGATTCGGGTTGTGGGAACGGCAAACAACGGCGTGGAGGCACTCGAAACCGTCAGGCAGAAAAAACCCGATGTAATTACCATGGACATCCATATGCCGATGATGGACGGTTTCGAGGCGACCAGAAAGATTATGGAGACCTTTCCGACACCTATTGTTATCGTAAGCGGAAGTTCGGGAGGAAAAGAGGTCGATTCCACATTCCGAGCAATTGAAGCCGGTGCATTAGCCGTTGTCCGGCGTCCGCCAGGCATTAATCACGAGGAGTTTGAGGCGGCTTCGAAAGAATTGATACAGACTGTAAAACTGATGTCCGAGGTCAAGGTTGTAAAACGAATCCCTCATACAGTTCATGCGCGCATTGTCGCGCAGCCGACAATATCTATATCGCTGCTAAGAACAGCCGGAATCCAGGCTGTTGCTATTGGTGCATCCACCGGCGGGCCTCCGGTGCTGCAAGAAATTCTTTCAGAGTTGCCACAGGGCTTTCCTGTCCCCGTGCTCATTGTTCAGCACATTGCGCAGGGGTTTACGGAAGGTTTTGCAGAGTGGATTTCCAACGCGTCCGGCTTCCCAGTGAGGGTCGCATCGCACGGCGAGCGTCTAGCACCAAGACACGGTTATGTAGCCCCGGACGGCTTTCACCTGGGTTTGGAGAACGGCCTGCGAATCGCGCTCAGTAGTCTTGCTCCGGAAAACGGCATGCGGCCTTCGGTCTCCTATCTATTTCGCTCTATCGCACAGGTATTGGGTCCGGCCGCGGTCGGCGTGATGTTGACCGGCATGGGTAGAGATGGAGCAGAGGAATTAAAAACGCTGAAAGAGATGGGCGCAATAACCATAGCGCAGGACGAAGAGAGTTCCGTTGTGCACGGCATGCCGGGCGAAGCAATCAAGCTCGGGGCGGCAACATACGTTCTTCCACCAGAAAGTATTGCTGCTGCGTTGGTAAGTTTGACGACTAATAGAAACATGAGAAATATATGAAAGCCCCAAAGGGTCACTCTACAGATGGTATAGAAATCCTTATCGTGGAAGACAGCGCCACACAGGCTGCGCAGTTGATGCACCTCCTGGAGCAGCAACACTACGTGGTGTTCGTAGCGGGCAGCGGCAAGCAAGCCCTTGCCCATTTGAACGAACATAAACCGGCGCTGATCATTAGCGACATCATTATGCCGGAGATGGGCGGCTACGAACTCTGCAAACATGTCAAATCGAATGAGAGCAGCCAGGACATTCCGGTGATCTTGCTGACGTCGCTGTCCAACTCTGAAGATGTTCTTGAGGGTCTCGCGTGTGGAGCTGACAATTTCATCACGAAGCCTTACAATGAAGAGTACCTCCTGTTGCACCTCGAACAGATCCTTGCCAGCAAGAAACTGCATAAGAACGAGCGCGTACGTATTGGGGTAGAAATAATGTTCGGGGGCAAAAGACGTTTCGTCACCGCTGACCAACAACAAATGCTCACCTTGCTCATATCCACGTATGAGGCGGCCGTCCTCAAGAACGCCGAACTCGTTCGGACGCAGCATGAATTGCAATTGTTGAACGAGCGATTGGAAGAATTAGTCGAGAAAAGAACTGCGGCGCTTTCAGCTGAGGTTGCCATCCGCAAACATTCGGAAGAGCAAGTACAAAGGCTAAACCGTGTCTATGCGCTCTTAAGCAATATCAATCAAGCAATAGTCAGAATTCACGATGTCCATCAACTGCTCAATGATGCATGCATGATAGCTGCAGATGAAGGTCGATTTCAGGGTGCATGGATTGGACTTGTGAACAATGAAACACACGAGATTGAGGTGTCAGCTTCTGCAGCTCTAGCAAGTGATTTCTTGGATACCATTACAAAGAGGCTGGATGGTGGGGACGCTGACGTAGATCCGATTGCAGCGGTAATACGATCTGGGCAGCATTTGATATTAAATGATATTACTGCAGACAACCGCAGCCAGGGAGCGTGGGAACGGAACTCATTCGCTTTAGGCTTTAGATCAATTGCAGTCCTTCCTCTTGTAGTGTTAGGGAAAACAGTTGGGATTTTTTGTGTCTATTCAAAGGAGGTTCGTTTCTTTGATCAACAAGAAATTGGCCTGCTTGATGAGGTAGCAAACGATGTTTCGTTTGCCCTTGAATTCATTCAGAAAGAGGCCGAACGTCAGCGCGCGGAAGAAGAGCTTGTGAAACTGCGAAAAGCAATCGACACTTCCGGAGAGGCAATTTTCGTCACAGATCCGAAAGGCATCATCACGTATGTCAATCCCGCATTCACCGCTACGTACGGTTACCCGGCTGCCGAAGTCGTGGACAAGGTTACTCCGCGGATACTCAAGAGCGGATTCCGCGGAGCGAGCGACTACAAAATATTCTGGGAGAACTTGCTTGCTGCGCGAGAAGTGAGAAGCGAATACAAGAATAAAAGAAAAGACGGGACCATCATAGAGGTTGAGGGCTCCGCCATTGCCATTCTTGATGAGGAGAAGAATATCACTGGATTTCTCGGAATTCAGCATGACATTTCCCAAAAGAAGATTCTCGAGGCGCAACTTCGACAAGCTCAGAAACTCGAAAGTATCGGCACGCTCGCCGGCGGCATCGCACATGACTTCAACAATATACTTGGGATCATTATCGCGTACGGGTCGCTTCTCCAACGCGACAACATCAAACCGGGTGATCTCAAACAGTACACGAATACCATGATGAAGGCAGCAGAACGAGGGGCGGGCTTGGTGAAACAAATCCTCACCTTTGCGCGCAAGAGAGAGGTATCATCCGAATCCGTCCAGGTCAACTATGTGGTCAAAGAGCTGGTAAGCATGCTGTACCAGACGTTCCCGAAGACGATCGGATTTTCTGTTGACCTCGACAGGTCGCTGCCGCCTATTTCGGCCGACTCGGGCCAGCTCTATCAGGCGTTGATGAATCTCTGTGTGAATGCGCGCGATGCAATTCTGGAAGCAACCAAGACCGGGAAGATGCAAAGCCAGATTTCGATCACCACAGCGACGATGTCCGGCGAAGCCCTTAGGCCCAAGTTCATTTCTGCCTCATCCGATAAATATGTTGCCATCAGTGTTTCAGATACCGGCACAGGCATCGATGAGCAGACGAGGCAACGGATCTTCGAACCGTTCTTCACGACACGGGAAGTGGGCAAAGGGACCGGCCTGGGCCTGGCAGTGGTGTACGGCATTGCGCAGCATCATCAGGGATTCATCGACCTCAAGAGCGCGGTTGGTGAGGGCACGACATTTACGCTCTACTTTCCCGTTGTGAAAGATGCTTCCGCTCAAGCTGGGGCAGCCGAAATGGAAGTCAGCGAGATCACCGGAGGAAACGAAACGGTTCTGGTGGTGGAGGACGAAGACGCATTGAGGATGTTGCTCAAAAACCTGCTTGAAGCAAAGGGCTATCGTGTCTTGACTGCATCCGACGGCTTTGAAGCAGTCTCGGTGTTCGAAAAGCATAGAGACGCCGTCGCAATTGTTCTTTCTGATCACGGTCTCCCCGGCATGAACGGAGCCGATGCAGCAAAAAAAATGATTCACATGAAACACAATGTGAAGTGTCTCATTGCAACCGGGTACTTGGAACCGAATCAGAAATCGGAGATCTTTAAATCGGGGGTGAAAGAAATCATCCAGAAGCCCTACAACCCGATTGATGTATTGAGAAAGGTGAGAGAAGTGCTTGATGTGAAGTGAATCGACTTTCCAATCCTCACACAAGCGCGCGTGACCGCGATCTCCCTTGTTTCACGGCTATCTCCATCACAGCCAACATTGCATCCGCAGACGCAGCCCACGAAAATCTCCTCGCCCACCGCACCGCTTCGTCCGACATCCGTCGCCGCGTCGGTGCATCCGTCAAAAGCTTCACGATCATTTCTGAAAGCCGCTGAACATCGCCGTACGGATAGAGCATTCCCGTCGACCCGTCGAGCACGGAATCCTTCAATCCCGGAACATCGCTCGCAATCACGGGGACGCCGCACGCGTTCGCTTCGATCACCGTCAATCCCCAACCTTCTTTTGAAGAAGGATTAACGACAAGGTCCATGTTCTGAAGTAATCTCACCTTTTCTTCCGGACTGACGTATCCCGTGAACTCGACGTTCCGCTGAATGCCCAGTTCGGACGCCGTGCGTCGGAGACTAGCGAGCGCGTCCCCATCCCCCACAACGATCAGCTTTGCCTCCGGCAATGAACGAACAACTTCTGCAAACGCACGCACAAGGTGGTCGACACTCTTGTACTTCTTGATCCGCCCCAGATACCCCACCGTGAGCGATCCCTCATGCCGTTGCGCTGCCGGACGGAAAAGCTCCTGGTCCACCGCGTTGAAAACCAGATGAATGTGTTCATGCGGAATGCCTCGATCCTCCAACTCGCGCTGCGTGCTCGGCGAAACTGCCGCGAAGCGTACCTTGCGATACACTTTCATCGCCGCGGATTCCATTGCCCAAACGTAGGCCGCCGCCGGGAAGAACGCTTCGTGAAAAATGCTGCCGCCGAACAGATGATGGACGATTGTGACGAGAGGCTCTGCGACAAACAGCGGAGTGAAGAAGGGAATTTTGTTCAGATCATCGACGACGACGTCGAATCTCTGTGCGGCGAGGTCTTTGCGATACCGTTTCCGGACCGTGAAATTGAACAGGTTCCGGCCGCCGTCACGGAGCACGGTGATGCCGTCGATCGTTTCCTCCCGCGGAGCGCCCGGAAACGTCGAACACAGGAGCGTTACTTCATGTCCGCGTGCAGCGATGCGCCGGAAGATCTCGTGAAAATGAACCTCCGCCCCGCCGCCCAGTGGATTCTTGATGTCCTGCCAGTTGAAGACCAGGATGCGCATGGCGGGCGCTACTTGCGTCCGACGACGCCGATGGAAATGCCCGAAAACAGCGGGAGAGGAGTGGCGCCTGCGATCGTGCGAACGCGGGTGCGGAACGATGTCAGAAATGGGTGAATGCGTGGATGCAGGGGCAACGCCACGCCGATCTTTTTTGCCGCTTCACGCGCGACGCGATAGAAGAAGCTGGGGACCATCCAGACGCCGTACCGGTGGATGGGGGTCAGTCCCGCGGCTCGAAGGACGCCTTCCAACTCCCCGACGGAGAAGGACCGCTCCCAACCCGCGAACCACCGATTGAACGCTATGAGGACGTGCTTGACAACCGTGTAGACATGATACCTCTGCGGAACGTCGACGAGCAGCAGTCCCCCCGGTTTGAGCACCCGCACGTTCTCCCGAATGAGGCGTTCGGCGTCCGGCTTGCGAAAATGCTCGAGCAGCCCTTGATGAAAGACGACGTCGAACGACCCGTCTCGGAACGGAAGTGCGAATGTGTCCCCGCCGATGATGCGGACGGGAATGTTGTCCTCCTCCGCAAGCCGTTGCAGAAGCCGCAGGGAATTCTCCGCATAATCGAGCTGGTACACTTCGGCCCCTTCCTGCGCCAGTGGAAAGCTGTCCCTTCCCGTCCCTGCCCCGATCTCCAGGATTTTCTTCCCGCGGAGTGAGCAGACGCGCGAAAGTTGTTCACTCACCCGTCCGGCGTTCGAGTAGACCTCGTCGACATTCTGCTTCTCTTCCCAGAACGTCTCCCAATGTTCACGCCGCGATTCCCGGGGCATGAAACTCACTTCGTCGTCGTATCTGTGGACGCAAGGGCCGCTCGTCGCGACATCAACTGCATCTGCAATTGTTGAAACGCCTGCCCGAGTCCCTGTTCCGTGCCGTACGTCCCTTTCATGTCGCTGAGGAGGGCGTCCGCTTCGTCAAAACGGGCAAGTTCCAGGTAGCTGTAAAAAAGGACTATCAACGGGTTGTATTGGGTCAATTGTTGCTTCAGGTATTCGTCGCGACGGGATGATACGTCGGCAACGACTTCCGATAAATACGATGTCATGTCCGTCTTTCGGTTCGCCTCTCCATAGATGAGACCCAGACGGTATTTCATTCCGGGCTCCATGCCGATGACCGACCGCGGGATAACCTGCTCCAGTCGGTCGAGCACGCGGATTCCCTCGTCCCGGCTACGCGCCGTATAAATAAAGTACTCCGCAAGCGTCATGAAGAGGTTCCGGTAATTGGACATGACCAGCCTGCGTGAATCCTCGTCGAAATACGTCGTGCTATCCGAGAGCCCCCTCCACAAAAACCCCTGCTGGAGTTCATCCGTGGGAGCGGCGATGTCCGTGAAGAGGTGCGTCCGGATGGCCGACACGTCCATGTTCTGATAGAATGGCCCTTTTCTCGGTACGAACTTGAAGGCAAGACCGCGCAACTGCATGTAATCGCGCAGGCCTATCTTGCCGTCGTCGGAAACCGTCATGGCAAAGTAGACCGGACGCTTCCATGCCGAGGTGCGAATGATGTCATACACCATAATGTCCTGGACCCGCAGGGCGCGGACATTCCCGAACGACAGCGTCGGCGACATCGTGAACCGGATGACGCCCCGCTTTGTCACATTCGTGTCGAGTTCCCCTGTCCCGACTTGTTCGCCGGCATACATCCGCACGACGTCGGGACCCACTGGCAGCTCCATCACACGATCCACGTCGAATCGGATCGGCTCGATCCTTTCGATGTCCACGTCCGACGAGCTGATCGGTACCCTCTTCGACCCGTATGGCATCTCGTGTTTCAGTTGCTTGATATACCAGTTGGTGTTCAACAGGCTGAGATTGACGATGCGGATGTCCCGCCGAACTCCTTCGACGTCCTGAAGATACCAGAGAGGAAATGTGTCGTTGTCGCCGTTGGTGAAAAGGATCGCATCCTGCTCACAGCTTTGGAGGAGGTTGTAGGAATAATCCCACGCGACGTAATTGCCGGTGCGGTTGGCTTCGTGATAATTTACGCGCGCCATGTTTACGGGCACAAACACAAGGGCGAGCGCAACGGTACCGGCCGCAACGGGCATCGCGGCGGATTCTCGCTTCACGAATTCCCGCACGGCATCGACGAGGCCCGCAACGCCGATGCCGATCCATACGGCAAAGGCAAAGAACGAACCCACATAGAAGTAATCGCGCTCGCGCGGCTGAGGTTCCTGCATGTTGAAGTACATGACAAGCGCGACGCCCATGATCACGAACAACGCCGTGTTGACAAAAGCCATTTTCGGGTCCCGGCGCCAGTGCTCGTAGGCGCCGAACAGTCCCAAGAGGAGCGGAATTCCGAAGAGCTTATTCCAGTTCACGCCAGCGTCTTTTTCGTCCCCCGCCGCTCCGACAAAATTCCAACCAAAATACCGGATGTACATGTGGTTGAACTGGAACCGCCAGAGGAAATCAAAATCGCTCGTGTACTTCCGGTGATGGACCTGCTTCTCCGGGTCCGGATCCCATCGTCGTTGGATGAATGGCTGACTGCCGTACTGTTCACGGTTCAAGTACGATACGAGCCGCGAGATCGTGCTCGGGTCGTTTTCGTTCATCGGCGGTTTCGCGTTTGCCCGAATGTAGACCATCGTGTAGGTTGAATACCCGAGAACGATGAACAGGAAGGCCAACAGCGCGACGTTCAGCCGACGATTGCGCTTTTGGATCGTGTAGTAGACGCCGTAGAGCGCGCCAAATACGGCGATATATGGAATGAATGAGAAGATCTCGCTCTTCTCCCCGCCGATCTCTCCGTCGAGCATCGACGGGAATTCTTTCACCACGATCGGATAGATCATGCCGAATATCAGGACTGCGGCAGCGCCAAACTTCACGAAGGAGACGATCGAAAATTCATACCACCGGAAGTACACCAACAGAAGGACGACGAACACCGTCAGGATCGCCAGAAGATGCACTCCAACAGACATCCCGACCAAATATGCAATGAGCAGCAGGTACACGTCGCTCCGTGACCACTCCGCCCGCTCGTACCATCTCAGCCCCAGCCACAGAATGCCGCTGACGAAGAACATGCTGAGTCCGTAGACTTCGGCCTCGACCGCGTTGAACCAGAAGGTCTTGCTGAACGTCAGCGCAAGGGCGGCGACGACGGCGCTGCCGTACACGGTCAGCTTCTCGGCAAGGGTCGCCGGCGTCCCACGGAACATGGTCAGGAACCGGACCGTGATGAGATACAGGAACATGATCGTGACGGCGCTCGCAAACGCCGAAATGAAGTGCATCCGGACGGCGACGTCGGACACGAACGGGATCATGCTCGTCACCCGCGCTATCAACAAGAACAACGGCGCACCCGGAGGATGCGGCACCTGCAGCGTGTAGGCCGCGGCACAGAATTCGCCGACATCCCAGAACACCACGGTCGGCGAGAGCGTTATCGAGTAGGTTACGAGCGATACGGCGAACATGCCGAACGCGATCATCCTGTTAAGGCGTTTCAGGGACATGAAGGAGGTGATGAGTGATGAGTGAAAAGTGAGAAGTTAAAGTGACGGTAGACAGTGAACAGTGGTTAGTGGTTAGACCTGTGATGTTCAACTGACCACCACAATCTAGCCACTAACCACTTTCCCTTGCTCTACCCGGAACCAATGTATCTGACAAATGCCTGAACCGCAACGAACGAACAGGCTTCACGACAAAGAGTTCACGCCCGTCTGCCCGCGACTGAGTCTTGGCATGGCGGGCAGGCAATGACGCAAAGGGCTATGAACTGCGACTGCGTGAGTCTCTTCTCAATTCTGTTCTTCCGTTTTCTGCTACTCCAGCGTAGCGCAGATCTCGTCGCACACGAGATATCCGCGAGACGTCAGGCGGAGAACGGCACCGTCGAGACGGGCCAATCCGCTTCGCAGAAGATCCTCTATCCGGCTCCGGTGGTCTTCCAGGAACCGTCGTCCGAATCGGCGGTCAAAATTAGCGGTGTCGAGTCCGTCGCTCCGAAGCCCGAGGAATACCGCTTCCGTCATCATTTGCTCTGGCTGCAATTCCTCTTCGCCGGCCGTGGGTAAAGCTCCGTCGCGGAGCCTCGACGCATATGTCGAGAGGTTCGCAATGTTCCACCATCGATGCGTGCCCCGGAAGGAATGCGCCGATGGGCCAAACCCAAGATACGACCCGTGACGCCAGTAGTTCAGGTTGTGCAGCGACCGGAATCCAGGACGGGCGAAATTCGAGACTTCGTATTGCTCGTAGCCGTGACGCTCCATGACCTCAGCGGTCGTTTCGAACAGCGCCGCGTCGGCCTCCGTATCGAGAACCGCCACCTGCTTCGCCTCCACCATTCGTGCAAGCGGCGTATGCGGTTCCACGATGAGACTGTAGCACGAAATGTGCGTCGGCCCCAGGTTCAGCGCCTGCTCCATCGTCGACCGCCATCGCTCGGGGGTCTGACCGGGAAGCGCAAACATCAGATCGATGTTCAGATTGTCGAACCCCGCCCTTCGCGCCGCGTGAACGGAAGCTTTTGCCTGGTCTGCGCTGTGAATGCGGGTCAGGAACTTCAGCTCGTCGTCGTAAAACGATTGGACGCCAAAACTGACCCTATTGATCCCGGCCGCCCGGAATGCCCGCAATCGTTCTTCCGTCACTGTTCCGGGATTCGCTTCCATCGTGATCTCTGCGTCCGGACGGATCTCAAACCTGCTGCGGAGCCGGTCCAGGAGACTCACCATCTGCTCCGCTTCAAGAAGCGACGGCGTTCCACCGCCGAAGAACACCGTGTCGTACATTTCTCCGCGCGGCACCGTGTCCGACCGCAGGTCGATCTCCTTCAACAGCAGTTCGGTGAACGACGCCATCATCCCTTCAGCGTCGGCATGCTCTTCCGACGGTGCGATCGAATAGAAGTCGCAGTAGATGCATTTATGCTCGCAGAAAGGAATATGGAGATATACGCCTGACATACTTTGAGATGCTGATGCTATGAACAGGGACGGTGAACGGGAAAAGAGTTGGTCCACCAAGGGCCACGAAGGTTTACGAATGTACACGAAGCGTAATATTACACTTCAATTGCTCAGGCACTTCATCGAACCAGCGTTCCTATTCTGTTCCATCGTACAACGCGGAACGCACCCACATCGCGGCGCCTATCGTCCTCTGTCGACCAATACACCATCATCGCCTCGCCGACGATCTCTTCATGCTCGACGAATCCCCACATGCGGCTGTCTGAACTGTTGTCCCGGTGATCTCCCAGGACAAAATAGTAGTCACCCCGGACAGTGTATGTATCGGCCGGATTTCCGTCAAGCCGAATCTCGCCGCCCGGGTTCTTCCAGACGTTGTGTCCCTCGTGCAGGATGATGGGCCGAATGATCTTCATCGTTTCCGGCGTAAGGGGAACGACATCGCCCGCATGCGGCACTCTGATCGGCCCGTAATCCAGGTCGGTGAATCCCGCCCCTTCCGGGAATGTCGCCTCCCTCCGTAATGTCCGACGGAATTGCGGATTGATGACCGTCGAGGGGGGAAGCATTTCCAATCCGTTGACGAACACTCGTCCCTGACGTATCTCAACCGTGTCTCCCGGAATTCCCACGCACCGCTTCACATAATACGACAGGTCTGCCGGCAGCCCGTCGGGACTTCGCATCGTAAATTCGAACACGATGACGTCGCCCCGCCGCACGTTGCCCGAGCGCACCAGGTAGGATGGCGTCAGGCGGATCGACGAGAACGGGAAGAGCCCGGGCGTGCGAAGCCCGTACGACAGCTTGTTCACTAATACGAGGTCGCCGATGAGCAGCGTATTCTCCATCGATGCCGACGGGATGCGGTACGCCTCGACTACGAACGTCCGCAGGAGGAACGCACAGGCGATCGTTACGACCGCGACGAGCAGCGCTTCGCCGGTTCTTCGCAACGGACTGGACGTTTTCACTGCACTTCCTCACTCGATGGTGACTGACCGAAGTTGGCCATCGTTTCCTTATCGCACAAAGGAAAAGAGTCTCCCCCACCGGATCGACCCGAGTCTGGCGGGGATGTTGTACAGAGGGATGTCCGTGTTCCACGACCAGTAGACCATTATCGGAGTGCCCACAAGGTTCTCTTCGGGGATGAAGCCCCAATATCGGCCGTCCAGGCTGTTGTCGCGGTGGTCACCCATGCCGAACAGGTAATTGCGTTCAACGACGTATTCCGCGGACGGTACGCCGTCGAGGAGCAACGCTCCGTTCTCGAACCGTATACTGTGCCCTTCGCGACGAATAAACGTGTCCCAACGTTCGATCGTGGACTGTTCCAGCGGTATGCGCATGCCTTTGTACGGCACGATCAGCGGGCCGTAGAAATCCTCGTTCCAGGGGGCGCCTTTGGGAAAGATCTTGTCGTCCGGGATCTCTTCCGGTAGCGGCCAGGGCCGGTCGAACTTCATGTTCCGCGGAACCGGGAAAGGGCGGCCGTTCACGCTGAGCACGCGGTTGACGATCCTGATCGTATCTCCGGCGACGCCAACGCAGCGTTTCAGGTAGAACTGGAATTCCGCGGCCCTGATCTCATCACGGTACCCGGGGAATTCAAAGACAATGACGTCGCCCCGTTCAAGGTGGCCAATGGCAGGGAAACGCACCCACGGGAGACGCACCGGCGGTATGCGAAGAAAGCCGAACTCAATGCCCGTCAAGGGAACGGTACGCGGTGTCGTCGGACCGTAAATGAACTTGTTGACGAACAGCAATTCTCCGGTCATCACTTCGTTTTCCATCGAACCCGTCGGTACGAGGAATGATGCAACGACAAAATTGTTGATCAGGATAAAGAGACCGAGGACAATGGCGATCTCTTTCGCTCCGGCAAGTATCCGTTCTTTGAGCGTTCCCGGTTCGGGTTTCGCTTGTTTCGCATCTGCGTCTTTATTCACTGCGATCACCTAAGAAAAGATTTCCCACGAAGGACACGAAGCGACAACTGATCGGTGAATTGGTTGAATGGTCATCTGGTTCAATCGTAACATCCAATGTGCGACGTATGCGCCTTTGTGCGGCTCATCCTTATTCATCCATCGACAACACAGCAAGGAATGCTTCCTGCGGTATCTCCACGCGCCCGACCTGCTTCATGCGCTTCTTCCCTTCCTTCTGCTTCTCGAGCAACTTGCGCTTGCGAGAGATGTCGCCGCCGTAACATTTGGCCAGGACATTCTTCCGCATGGCGCTGATCGTCTCGCGCGCAATCACTTTGCTGCCGATCGCCGCCTGGATCGCCACCTCGAACATTTGACGTGGAATCAACTCTTTGAGTTTCGAGCACAATTTTCGTCCCCACTCATACGACTTCGTGCGGTGGACAATTGTGGACAAGGCGTCCACCGGCTCGGTGTTCAGCAGAATGTCCAGCTTGACCAGGTTTGACTGTCGGTAGTCGATGAAGTCATAGTCGAACGATGCATAGCCGCGAGACATCGACTTCAGCTTGTCATAGAAATCGAAAATAATTTCGGCCAGCGGGAGTTCAAAGTAAATGTCGGCCCGTGTGGGGCTGAGATACGTGGTGTTCTTGTGAATGCCGCGGCGGTCCATGCACAGCTTCATGATGCTGCCGATGTATTCGGTCGGCGTGATGATCTGCGCCTTCACATACGGCTCTTCAACGTATTCGATCACGCCAGCATTGGGAAACAGCGCCGGGTTGTCGACCAGCAGTACCTCTCCGTTCGTGCGCGTGACTCGGTATTCGACGTTCGGAACGGTGTTGATGAGCGACTGATTGTATTCCCGTTCGAGACGTTCCCGGATGATTTCCATGTGGAGCAGCCCGAGAAACCCTGCGCGGAAACCGAATCCCAGGGCAAGAGAGGACTCCGGTTCGAATACCAACGACGCATCATTCAGTTTGAGCTTTTCCAGCGCCTCGCGCAATTCTGTGAAGTCGTCGCTGTTCGATGGGTAGATGCCGCTGAACACCATCGGCTTGACTTCCTTGTATCCGGGGAGCGGCCCGGAGGCTGGATTGTCGACGAGCGTGATCGTGTCCCCAACCTTCGTGTCATGCACATCCCGGACGCTGGCGATGATGTAGCCGACGTCCCCCGCGGAAAGCGATCCAGTCCGCTTTCGCTGCATTTCGAGGACTCCGATGTCGTCGGCCTGGAACTCCTTGCCGTTCGAAAAGAACCGGATCTTGTCCCGCTCCTTGACGGTGCCGTCCACGATCCGCACATACGCAACGGCTCCGCGAAACTCGTCGAACACGGAATCAAAGATGAGAGCCCGCAGCGGTGCGTTGGGGTCGCCGCCCGGTGCTGGGATCCGGCGTACAATCGCTTCGAGCACATTCTCCGTCCCGATCCCCGATTTCGCGCTTCCCATCAGGATCTCTTCTTCCTTGCACCCGATGAGGTCGATAACCTGCTTTTTGACCGTATCGATCATGGTCTTGGCGCTCGGCAGATCAATCTTATTGATGAAGGGAATGATCTCCAATCCGGCATCGACGGCGAGGTAGAGGTTGGAGATGGTCTGCGCCTCGACGCCCTGAGTCGCATCGACGACGAGAATGGCCCCTTCGCACGCGGCAAGCGATCGGGACACCTCATACGTGAAGTCGACGTGGCCCGGTGTGTCGATGAGATTCAAGGTGTACTGCTGACCGTCCCTCGATTTGTAGTTCAGCGGAATCGCGTGCAACTTGATCGTGATTCCCCGCTCCTGCTCAAGATCCATGTCATCCAGCACCTGCTTCGTCATTTCGCGCGCGGAGACGGTCCCCGTGTATTCCAGGAGACGGTCGGCCAGCGTGGACTTGCCGTGGTCGATATGAGCGATGATGCAGAAGTTGCGGATGTTCTTCATGGGACCGTGTAGAACTCAAAAGAATGAGCCGCTGAAAGGCGCAAAAGTCGCAAAGACCTTTGTGCATTTTGTGCCTTCTCGCGGCAAATCTTTTCTTCTCATAGGATCAAAAACGACAAAGAGTAAAGAGCCAGATGCTAAAACCGCTCTTTACTCTCACAAAAACCGCAAAAATATACCCGAAATTGCCTTGAAGAGCAAGGTATCACGGAAAAGCGAGAGTTCGGCACTGACACATGCAATAGGACGGATTTCGGAGGCGAATGGTGCCACGCACCCGCTGTGAACAACGTCACTACGAGTCTGCAACTCCCTTCCTCAAGATTCTTTATCTTTACCAATGCTCTTCAACTCCTTACTCCTTTATCCTTACTCCTTTTTCTTGATCTCATGAATGTTCTCGTCTCTGGCGGCAGCGGTTTCATCGGGAGCCGGCTCGTCGGCCGTCTTTTGCAGCGGCAACATGAAGTCTCGGTCCTGACGCGTGCTCCCGAACGTGTACGCGATCATCTGCCGGCAGAAGTACGTCTTGTGCATTGGAATAGCGGTGGATCGGGACACTGGGAAGAAGCGATTCATGACGCCGATGCGGTCGTCAACCTCGCCGGAACGTCGATCGCATCGGGACGATGGACCCACAAGCGGAAGGATCTGATACTCTATACCCGCACAGATACGACGCGCTCGATCGTTGACGCGATCGGACGCGCATCGAAAAAACCGAAAGTGTTGGTCAATGCGTCAGCGGTGGGATACTACGGCAACGTGCCTGTCGGCGACGTCACGGAAGAACATCCTTCCGGCGACGATTTTCTCTCTCATGTCTGTAAAGAATGGGAAGAGGAAGCGAGAAAGGTTGAACGATTCGGCGTTCGCGTGGTATTGCCCCGAACCGGAATCGTACTCGACAAGAACGGCGGAGCGCTGCAGCGCTTGCTGATCCCGTTTCGCCTCTTCGCCGGCGGACCGTTGGGGAACGGCCGTCAATGGTTTCCCTGGATTCATCTTGGGGACGTGATCGGCGCTCTTATTCATGCCGTCGAAGGATCTACCCTGACTGGAGCAGTGAATCTGGCCGCTCCTGAGAGCGTAACGATGAAGGAGTTCTGTTCAATGTTGGGGAAGGTGATGCACAGGCCGTCGTGGGCGCCGGTGCCCGGGTTTGTGCTAAAGACAGTACTGGGTGAACTGGCGGGTCCGCTGCTGCTCTCCGGACAGAAAGCTGTACCCGGAAAACTCGTGGCATCCGGATACAGATTTCAATTCCCGGAATTGAAGCCTGCACTGGAGGATATACTGAGGGGAAAGAGGGGAAAAATGGAATAATGGAATGATGGAATGCGCAGTACAGCGTGCCCTTCGGGCTTGATAGCAACCCACAGGGTTTCGCATTTGATTCGAGACCGGCAATGTATTGTCGGTCGAGCCTGAGCACTGTTTATCACACTGCTTCAACCGGCAATTCCTCCAGAGGGGTCGGAACATTCTTTGCTTCCGTTGATCGGATCTTCCGCGACAAATAGATGGAAAGAAACGACGTCGCAACGGCGAGAACTCCAACCAATCCGTAGTTCGTGATCTGTCCTGAGGCCGATGTGCCAAGGATCGACCCACCGACGAACGACGCCGCTCCCGATGATAGCTGGATGACCGATGAATTGACGCTCATGAAGCTCCCCCGCTTGCCCGGTTCGACGCTCGACGTGATCAGGGCCATGGCGGGAACGGAGCGTCCGGAGACAAGGATCATGAAGAGCGTCGTGACGACGAGTGTGACCCACAACGGACTCTTCGGCAAGTTCGTCAAGAGCAGGAGCGGGACTGCCGAGAACCCCCCGATGAGAGCGAATGCGCGGTGTTTGCCGATACGGTCGGAGACTTTGCCGAAATAGCGCGCCGTGAACATTGTCGCCGCACCGCCGAGCAAATAGATATACGGCAGGTCCCCTTCCGACAGTCCGACGTTGGAAACGACGAAGGGACTGATGTAAGGAATGACGGCGAATCCCGCGAACATCATCGACGATACAAAAATGAACGCCTTGATGTATTCCGGCTTCGTCAGAAGCGAGAACAACGACCGGAAGGCAGATTCATCCGTCCGATGATCGAAATGTCCTCGAATGGGGGGAAGGATCTTCACGGCGATCAGAATGACGAGCGTGCTCGTCCCAGCCAGCATGTAGAACGGAATGTGCCAGCCGTAGGCATTCGCAAGCACAAGTCCGGTGGGAACCCCAACGACCTGGGCGAATGAAAAGGACATCATGACGAAGCCCATGGCGGCCCCACGTCGTGCCTCGGGAATGACGTCGCCGACAATGGTGAACGCCGTGGCGCTCATGATGCCGCCAAAGGCCCCCGCAACGACGCGAGCCGCCAAGAGGATGACGTAGGTCGGGGCCAACGCACACAGCAGGTTGCTCACGGCAAACCCCGTATAGAGGGTCAGGATCGCAGTCTTCCGGTCAAACCGGTCGATGAATAGCGCGCCGATGAAGCCCGCGATGCCCGCGCTGAACGTGTATGCCGAGACAATCAGTCCGAATTCCTGCGCCGATACGGAAAAGACCCGCATCAGCTGCGGTCCGAGCGGCATCAGGATGACAAAATCCATCAGATTTGTGAACTGGATCGCCGCAAGAATGCTCAGCAATTGCCATTCCTTTCGGCCTTCGTGCGTTGCGGATTGCGTGGTTACCGACATCGGGAGACTCTGGAACGGAAAATAGTGAATGAACGAAAATAGTTTTACGGCCTCCGGATCGTGTATCGTAGCCGGAGCTCTCCCCCTCCTGAGGGATTCAGATTCGGCGACACATCGAAGCCATAGAGAGCTGCTCCGACATAGGCGTCCACAATGTTCAGGAGATACGTCATGCCGAGGTAGATTGCAAACCTGTCACGGTCGTCCCGGTAGATGTCCCGGATTCTTTTGAAATCGGCGTTGCCTGCATGATTGACCGTATCGGCAAGGACTGACGCCGTGAACTGATTGTCATAATCGTGGTAGCGGCGGTTCTGCTTGTCATACTGGGTCCAGAAGTAGTATCCAAATCCCCAAATGACAGGTATGGAAAGATAGCGGCCGGAATACAGTTGTCCAGCTCCCGGAGCGACTGCGGAGAGCGCAATAGCCAGCGTCGTGGATTTTTCCTCGGGCAGCGCGACTTCGGTTGCGGCGCCTTCAATGATGACCGCGTCTGTATCGGTGGGGACTGGGCGGATAAGATGACTCGTGAGCCGCTGTTGACCGTTCGCGGGCACCAAGAACAGTGCGATGAAAAGAAGCACCACGGCGGACTGACGCGGACGAAGATCGCCGTGTGGCATGCTCAGGAGAACTAACTCGCCGGCATTTTTCACTGCGTCCTCTTTCATCGACCCACGCCGTTCTCTGCGTCCTCTGCGTGAAACTCTTTATGAACGCTCTACAATCGCGATGGCATCGATTTCAACTCGCACATCGCGTGGCAAGCGCGCAACCTCCACCGTGCTCCGCGCAGGGGCGGATTGACCGAGGAACTCACCGTAGACTTCGTTCATCGCCGCGAATTCTCCCATATCCTTCAGGAACACCGTCGTTTTAACGACATTCTTCATCGACGATCCGGCGGCGATCAGGACCTGCTCGATGTTCTTCAGCACCCGGCGCGTCTGCTCTTTGATGTCGCCGTCGATCAACTGACCCGATGCGGGATCGATCGCGATCTGTCCCGCCGTGTAGATGAATCTTGCGTCCACCACGATACCCTGCGAGTAGGGTCCGATCGGTGAAGGGGCCAACGAGGTATGTACTTTGGTAAGTGCCATGGCAAGTTTCCGTGTTTGACTGAGTGCAGATGCTATCGCTTTTTGTGTTCCGTCAGGATCTCCAACAATCTGTCGAACTCATCGAGCGAATAGAATTCGATCGTGATATCGCCCTTCCCGCCCCCCTTGGTTCTCACGATCACTTTCGTCCCCAGGGAACGGCGTAATTGCTCTTCGACCGCCTGAATTCCGGATTGGGTGGAGCCGCTGCCGTTCTTCGACCGCCGGGACGACTTGTGACCTGTAACCCCTCGCGCAAGGTCTTCCACTCGCCGCACGGACATGCCCTCCTCCACGATCTTCTCGTACAATCGGAGTTGCAGCTTTTCGTTGACGACGTTCACCAGCGCGCGGGCGTGCCCCATGGAGATCTTCGCCTTCCGGAGGCCGTCCTGGATCTTCTCCGGCAGTTTGAGAAGGCGAAGAAAATTCGTGACGGTCGACCGTTCCTTCCCCACTTTTTTCGCGATGTCTTCCTGGGTGAGATGACATTCGTCGATCAACCGCTGATAGGCGCCGGCGATCTCCATCGGGTTGAGATACTCGCGCTGGATGTTCTCGATCAGCGCAAGCTCGAGCATCTCCTCATCGGTCGTCACTTCCAGAATGTACGCCGGGATCTCTTTGAGCCGTGCAAGTTGTGCCGCACGCAATCGCCGCTCGCCCGCAATGATCTGGTATCCGTCGCCAAACCGGCGGACCGTGATCGGCTGGATGATACCTTTCTCCTGGATCGAACGCTTGAGCTCTTCCAATGACTCGTCGTCGAACTCCATCCGCGGCTGGAACGGGTTCGGACCGATCTTGGCTGTGTCGATGCTTGCGGTGACGCCCATCGAGCCTTCATGCCTGTCGGCGGCCACGGATTCGATCCGGGGACCTTTGGGGATCAAAGCGTTCAGTCCCCTGCCGAGGACCGACCTCTTCTGCTGATCGCTCATGGCATTCCTTCACTCCCCTTGGGGGGCGTTGATTCTTCCAGAAAACTGGTGTGCTTCAGTATTTCCCGAGCCAGTTCCATATAATTGCGCGTCCCCGAGCATACCGCATCGTAGAGAATGATCGGCTTTCCAAAACTCGGCGCTTCGCTCAACCGGATGTTGCGCGATACGACCGTTTCAAATACTTTGTCGCCGAAATACCTTTTCACCTCTTCCACAATCTGATTCGACAGCCGCAGGCGCGAATCGAACATCGTTAGGAGTACTCCTTCGATGTCGAGGTTTGGGTTCAGCGTCTTCTTCACCATGTTGATCGTGTTGAACAGTTGTCCCAGCCCCTCGAGCGCAAAATACTCGCATTGCACGGGAATAAGCACGGAATCGGCCGCAGTCAGTGCGTTCAGCGTCAGAAGTCCGAGGGATGGCGGACAATCGATGACGATGAATTCGAACTTATCCGTGATCTTCTTGAGTGCGGTCGCCATCAGATGTTCGCGGTTATCAAGGCTCACAAGCTCGATTTCCGCACCAACCAGATTGATGTGCGACGGAAGCAAGGACAAATACGGCATCTGAGTGTCGACGATGATCTCCATCGGGTCGGTCCCATCGACAAGCACTTCGTAGATGGTCTTTCCTTCTGTGGAGGTTACGCCCACACCGCTCGATGCGTTCGCCTGGGGGTCGGTATCCACGAGCAGCACGCGCCGTTCCGCTGCGGCTAGCGAAGCCGCAAGATTGATGGCCGTCGTGGTCTTCCCCACGCCCCCTTTTTGATTCGCTATGACAATGATCTTGGACATCAAAGGGCGAAGAGAAGAATGGCCTGTTGGTTCATTGGTTAGATAGATAAATGGTTGATTCGGATAATCGCTCTTTACGCCAAATCCAATGCTGCGGTTGACAGCGTTGCGATAATGCCGGCGGTGATCGATCGGCGTACGAGCTTTTGGGC
>MHAK01000070.1 GCA_001802945.1 Ignavibacteria bacterium RIFCSPLOWO2_12_FULL_56_21 | reverse complement strand
GTTTGGGGAACCGCGGAGCGATTGAGTTCGTGCCGTCGGTGAAGACGGAGACGGTCGCGTGATAGGCGCTTGACAAGAGTACCCACGAATCAACACGAGTCTTCACGAATCGTCTATTGCTCATTCACGCACGCATTCGTGCGGATGAGTGGAGATTCGTGGGACATCTTTTTAACAAAATCCTTTTGTAACTTATCTGCCAAACATGTGACGCCCTTCAATCCCTCTTTTCCCTCCTCTTGAAATACTCTTCTCTGATCGGCCACACGGTCGAGGTTCTCGGCGATATTCAGTCGTCGGAACAAGCTGCGGACACTATCATCGGCGCTTTTTTCCGCGCCCGCAAATACCTGGGGTCGAAGGACCGCCGTTTTGTGGCTGAGGCCACGTATGGTACACTTCGCCATTTGCGTCGCTGCGACCATGCCATTCAATCGGCTGCAGTTCCACACGAGAACACAACGCGCGAAGGAAAACTGCTTCTTGAGGTTGCCGCCTATCTCCTGGTGATCGAGGGACGGACGGATATTGCGGTCAAGGATTTCCAGGAGTTGGTTGACCAGGACGAAGAGAAGGAACGTATGGGGGGAGTGTTGTCGTCGCTGATGGCTGTGCGGGACACTCCTGCGGACGAAAGTGCGGTGCCGGCGGGCATACGCTGGTCCTTTCCGGAGTGGATGGTGGAACGCTTTCGGCGGGACTTCGGCGATGACGCGGAACTTCTGCTCAGCTCCCTGAATGAGCCGCCGCCGTTGTGCGTCCGGGTCAACACACTGAAAACAAACGTCGACGAATGTCGGGCGCGGCTCATGGCCGAAGGCGTATCGACTGAAGTCAGCCCGATCTCGCCGCTGGGACTGGTCATTGCCAAGCGCGTCAACATGTTTGCCCTGGAGACGTTCAAAGAAGGATGGTTTGAAGTGCAGGATGACGGGAGCCAAGTACTACCGATTCTGATCGACCCGAAACCGTCGGCGAAAGTGCTCGATGCCTGTGCAGGCGCCGGCGGAAAAACGCTGGAATTTGCGGCGTTGATGAAGAATCGTGGCGAGATCGTGGCGACGGACGTTCACACCAACCGACTGGAGGAACTGCGGAGGCGTACACGACGGGCGGGAGCGTCAAACGTCAGAGTGAAGGAAGTCTCGTCTGTCGCAGACCTGGCTCCCGACCACACCGGCTGGTTCGACGTTGTGCTTGTAGATGCCCCGTGCAGCGGCGTCGGCACGATTCGGCGAAATCCGGGAATGAAGTGGAAAGTGACGGAGAGGACTGTGAACGAACTGGCGGTGAAACAGAGGGAGATCCTGCGTCAGTCGGCCCCGATGGTGAAACCCGGAGGATTGCTGACGTACGCCACCTGCACGCTATTCTGCGAAGAAAATGAGGCGGTTGTGAACGGGTTCCTTGAAGCCCACCCGGAGTTCACGTTGGAAGATCCCGGTTCTCGCTTGGAACGCGCGCATCTGTCCGGCGCGTCATCGGGACGATTCGTAAAACTTCTCCCCCACCTACATGGCACAGACGGATTTTTCTGTGCCTTTCTTCGTCGTTCTCCCCGCATCACCACGCCATCACCGGAAACCGCATCATCTATCTGAACACTAACGATCGATTTGCGTCGGGCTAGAATGTGCCGATCTTCAGTTCGAGTGAAGCAGAAAAGCCGCTAAAATTGCTGTCATCGAGGCCCACTTGATCGGTCCCCATTGCAAGGCGGTATGATACACCTGCATTCAATCTGAACGTTTTGGCGAGATTGAGCTCCGCATGTACTCCAGGCTCCAGGAGGAACATGAATGCAGTCTCTCCCGTCTGTTGATTGCTTTCGAAGACTGACCCAACGTCTTTGACAAAGTTGGTGGCACCGACACCGACAAAGGCACTCACGGTGTAATGCGTCAACGACGCAGGATCGAAGAAATACTCCAATTCGAGTCCCAAACACCCGAATTCGATGTCGAGCGGCCCTTCGATGGGAAGTATATTCGAAGCAGCATCGACTTCGCTGACCACGCCGTACCCTCCCCCTCCGATGCTGAACGAATGGTCGAAGACCCAACCGCCGCGGCCCCCCGCCATGATAGCAGTTTGTCCATTGACGGATGTGAACTTTACGACCGGTGCTCCAAATCCCCCCGTTTGATTTTCGAGTGAGAAAAGAGTCTGCTCTTGAGCACGAAGATCTGTTGCACAGACGCAGAGAACGAGCGAAAGCATGAGGAGGCGCATACTCTACCTCGTCGAACTGAATTCAGTGGAAGAAGGTACTTTACGAGGTGACGCACGGAAGCGAGGGATCTATGATAAACCCCTCCTTGGTCGCCGAACAAATCTATCCATTTGAAAAACGAGGTGCAATGAAATGAGGAAGGAAGGAGCGAAGCGGATTATCAAAAATCGGAAGGTTGAGAAAACGGCGATCGAACCGGAGATGGGACGCAGTCAGGAAAAATCAACCGCGAATAAGCGCGAATAGAAATGAAGGAGCGAAACGGTACTGCAACTCAAGGAGAAGAAGCTGTACCTATTTCAGGAAGGTGCCAGGCAGACTTTAGGCGTTCGTATTCGGATCTTGGCAGTTGCACAAGCATCGGCTTTGCTGCAGGATCAAGTATTCCCAGTATCTGTACGAGTCCGTCTTCACTCAACGCAGTGCACCCGGTCGTCGCTGCACCCGGACCTCCCCAGATGTGCAGGAAAATGCATGACCCATCACCGGGAATTCGCGGATTCGTGTTGTGCTCCACAACCACACCCCATTGATACTCATGGCCCGCAAAACGCATTCGCTCTGAACTCGTCCAGTCAACTCTCTCCACATTTTGGCGGTCAACGATCATGTTGTAGTACTTCGAGCCCGGGTCATCCACACACTCGACCGTGGAATCGAGCGGAATATACGGCATCCGAAAAGATGGCCCCTCCGCCGCATAACCGTAGATCGCGCTCAATCCAAAGACTCCGGCGGGAGATCTGTTATCCCCCTCGCGCTTCACGGGCCCGTCTCCCAACGCACCGCCGTGGACTCCGGTCCCCCATCCAAGTCCTTTGCTGCCGACAGTCAGCGCAGACCGTTCTCCGGCCGGCGTCCATTGAAACGAGTCATCCGTTCTTGTGAAGTATTGGAGCGCTCCCTGGGGCGACTCCCATGAGGAAGTGACGACAACAATGAGCTGGCGCGATCCTCTCAGAGGCTCTCGAAGTCCCGCGCCGCGTTCGATGGACGGAGCGGAGCAGGAGGAAAGGAGTACGCCGGCGGACAGCAATACTACAAAAAGGCGAAATGGAGAAGCGGAGAATGGGAGTGTGTGCACGGAAATTCTACTTACGGTTCTGGAGGAATCTTTCTATATTACGTGTTGTTCCAAATTCGCCTTCAAGGTACACAAACCATCAGTCATTTTCTTCATGCCATGAAAAGTATCCTCTTCCTCGCATGTATCGTTCTCGCGACAGGTTGCTCGCGCAAAACGGACGATCAATACTACGAAGACGCCGTCGAGGCCCAAAAAGGGCAGGAGGACGACGAGGCGATCGAGCTGTTCCAGGAAATGATCAAAGAATATCCTCAAAGTCCAAGGGTCCCGGAAGCGCTCTACGCGCTGGGGTCGTTGTTTCAGGACCGGAAAAAGGACTTTCCGAAGGCCATTGAAATGTATAAGAGGATCGGCGAGCAATACCCGGACCATGCAACGGCTTCGAATGCGCTGTTCATGGTCGGTTTCATCAATAATAACGAATTGAAGAATGTTGATGCGGCCCGCGCGGCGTACGAAGAATTCCTGAAAAAGTATCCGTCGAGCCCCCTCGTCGAATCGGCCCGGTTCGAGTTGGCCAATCTGGGAAAAGAGCCGGCTGAATTACTGAAAAACACCGAAGAACAAAGAACTGTCCGCTGAACTCGTGGACCAGACCCTCTCCTTCCTTCAGCCGGATGTCGTCGCCCAACTGGCGACCATGGAATTGCGCGCCCGGCTGGTTGTGGAGGGCTTCATGACCGGACTTCACAAAAGCCCATACCACGGTTTTAGCGTGGAATTCACCGAACACCGGCCGTATATGCCCGGCGACGAGATCAAGCACGTCGACTGGAAAGCATACGGGAAGACGAATCGATATTATATCAAGCAATTTGAAGAAGAGACCAACCTTAAATCGACCATCGTTCTCGACGCATCCGCCTCCATGGCGTTCTCCTCAGGTGGGCGAATGTCGAAGCTGAGGTATGCGGCCTACACCGCCGCGGCCCTGTCCTACCTTATGGTCGAACAGCGGGACGCCGTGGGGTTGACCTTGTTCGACGAAGCGATTCGCCTGTCGCTTCCTCCGCGTGCGACTCGCTCACATCTGAAGCAGGTTTGGAAAGAGCTCGAACTTGCCGTCCCCGGCAAGATCACGCGCACAGCGGCCGCCCTGAACAGCGTGGCGGAGTCGCTCAAACGTCGCGGACTTGTGATCATCCTGAGCGACCTGTTCGACGACCCGAAGAGCGTAACGACCGCGTTTAAACATTTTCGCCACAAGGGGAATGAGCTGGTGGTCATGCATGTGCTCGACCCGCTTGAGCGATCGTTCGCATTCGAAGCGGACGCGGTCTTCCGGGACCTGGAAACCCGAGAAGAAATGGTGACGCAACCGTGGCACATTCGCTCGTCCTACAAGCAGGCGATGCAGGAGTTCATCGATACCTACCAGCGAGAATGCCGGGAACATGCCATCGATTACGTTCTCCTCGACACGTCGACGACGTTTGACAAGTCGTTGATGGAGTACCTGCATCTTAGGTCAAGGTTGCATTAGAAAGAACCGCCAAGACGCCAAGGTCTCGGGAAGACCGCAACACGCCAAGGGCGCCAAGAGCTTTGTGAAATTTGTTTAGTGCGAAATCTTTCTTGGCGTCCTTGGCATTCTTGGCTCCTTGGCGTTTCATTCTTCTTCCCAGGTTTTATCTCCCCACTCCATGCCCGATAACTCCCTCATCGTCCGCGGAGCCCGCGTACACAATCTCAAGAACATCGACGTCGAAATTCCGCGGGACGCGTTGACGGTCATTACGGGACTCTCCGGCTCGGGGAAATCGTCCCTCGCTTTCGACACCATCTACGCGGAAGGCCAGCGCCGCTACGTAGAGAGCCTTTCCGCTTACGCGCGACAATTTTTGGGCGTGATGGAACGGCCCGATGTCGACTTCATCGGCGGTCTCAGTCCTTCGATTTCCATCGAACAAAAGACCGTGAGCAGCAATCCGCGGTCGACCGTTGGAACGGTGACGGAGATCTACGATTACCTCCGCCTGTTATTTGCCCGCGTCGGCGTTCAATTCTGCACGAACTGCGGACGGAAAGTGGAACGGCAAAGCGTAGACCAGATCATCGACGCTGTCACCGGTTTTCCCGCCGGCAGCAAAATCCAGGTTTTGGCGCCTGTCGTCAAGGGTAGAAAGGGACATTACCGGGAGCTGTTCGAGCAGATCCAAAAGGACGGATACGTTCGCGTCCGCGTGGACGGCGAGTACCGTGAGATTGTGAAGGGAATGAAGGTCGACCGGTACAAAGTCCACACCATTGAAGTTGTGGTCGACCGGATCATCTTGAAGAAGAATCTCCGGTCGCGCATCGCCGATTCCGTGGAGTTGGCGCTGCGCATGGGAGAGGGGATGGTCGTTGTCGATGACGGCACCAAGGATCCCCTCTTCAGCCAGAAATACGCCTGCCATTTCTGCGGTCTCTCGTACGAAGAGACCGCGCCGAATTCGTTCTCGTTCAATACG
>MHAK01000069.1 GCA_001802945.1 Ignavibacteria bacterium RIFCSPLOWO2_12_FULL_56_21 | reverse complement strand
CGGGATTCTCGATTTGGCGGATGCCAAATCG
Source organism: Ignavibacteria bacterium RIFCSPLOWO2_12_FULL_56_21 (assembly GCA_001802945.1). Taxonomy (GTDB): domain Bacteria; phylum Bacteroidota; class Ignavibacteria; order UBA10030; family UBA10030; genus 2-02-FULL-55-14. The sequence goes on along the minus strand of MHAK01000069.1, from coordinate 21,405 downwards.
GAACTAAACCTGCATAGGGGATAACCTCTATTCCCAAAACGCACGGCGCTCGCGTTTTGGGCGAGCGACGATGCGTTTTGAGGATCCGCGACGACTCTTGTCGGGACGAGGGTTCCCCGCTCGACGCAGTCGGGCGGGCGGGGAATCCCTCTCTCTCCGCACAGTAAGGTCGTGCGGCGGATGCCAAATCGGAACTAAACCTGCATAGGGGGTAACCGCTATTCCCAAAACGCACGGAGCTCGCGTTTTGGGCGAGCGACGATGCGTTTTATAGAATACCATTGACCGCTCCTCTTGGCGGCCCGGGAAAGCGACGAAGAGTCGCTTTTCTTGTATTCGCCGTAAGGAATTGTGGGCCATTTCTAAAAACAGGCTATAAGAACGATGTCTGCGCCGATTCGCGTTCGATTCGCACCAAGCCCGACCGGATTTCTCCATGTCGGTGGATTGCGAACCGCGCTCTACAATTACCTCTTTGCCAAACATCACGGCGGCGCTTTTGTACTTCGCATCGAAGACACCGATCAATCCCGAAAGGTCGAAGGTGCCATCGAGAACCTGATCCAGACTCTTCAATGGGCCGGGATCGATTTCGACGAAGGTCCGGGCAAAGATGGATCGTACGGACCGTATATTCAATCGGAGAGACTGAACCTCTATCGATCGCATGCCGAGCAACTCATCAAGGCGGGAAAAGCGTATTTCTGCTTTTGTTCGCCCGAGAGACTGGACGAGGTGCGAAAAAAGCAGCAAGCGATGAAGCTTCCTCCGTCCTACGATCGGCATTGTCGCGATCTGCCAAAGGAAGAATCCGATGCACGCGTGGCGAAAGGGGAGCCACATGTTGTCCGTATGAAGGTCCCCATCGGCGGAGAATTGACCTTTACCGACCGGATCCGCGGAAAGGTGACGATCGCCCACAAAGTGCTCGACGATCAGGTGATCCTGAAATCGGACGGTTTCCCGACGTATCATCTGGCAGTCGTGGTCGACGATCATGCCATGGCCATTACCCATGTCATTCGTGGAGAAGAATGGCTTCCCAGCACGCCGAAACACATTCTTTTGTATCAATATTTCGGATGGGATCAACCTGAATTTGCGCACTTACCTTTGTTGCTGAATCCGGACAAGTCGAAATTGAGCAAGCGACAGGGAGATGTTGCCGTAGAAGACTACCGGACAAAAGGATTCCTCAAGGAAGCGATCGTCAATTTCATCGCATTCCTCGGCTGGAATCCCGGAGACGAGCGGGAGATATTTTCCCTCGAGGATCTGGTCAAAGAGTTCTCCCTTGAGCGTGTCGGGAAAGCCGGTGCCGTCTTCAACGTCGAGAAGCTCACCTGGCTGAACCAACAGCATATCCGTCTCAGGCCTTCCACGGAGCTTGCACGCGATGTCCGCAACCTTGTGCAGCAAAAGGGATGGCAAGTCCCGGAAGATGCGTACATTATCCGCGCGGTTGACCTGATGAAGGAGCGGGTGACGTTTGTGTGGGACTTTGTCGAATTCAGCGGGTATCTTTTTGTCGACCCCGAGACATTCGACCCCGACGCCCGCGCGAAAAGCTGGCCCGACGGGGCGGCAGAGCGGGTGAAAGCGTTGACGGACCGACTCGAACAATTGACCAGTTTCACTCATGCGTCCATAGAGGAAGCCCTGAAAAAGCTTGCGGAAGAGTTGAACGTCAAGGCCGGACAGATCGTGCATCCAACCCGGTATGCGTTGTCCGGAAGGTCTGTCGGTCCCGGGCTCTATGAAATGATGGAAGTGCTCGGCAAGGACACGGTGATCCGTCGCATGAAGTCGGCCTTGGAAAAACTGGATTGACACTTACCAACATGGCACGCGCACGTTCCAACGATACTATTCGTCTGAAGAACGCGGTCTTTTATGCGTACCACGGCGTGCTTACCGACGAACAAAACCTTGGCGGAAAGTTTGAAGTGGACGTCGACTTGATGTGCGATCTTTCTCGCGGTTCCTCGACGGACCATTTGAAGGACACCATCGACTATGTTCGCGTGTACGAAGCGATCCGGGGTGCTGTGATGGGAAAGAAATATATGCTATTGGAAGCGCTCGGTGGAGCGATAGCGCGCCAGATACTGAAAGAGTTTCGCAAAGTACGCGAAGTGAAGGTCCGCGTTCGAAAACCCGGGGCTCCCATCAAGGGAGTCATCGATTCGGTCGAGGTCGAAGTGACCCGCAGGCGCTGAATGCAACGTATTTTCATTGGTCTCGGTTCGAATGTGGGGGACCGGATCTCGCACATGAGATCTGCGGTCCGAGCTTTGCGTGGCATGCCCGGAGTCGAGGTTCGCACGTGTTCGTCGGCCTACGAGACCGAGCCGGTCGGCGACATTGTCCAACCGGATTTCCTGAATGCGGCGGTTGAAGTGCGGTCGGACCTGACTCCACCGGAAATGTTGAAACGCTTGAAGGAAACGGAGCTTCGCGTCGGTCGCACGCCGGGCGAAAGATGGGGACAACGGGAGATCGACCTGGACCTGCTCTTTGTCGGCGACCTGGTCGTCACAGGAGAACGGATGAAAGTCCCGCATCCCGAAGCGCGAAACAGGAAGTTTGTTCTCATTCCGTTGGCGGAAATTGCATCTAGCTTCCCCGACCCGTTAACGGGCCGACGGATTTCCGACCTTCTGCAGTCGTGTACAGACACCAAACGCGTAACACGCATATCGGAATCGATCGACGTATGACCGAACAGCAGCCAACGCATCAGCTTCCCTCGGAGATCCGCTACATCGCCATTGAAGGGGTGATCGGAGCGGGCAAGACCACGCTTGCAAAGATGTTGTCCGAGCGCCTCGGGGCACGGCTCGTCCTCGAAAAGTTCGAAGAGAATCCGTTCCTGCCGAAATTCTATGAGGAACCGGAGCGATTCGCCTTCCAGACGCAGATCTTCTTCCTTCTCAGCCGCTACCGGCAGCAGCAGGACCTCTTCCAGGCAGATCTATTCCACTCGCACGTCATTTCTGATTACATATTCGAAAAAGACAAGATCTTCGCTTACTTGACGCTTCAAGACGAGGAATTGAAGTTGTATGAGAGTCTGCTGATGACGATTGAAAAGAACGTCCCGCAGCCCGACCTCGTGATCTATCTTCAGTCCTCGGTCGACCGCCTCATGAAGAACATCCAGGCCCGCGGACGGGCCATGGAAGAGAACATGTCGGAAGAATACATCCGCGAACTAAACGAGGCGTACAATTATTTCTTCTTCCGATACAAATCGGCGCCGCTTCTTATTGTGCGGGCGACGGACATTGATTTCGTGAACAAGAAGGCGGACTTCGACGACATGCTCGAGCAGGTCCTCCGACCTAACAAAGCACCGGTGGAATACTACAATCCGATGGTGAAGAAATAGCAAGTGAACACGTATTCCCGCAAACCTGGCATGTTTGCGCTCGCTTCATTGATGCTGACGTATACAATTGTCCCTGAATGATGGATCATGTTCCGCTACGTCCTCCTTACAGTTCTTCGTGTCGCAATCATCTACGCCGTCGTGTACGCCGTCTACAGGCTGCTACGCACGGTCTTCAGGTCGTTCTGGGAAGGCGTGAAGGAGGATTCTTCCGGCCGGGTTGAAGGAACAAGTGGAAAGCGCGTGGAGTACCGCGATGTTCAGGACACCACGTTCGAGGAAGTGAAAGAGGAACGTGACCCCGCCGGCGTCGAATCGAAGTCCAAGCCCTGATCGCCGGCCGTTCAATCTTACTCCTGAATCTGCGACATCGATCCCCACTGAACCGTCGATTTCCTCCGTTCCGTGTTGAGTCCCTCCTCATTTTCCCATATATTTTTCGGATTTCCCGAACAAATTTCATGTCCAAAGTCTACGTAGAAGACCTTAGCAAACATGTCGGCCAGGAAGTCCGGCTCCATGGATGGCTGTACAATAAGCGGTCCAGCGGAAAGATCCGCTTTCTGCTTCTTCGCGACGGTACGGGTGTTGTCCAGGGAGTTATGGCAAAAGGAGCCGTCGCCGACGCGACGTTTGAGCTTTTTGATCAGCTCACCCAGGAATCGTCTTTCTCGCTTTCCGGCAAGGTCCGCAAGGATGACCGTGCCCCCGGCGGGTTCGAACTGGATGTGACCGGCATGGAGATCATCCATGTGGCGAAGGAGTACCCCATAACGCCAAAGGAACACGGCGTGGAATTCCTCGCCGATCGCCGCCACCTCTGGCTTCGTTCTGCCCGTCAGCACGCGATCATGCGCGTGCGGCACCGCATCATCAAGGCTATTCGGGATTTCTTCGATGACCGTGGTTTCACGCTTGTCGACTCGCCCATCCTAACCCCTGCTGCGTGCGAAGGCACGAGCACGCTTTTCGAAACTCCCTACTTTGACCTCGGAAGCGCGTTCTTGACGCAGTCCGGCCAGCTCTACGCGGAAGCCGGTGCGATGGCGCTCGGCAAAGTCTACTGTTTCGGACCGACGTTTCGCGCGGAAAAATCGAAGACCCGCCGTCATCTTACCGAGTTCTGGATGGTCGAGCCTGAGGTCGCGTTCAACGACCTGAACGACAATATGGACCTGGCGGAGGAGTTCCTCGAATACATCGTGCAGAGTGTTCTCCGAGACAGAGCGCCTGAACTCAAGACGTTGGAGCGGGATGTCACGAAGCTCCAGAATGTGAAGCGACCATTCCCCCGGGTTTCATACGATGAAGCCGTCGAGATCCTTCATAAACGCGGTATTGCGTTTGAGTGGGGGAATGACCTTGGCGGTACAGACGAGACTGTCGTCTCCGAGAATTTCGACCGGCCGGTCATGGTGCATCGTTACCCGGCAGCCGTCAAAGCGTTCTATATGAAGCGCGACCCAGCCAATGCCAAAGTAGCGTTAGCCGTCGACGTCCTGGCACCCGAAGGATATGGCGAAATCATCGGCGGCAGCCAGCGTGAAGACGACTACGATCTGCTTCTGGCGCGCATTGACGAGCAGAAGCTTCCCCGTGAAGCTTTCGATTGGTACCTTGACCTCCGTCGGTTCGGATCCGTGCCCCACAGCGGATTCGGTTTAGGCGTTGAACGCACAGTCTCCTGGATCTGCGGTCTCGACCATGTGCGCGAGACCATCGCATTTCCCCGCATGATCTATCGGTTGACTCCTTAAGGATCGTTGTTGTGAAAACATTCCACATCAATTCGTTGCGAGCGTTGCGAGAGAATATCTTTGAGATCTTTTTGTACGTCGTAGTGTCAACTCTCTTCCTTTGTCCCGCGCTTCTTCCCGCATGTTGACCGTCACCCGCCTCCGAAAAACGTATGACGCAGTCGTCGCTGTCGACGACGTCTCCATGGAAGTACGCAGAGGAGAGGTCTTCGGACTGCTCGGCCCGAACGGAGCGGGAAAAACCACTGCCATCAGGACCATCCTCGACATCATCAAGCCCGACAGCGGGACGATCACGTTCGACGGGCAGACTCTCACGGCCGACACGTGGAATTCCATCGGATATCTTCCGGAAGAACGGGGTCTCTATCGGAAAAGCAAGATCCTCAGCACGATCTTGTATTTCGCCGCCCTGAAAGGAATGACGGAAGCCCAAGCCAGACCCCTTGCGATCAAGTGGCTCGAGCGCTTTGAGCTAAAAGACGCCGCCTTCCGCAAAGTCGACGAGCTTTCGAAAGGAAATCAACAGAAGGTCCAGCTCATTTGCTCGCTCATCCACAGTCCGCAGCTGCTGATCTTCGATGAACCGTTCTCGGGACTCGACCCGGTCAATCAGATTCTCCTTAAAGACATCCTGCTGGAGCTGCGCCGCCAGAATATCGCCATTGTATTCTCCACACATCAAATGGAACAAGTGGAGAAACTATGCGACCGCATTTGCCTCATCAACAAGGGAAAGACGGTGCTGTCGGGAAGCATTTCAGAGGTGAAGAAGGCACACGGTTCGAACACCGTGCAGATGGATTTCGACGGTGACGGGACCTTCCTGAAGGGTCTTGCCAATGTTCGTCGTGCCGACGTGTATCCAAAATATGCGGAGCTCGAGCTTGAAGAATCTGCGGATGCGCAGAAAGTCTTGGCCGCCGCCTCATCGCGATTGAGCCTAAAACGATTCGAGATCGTGGAACCCTCGCTGCAAGCGATCTTTGTCGCCGTTGTCGGCGGCAAAGAGACGCTCGAAAAGGCGGCTGCGCAAAGCATCGACGCGGCTCCTGCCCGATCGTCCCAGCGGACTTCGCAGCCCGTGCGTAAGGAACTGTTCGGATTCCTGACTGCGGCCGTTGTCCTGCCCGTCGTCGCCGTCATGCAATTCATGGAAGAAGAACCGAATCTGGGCATGATCGCCCTCTGGGGCGCGATAGCGCTGTATACGGGATACCGGTATGTGCGTGCGCGTCAAAAAGCGGCGAATCAGGCGGCCTCAGGAGGGACGCCATGAACAAGATGTTGACCGTGGCGCGATGGGAATTCCTCGAGAAGGTGCGATCAAAGGCCTTCATCATTTCCCTCATCATCATGCCGTTGATCATGGTGATCTTTGGGGTGCTTCCGGGATTGCTTATGTCAAAGGAAGAGGATCGCACACTCACTCTCGGTATCATCGATGAATCCGGGAAGCTCTTCTCTGAGGTCGAACAGCGTATCACCGAGAAATACAAGCTCGACAGCAAATATGATTTCCCGATGTACAAGGTCATTGACCTGACGGCGATGGTCGGAACAGAAGACAAACATGAAAAGGCGAATGCCTTGATGAAGTCCAAGTCGTTGGAGGGATATTTTACGATCCCTGCATCGGTCTTTGACAGCGGCAAAGTGGAATATCGGGCGAAGAATGTCGGCAATTTCCGCGTTCAGGAAAGGTTCTCCCGAACGATCGAAGAGATCATCGTCGAGCAACGGCTGACGGCGCGGGGCCTCAACGCAAAGCTTGTCCGGCAGTTGATGATGAACGTGAATGTCCGGTCCATTAAGGTGTCGGAGAAGGGGGGAGAACAGGAATCGAATTTCCTCGAAACGTTTTTCTCTTCGTATGTCGTGCTGATGATGTTGATGTTTCTGGTCATGACGTCGGGGCAGCTCTTGATCCGAAGCGTTGTGGAAGAGAAACAGAATAGGGTCATCGAAGTCCTGCTCTCGTCGTGCACCTCCCGCGACCTCATGGCGGGAAAAATTCTGGGACTGAGCGGTTTGGGCCTCGTCCAAATGGGGGTGTGGGGATTGGGGATCCTCGCTTTTATTTCACGGTCTCAAGGGTTTCATATAGATCTGGACGTTTTGTTGTTGTCCGTCGTGTATTTTGCGCTGGGATACCTTATGTATGCAGGCATCTTCGTTGCTGCCGGGGCGCCGGTGACGACCGAACAGGAAGCTCAGCAGATTACGACGTACGTCAGCCTGACGCTGGTCTTTCCGATCGTGTTGGCAATGCCGGCTATGCAAAACCCCGACTCGATGCTCATTCGAGTTCTATCGTTCTTCCCGCTGATGACCCCTGCGTTCATGGTGCTGCGGATGCCGATTCAAATGCCGGCGTCATGGGAGATTGCGGCCACGATCGCCTTGCTCGTGGTGTGCGCTGCGGGCATGATGTGGGTGGCGGGAAAAATCTTTCGGATCGCCATTTTGGTCTATGGAAAGCGCCCCTCCGTGGGCGAGTTGTGGAAATGGGTACGGGAGGCATAAACGTTTCTCCTTGTAAAATACTGACAGCACACGAAAGGCCGTACCAGTGACACTCGGTCATATCATGTTCTATGTTCTTGGAGCGGGCGGAGTCGCATCGGCACTGCTCGTTGTGACGCGCCGCAATCCCATTATCTCCGCGCTTTACCTCATCGTGAATTTTTTCTGTCTGGCGGGTCTCTACCTGACGCTGAACGCACAATTCATCGCGGTCATTCAAATCATCGTCTACGCCGGCGCCATCATGGTCCTGTTCCTGTTCGTCATCATGCTCCTGAACCTCGGTGACGACCGGAAGCTGTCGGATGCGATCACGGTGCGGAAGGTTGTTGGTGCCGGTTTGACGCTTGGCCTGTTCATGGAAGTGCTGTACATTCTGTTGACGGCAGGTCCTGCCGACAGTGAGCGGGCGGAAGCCGCCGGGATCGCGCTCGGCACGGTGGAAGCGATCGGCGCGCAGCTGTTTACGACATTTCTTTTTCCCTTTGAAGTCACTTCGCTGATACTGACGGCCGCGATCGTCGGCGCCGTCGTGATGGCCAAAAAGAAACTCGACTGACCATGGTCCCGATACCGTATTACCTCGTTCTGAGCGCTGCGATGTTCATGATTGGCGCCGTCGGCGTTCTTACCCGGCGAAACGCCATTATCGTGTTCATGTCCATCGAATTGATGTTGAACTCCGTCAACCTCACGCTCGTCGCGTTTTCCGTGGCGACGGGGACCATTACAGGCCAGGTCCTGGTCTTTTTTGTCATGACCGTGGCGGCCGCGGAAGCTGCGGTCGGTCTTGCCATTATCATCGCGTTGTACAGGCGCAAACAAACCGTCAACCTTGACGAGATCAATATCCTGAAGTGGTAACGGCGCTCAACGCCGCATTCTCCGATGCCTATGATTTCCAACGCACCCCTCATCGTCCTCTTTCCCCTCGCTGGCTTCCTCCTCATCGGATTGCTCGGATGGAAATACCGTAATGAGCTCGTCATCGGTATCGTCGGAAGTGGCGTCATCTTCCTTTCGTTTGCGACGGCGGTCGGCGTGCTCTTTGAGATGGCGTCCCTTCCCGAGGAGGCCAGACGATCGACCGTACAGTTGTTCCCGTGGATAGGTACGTTTACCGGAACCTCCGGATCCCTTGGAGTGTCCGTGGGATATCAATTCGATCAGCTGTCGATCCTCATGACACTCATCGTCACGGGCGTGGGTTTTCTCATCCATGTGTACTCGATCGGCTACATGCATGGCGACAAGGGATATTGGAGATTCTTCACATACCTGAACCTCTTTATCTTTGCCATGCTCAATCTTGTCCTGGCCGACAATTTCGTGCTGATGTTCTTCGGCTGGGAGGGTGTGGGATTGTGCTCGTATCTTCTGATCGGATTCTGGTATGAGAAGACATTCACGGGCGATGCCGCAAAAAAAGCCTTTATTGTCAACCGTATCGGTGATTTCGGATTCCTGCTCGGCATGTTCCTGATCATGCGGACATTCGACAGCCTGAGTTTCACCTCGGTGATGAGCAGCGCGAGCGTGATGCCGACAGGGACGCCGGTGATGTTCTGGATCGCTCTGCTTCTGTTCGTCGGGGCGACGGGGAAGTCCGCGCAAATCCCGCTCTTCGTCTGGCTTCCGGATGCTATGGCCGGTCCGACGCCTGTCAGCGCCCTCATCCACGCGGCGACGATGGTCACTGCGGGCGTCTACATGGTGGCGCGATGCGCCCCGCTCTACGCGCTTGCCCCCGACGTTCTGATGATCGTTGCGATCGTCGGAGCGGCGACAGCCGTATTTGCTGCGACCATCGGACTCGTGCAGAATGATATCAAAAAAGTGCTGGCATACTCGACCATCAGTCAACTCGGGTACATGTTTCTGGCAATGGGCGTAGCGGCATTTTCCGCCGGCATTTTCCATGTTATGACGCACGCATTCTTCAAGGCTCTCCTCTTCCTCGGTTCCGGCGCGGTCATTCACGGGATGCACGACGAGCAGGACATTCAGAAGATGGGAGGATTGAAGAAATACCTTCCCGTGACGTATGCGACGTTTGTGGTCGGCGCTATCGCGATTGCGGGCATACCACCCTTTGCGGGATTTTTCAGCAAAGATGAGATCCTGTGGAATGCCTTTTCGAGCGAACTCGGCTCTCCGGTCCTCTGGACGGTCGGCGCCCTCGGTGCTGTATTGACGGCATTCTACATGTCCCGCCTGGTGATCCTGACGTTCCATGGAAAGGAGCGTTTTGACCACCACCACGTGCATCCGCACGAGGCGCCAAAGACGATGACAGTTCCGCTCGTGGTCCTCGCCGGACTATCCTTCGTGGGCGGCTGGTTGGGTGTTCCCGCAAGCTGGGGCCTGGGCAACGTCGTGGAAGATTGGCTCAACCCGGTGTTCGAACCAGCCCGGCATAAGCTGATGCTGGCTGAGCACGAGTCGCACGCCGCCGAATTTACGCTCATGACGATTTCCGTTGTGCTGGCCGCAAGCGGCATCTACGCCGCCTGGCGGTGGTATGTGCAGCATACCGACGTGCCCGACCGTATCGCCGGAAAATTCGCACGCACGTACCGGATACTGCTCAACAAATACTATGTCGACGAGGCATATGACGCCGTCGTCGTCCGGCCGACGCAGACTGCATCCGACAAATTCCTTTGGAAGGGCGTGGATGTCATAATCATCGACGGCGCCGTCAACGGTACCGCGAAAGTGATTGCGATCGCTGCCCAGACTGTCCGTCGGGTGCAAACGGGAGTCGCTCAATCGTATGCGATGGTCATCGTCGCGGGCATCGTCGCCGTCATCGCCGCATTGCTGTTCATCTGAGACATGGAACCGACTGCCAGTATGACCTCATCGATCCTTTCGTGGACAATATTTCTGCCGCTCGCGGGCGTTGTCGTGCTCGCAGCGATGAAAAACGCCCAGGTGCGCAGCGTAAAGATCGTCGGATGTACAGCTTCCGTCGTAACGTTCGCGGTTTCCCTTTTTCTCTGGTTTGGATACGACGCCGCAGCGGGAGGATTCCAATTCGTTGAGCGCGTTGCCTGGATCTCGTCGCTGAACATCTCCTATCATGTGGGAATCGACGGGCTCTCCCTTCTGCTCATCCTGCTGACCACGGTGTTGACGCCGCTGGCGCTTATCGGGACGTGGAATTCCATTACGAATCGTGTACGCGATTACACGATCATGATCCTTGTCCTTGAAGTCGCCATGGTGGGCGTGTTCGCAGCCCTGGATCTCTTCCTTTTCTACGTCTTCTGGGAAGCGATGCTCATTCCGATGGTGTTCATCATCGGAATGTGGGGGGGACAGGACCGTGTGTATGCCGCAGTCAAGTTCTTCCTGTATACGCTCGTCGGATCCTTGCTCATGCTGGTGGCGATACTCGCGCTGGGCTACGCCGCATCGCAAATGCCGGGCGGACAATTCACGACGAACCTGCTCGACCTGTATGCTGTCGGGCCGAGATTGGCCTCTTCGATTCAGCTCTGGATGTTTCTGGCATTCGCCCTGAGTTTCGCGATCAAAGTACCCGTTTTTCCGCTGCACACCTGGCTCCCCGATGCCCACGTCCAGGCGCCGACGGCGGGAAGCGTCTTGCTGGCCGGAGTTCTGCTGAAAATGGGGACATTCGGTTTCATGCGATACTGTCTGCCCCTGTTTCCCGAAGCCGCGCTGCGAGCCATGCCCTACGTCGCAACGCTTGCGGTCATCAGCATTGTCTACGGTGCGCTGGTGGCGATGGTGCAGACGGATATCAAAAAACTGGTCGCATATTCATCCGTGTCGCACTTGGGGTTCGTCATGCTTGGCATCTTTTCCATGACGGAAGAGGGGATGCAGGGGGCGATGATTCAAATGGTCAATCACGGCCTTTCGACCGGCGCATTGTTCCTTCTGGTCGGCATGGTGTACGATCGCACGCATACGCGGACGATCGACGATTACGGTGGATTGGCAAAGGTCATGCCGGTATTCGCTGCTGCCTTCCTGTTCATCTCGCTCTCATCCATCGGCCTGCCGGGATTGAACGGGTTTGTGGGTGAGTTTCTTGTTCTCCTCGGCGCGTTCCGGTCGACGGCCCTGCATTCCACTGCATATGCCGCCATCGCCGCGACCGGGGTTATCCTTTCCGCCGTCTACATGTTGTGGATGTACCAAAGAGTCATGCTCGGACCTACGCGGGAGTCCGGGAAATACGGCGGCAACTACGTCTTTGACATCGGTCGTCGCGAGATCGGTGTGCTTGTCGCAATTGCCGTGCTGGTCGTGTGGATCGGCGTCTATCCCGCGTCGCTTCTGACGAAGTCGGCCGGAACGGCGCGGAACCTCATCCATATGATGGACCAAATGCAGCGTGGACAAATGCCCCGGTATGCAGAGAGTCCCATTGAGCTCCTGCCCGGTACGGCACGATGAGCATGACAAAAAAAAGTCGCAGACGGTTGTTTGCCGTGTACGGCGGATTATCGGTGATCGGTCTCATCCTGGCGAATGCCTTCCCCGGACTCTCCGAGCACGCCGAGGTCGTTCCCGTCAATGCCTGGTTCATCGCTCCGTTTGCCGTGCTCCTGTTGTCGATCGCTGTAGCGCCGTTCATCGACAAACATTGGTGGGAAAAGAATTACGATTCTGTCGCGTACGTTCTCGGGTTCATCGTGGTCGTGTACTATGCGATTGGAGTGCACAATCCGGGCCGTATGCTCCACACCGCAGTTGAATACGTAAGCTTCATTTCACTTATAGGCTCGTTGTTCGTCGTGGCGGGAGGGATTCACATCGGCGTCCGGGGGCGCGCAACACCTCTTGAAAATCTTGGCCTGCTTACGCTGGGGGCGCTGCTGTCCAATGTTCTTGGCACCACGGGCGCATCGATGGTGTTGATCCGTCCGTATCTTCGAATGAATAGATTCCGGTTCAAGCCGTTTCATGTGGTGTTCTTCATCTTTGTCGTCAGCAACATCGGCGGCGCTCTGACTCCCATTGGTGATCCGCCCTTGTTCCTCGGCTATCTGAAGGGCATTCCATTCTTTTGGATCACTGGAAAAGCCACTTTGATCTGGGCCGTTTGCCTTGGTCTTGTGCTCGCTGCATTCTTTGCGATTGATAGCTGGAGTTTTTCTCGTGTTAGCAAGGACCTGAGAGAGTCTGCGGAAACAGGTCCAGATGAAGCGCGAATCTCCGGACTCCACAATGTCTTGTTTCTAGCTGTCATAATTGCCGCGGTCTTTGTGGACGATCCCGCCCCTCGCCTCCTGCGCGAAGTGATCATGTGGGGTGCTGCCATAGCTTCGTACGTGACGACACGAGCAGAGGTCCACGAAAAGAACGAATTCTCGTTCGCTCCAGTCCGTGAAGTCGCCGTGCTTTTTGTCGGGATCTTTGCCACCATGGTGCCGGCACTTGATTGGCTGTCGTTGAACGCCCGGAGTATCGGTATCGTGACTCCGGGACAATTTTACTGGGCAACGGGCACATTGTCGAGCGTTCTCGACAACGCCCCGACGTATTTGAATTTCCTGAGCGCGTCATTTGGGCTCCATGGTGCCAATGTGGACGAATCTGTTCATATGGCCGCAATGCTCGGTATACGGTCGCTTGAAGCTTCGGGATATCCCAATCCCCTCGCCGAAGGCATGCAGGTGATTGGACCAACAAGTTGGGTCTATATACAGGCCATTTCCCTGGCCGCGGTCTTCTTTGGCTCATGCACATATATTGGCAACGGACCGAATTTCATGGTGAAGTCGATCGCAGAGGCTTCAAACCTCGAGGTTCCGAGTTTCTTTGGATATGTGGCGCGATACGCGATCCCCATTCTTCTGCCGATCTTCACGTTGATTTGGTTCCTGTTCTATCGATGACGACGTTCACAACGGATATGCCGGTATGATTACCTTTTCCGATCTGTCGTTTGCTGCGCCAATACTTGCCCTGACCGTCACCGTGCTGCTTGTCATGGTCGCCGAAGCGTTCCGGGTCGGCAGCTCGCGGTTTTCATTTTTTCTGACGTTGACGGGACTTACCGCCGCGGCGTTGATCGCGGGCAAAGGCGCGGGAACGAGGGGAGCAGCCTTTCAGGATATGGTTGTGGTTGACGGACCGACCTCGGTGTTGACGATCATCATATGCGGTACAGGAATCGTCTCGACACTCCTGTCAAGGTCGTATCTCGAGTTGCGCGGATCCCATCGCTCCGAATTCTACATGTTGGTGCTGTTTGCCGTTGTCGGCATGATCCTCATGGCTTCAGCGGGCGACCTCATCATTGTATTCCTCGGTATCGAGTTGATGTCGATCTGCTTGTACGTGCTCGCCGGATTTTTCCGCACACGCGATGTCGGCAACGAATCGGCCCTGAAATACTTTCTTCTCGGGGCTTTTTCCACGGGATTTCTGCTTTACGGGATCGCGTTGGTCTACGGCACCACTGGAACAACGAATTTGTCGCTCATCGGCAGCGCATATGCGGGCGTGGCAAATCAACCTCTCTTCCTGCTCGGCGTCGGACTCCTCATGGTAGGTTTGTCGTTCAAAGTGGCTGCCGTACCGTTCCACATGTGGGCGCCCGATGTCTATGAAGGGGCGCCGACAGTTGTCACGGGCCTCATGGCCACAGGAGCAAAGACGGCAGCTTTCGGCGCATTCGCCGCCGTTTTTCTCCGGACCTTTGACCCGGCAGGCAGCACAACTGCGGACGTTCTGGCACTTCTTGCGGCGGCGTCGATGGTCGTGGGGAACATTATCGCGATCGCACAGACCAATCTGAAGCGAATGCTGGCGTATTCCAGCATAGCCCACGCCGGCTATATGCTCTCCGGCATCGCAGCCGGTTCGGTGGAAGGCCAGAATGGCGTCATATTGTACCTTGCTGCGTACGCGGCCACGACGCTGGGTGCGTTTGGCATTGTCGGCTGGCTCGAACGGGAAACGGGGGAGGGGACGTCACTCGAAGAATACGCCGGCCTGAGCAAACATCAGCCGGTCATTGCCGCACTCATGGCCCTCTTCATGTTCTCTTTAACGGGTATCCCCCCCTTTGCAGGTTTCATCGGAAAATATTCCGTCTTCCTCGCCGCCGTACGTGCCGACATGACGTGGCTCGCCGTTGTTGGCGTCCTGACGAGCGCAGTGTCCGCATATTACTATCTTCGTGTCGTCGTCATGATGTATTTCCGCGAACGAGAGGGCGACGTGATCCGGCTCCCGAATTTCTCAATCATGCTCGCTCTCGCCATCTCTGCTTTTTTTGTCGTTGTGCTTGGCGTTCTACCGTCGATCGTTCTCGACATCGTGGCGCCGGGGCTATAGGACTGTGTGCCGAAAGTAAGCTTACCAAGCCCCATGGGTGAAGTGCGGTGTAAAAGATAATTCCACGAAGGGCCACTAAGTCGAGGAAAAGCCGGGACACAAATGGGCACTAAGGTAAGTTGAAGATCTTTCTTTCGTCGTGTGTCTTAGTGGTCCTTGGTGGACAACTTTCTTGGCTTCTTTGAGTTCTTGGCGACCTTGGCGGTAGAATAATCCGAACGAACGCCCCAGGACGTACTCCTTCCCGCATGCGCACGATCGTCTCTTCAGAAGAAATGCGTCGATGTGACGACGCTGCCATTCGCCGATTCGGCATTCCGGGAATTCTGTTGATGGACCGGGCGGGGTCGGCCGCGGCTCGCACGATTCTCGAAAGCTTCGCACCCCGTCCGGACGACGTCATCGCAGTCGTGTGCGGGAAAGGGAACAACGGCGGGGACGGATGCGTTGTGGCCAGAGATCTCGTACAGAGCGGCATGAAGGTTCACCTCCTCCTGGTCGCTCCGC
Source organism: Ignavibacteria bacterium RIFCSPLOWO2_12_FULL_56_21 (assembly GCA_001802945.1). Lineage (GTDB taxonomy): Bacteria > Bacteroidota > Ignavibacteria > UBA10030 > UBA10030 > 2-02-FULL-55-14. The sequence continues at coordinate 5,898 of MHAK01000069.1, read as the reverse complement.
CAAACGCCTTTCATGGTGATGCCGCTGTTCATTTTGGCATTCTTCGTCGTCTCGCGCGCTCAGAATCGGGACGATGTTCCATTTCTCGGTTGTCATCCGTCCTCCGTGATCGTTCTTTTCGGCCCTCAATCGTCGTCGATGCTCTTCTCGGCACCGGATCCTCCGGCAAACTGCGGGGTTCTGTCCTGAAGGCCGTGGAGTGGATCAATCGATCGGGGGCCCGCGTTGTTGCGCTTGACGTGCCAACCGGAATTGACGGGACGACAGGGGCTGGTGATGGTCCCTACGTAAAGGCAGTCCTTACTGTGACATTCGGATTCGTAAAACGAGGGTTGCTGTTGAACGAAGGAAGAGAAGCGGCCGGCCGAGTGGACTGTGTGGATATTGGATTGCCGGCTTCAGTGCTCACCGGTGTTCGTCGTCGCACGAATGTGGTTGAACGCAAGGACGTCGAAAAGCTGTTGCCGCAACGCCCGCATACGCTTCATAAGTACACTGCTGGTAAGGTCCTTATCCTGGCCGGCAGCAAGGGTTTTACGGGAGCCGCCGCGTTGTGTGCTTCGGGGGCGTTGCGGAGCGGCGCCGGCGCAGTTGTGTTGGCCGTGCCGGATAACATCCACGGAATTCTTGCCCGAAAGCTGACGGAACAGATTCTGATGTCCGTGCCATCGAGCCCTGATGGGACTTTCGGACTCGCATCGATGCCCGCGCTGTCGGAACGTCTCTCCTGGGCCGATGCCGTTGTGATCGGTCCCGGCATTGGCCGATCGAAGAACACACTTTCGTTTCTTCAGGATGTGCTGTGGAAGGTAAAGGTGCCGACGGTGATCGATGCAGATGCGTTGACATTGCTGGCTGACTCGCACATCATCGCGCGAAGACATGCTGCCCCGTGGATCCTGACGCCTCACACGGGAGAGTTGTCTCGATTGACACATGCAACGTCGGCGGAATTGGAAAGGGAACGGATCGATGCCGCACGATCGTTTTCACGGAAGTATGGACTTACGCTTGTCTTCAAGGGTTCGCCGACGATTAGTGCTTCGGCTGACGGATCTGTTGTGATCAACAGCACCGGTAATCCGGGAATGGCAACAGTCGGAAGCGGAGACGTATTGGCGGGAATTGTCGGAGGATTGTGCGCACAGGGTATTGCCCCCGGAGCATCGTCGTGGCTTGGGGTCTTCATTCACGGAATGGCGGGCGACCTCGCACGCGAGAAGTACGGTGAGCGGGCGATGGTGGCCGGGGATATTGTCGATATGCTGCCGGAAGCCATACGATCGTTGGAGACGAACAAAGTCTCATGAAACATGCCATCACATATCAGGGTCCGTTACTCTTCTGGTGTCTGGTGATCTACGTTGTCTCGTCGGTGCACAATGTTCCGACCATTCCCATCGCGCTGCATCCCGATAAAATCGCACACATGGTTGTGTTCGGCATTCTCGGTGTGACGGCCAATCGCGCCTTCTCCCACCAGTCATCGTTTCCCTCGCTTGCACTTCATGCGTCGATCGCGGCTGTTCTCTTCGCGGGGCTGTACGGCGTTGTCGATGAACTCCATCAAAGGGCAGTCCCCGGCAGGTCGTTCGATATCTGGGACATGGTTGCCGATGTGCTTGGGGCGGCCCTCTTTGTGTGGCTCCTGAACAAGCTGCGCGATCGACGCGCTGCTGCACATTGATTCCAGGACCAAAACTGCCTATATTTGCATGTCGTCCGCCGTGGCTCGTCCCGGCGGCTTTTTTGTTCCCCCTCAAAGGCCACGCCGCATGTTTGAAGTGATCGCGCGGAATGGCGCGGCCCGCGCCGGAATCTTGCATACCGACCATGGCGACGTCCCGACACCCGTGTTCATGCCTGTCGGAACCCAGGGGTCGGTCAAGGCGCTCGCGCAGAGAGACCTACGAGAAGCGGACGCTCATATCATTCTTGGGAATACGTATCACCTGTACCTCCGTCCGGGTGCGGACGTTTTGGAGAGGTTCGGCGGACTGCATGCGTTCATGTCGTGGGACCGAGCGATTTTGACGGATAGCGGCGGGTATCAGGTCTTCAGTCTTTCCGAGCTCCGCCGTATTGAGGACAAGGGCGTCACGTTCAAGTCGCATCTGGACGGCTCAACCCACGAATTCACCCCGGAACAGGTTGTCGCCATTCAGCGGTCGATCGGGTCGGACATCATAATGGTTCTCGACGAGTGCACGCCGTATCCCTGCGACCGCGAATATGCCGGTACTTCCCTTGAACTGACGACGCGATGGGCGGAGCGTTCGCGGGAAGAGTTGTTGCGGACGAAACCATTGTATGGACACCGGCAACTCCAATTCGGGATCGTCCAGGGCAGCGTGTTCGAAGACCTTCGGCAGAAAAGTGCCAGGGCGCTTCGTTCGATCGGATTCGACGGGTATGCGATCGGTGGCCTTGCAGTGGGAGAGCCGTTGGAGGAAATGTACAGGATCGTGAGCTCAGTCGAACCAGCGCTTCCGGCGGACAAGCCGCGATATTTGATGGGTGTGGGGACACCCGAGAATCTCGTAGAAGCGGTGGCACGCGGCATTGACATGTTCGACTGTGTGCTGCCGACGCGAAACGGAAGGAACGGCCAGGTATTCACGTCAATGGGTACGTTGAACCTCCGGAACGCTTCCTACAAAGAAGACAAGCGACCGATCGATGAACGGTGTCTATGCCATGTTTGCACGACGTACACGCGGGCGTATCTCCGTCACCTATTCACGTCCAAAGAGGTCTTGGCGTTGAACCTGGCATCGCTCCACAATGTGACGTTTTATCTGACGCTGATGCGCGAGATGCGGGCATCGATCCTGGAAAGCCGCTTTCCGGCTTGGAAGGAAGAGACGCTCGGACGCCTCGCCACCGGCCAAACCTTGACACCGTAATCTACAGGAGGATGCGTTGAATCTCGCGACATTTCTGTTGATGTCACCACAAGGGCAGGAAGGCCCTGGTCTCATGAGCAATCTGTTGTTGTTCGGGACTATCATTGCCATTTTCTATTTCATGATCATTCGGCCGCAGCAGAAGCGGGAAAAAGAGCGTAAGGCGATGCTCTCCGCGCTCAAGAAAGGGGACAAGGTCGTGACGTCGGGCGGCATCCATGGGTCCGTTTCAGGGCTCGACGACAAAACCGTTCTCGTTCAGATCGCTGACAACGTGAAGATTAAGGTCGATCGCGGCGCGATCACTGCCGTGGTCAAAGAGGCGGAGCCGGCAACGAAGTAATTCGGGAGCATCATGCGAAGCCAGCAGCCCAGATTCCATACGATCGAAGAAGCACTGGAAGACCTCCGTCAGGGGAAAGTGCTGATCGTTGTGGACGATGAAGACCGCGAGAACGAAGGCGATTTTGTCGCCGCCGCTGAGAAGGTCACTCCGGAAATCGTCAATTTCTTTGTTCGCGAAGGCAGGGGCGTCGTGTGCGCGCCTGTCACCAGGGAGCGCGCAACTGAGCTCGGTCTTGAGGCTATGGTAGAGGCGAACACGTCGCTCCACGAGACTCCGTTCACCGTCTCTGTAGATTATATCCACGGGACGACAACAGGCGTGTCTGCGAAAGATCGGGCCGCAACCGTTCAAGCACTGGTCGATCCGACAACACGATCGAGCGATCTCGCCCGTCCGGGGCATATTTTTCCGCTGCGGGCAATGGATGGCGGCGTTCTGCGGAGGGCCGGCCATACGGAGGCTGTCGTCGATTTGTGCAGACTTGCAGGGTTGCAGCCGGCAGGCGTGCTCGTGGAAATCCTGAGGGAAGATGGCTCGATGGCACGCGTGCCGGAATTGATGGCGATCGCGAAGGCTTACGGCTTAAAGATCGTCACCGTCCGGTCGCTGATCGAGTACAGAATGCAGCGAGAAAAGCTTGTGCAACGGATCGTTGCGACAAAGCTTCCGTCGAGGTATGGCGAATTCCAGGTCTATTTGTATAAGAGTGTGACAGACCAAAAGGATCATGTCGCCCTCGTCAAGGGAATGATCTCGCCCGACCAGCCCACGCTGGTGCGTGTCCATTCGGAATGTCTGACCGGCGACGTCTTTGGGTCATTGCGCTGCGACTGTAACGAACAGCTCGTGGCGGCAATGCAGCTTGTGGAGAAAGAAGGACGAGGCGTCGTGTTGTATATGCGGCAAGAGGGAAGAGGGATCGGCCTCCTCAACAAATTGAAGGCATACCGGTTACAGGATGACGGACTGGACACGGTGGAAGCAAACGAGAAATTGGGGTTCCGGGCCGACCTGCGGGACTACGGCATCGGGGCGCAGATTCTGCGCGATATCGGCGTCGGTAAAATGCGTCTCATGACCAACAACCCGAAAAAAGTGGTCGGACTAAGCGGTTACGGGTTAGAGATCGTCGAACGCGTTCCTCTGGAAGTCGACCCGAATTTCTTCAATGAACGGTATTTGAAGGCCAAAAGGGACAAGATGGGTCATCTGATACTGATCGACCCTGCCCGGGATGCGGACGCTCGTTGACGTACAACACAATCCCGGGACTTGCGGTTTTCAGCGAAAAGTTCTACGTTGACTTCGTGAAAGCCACCATCGCAGTGATGTTGGCTTTTGTGTTTCAATAACCCTCGGCATCAGCGAGGGATTTTTGTTTCCAGGAGTATTGGCATGAGCGAAAGTAACAACGGTACCATTTATCTGACCAAAGAACGGCTCAAGGAGCTGGAGGATGAGCTGCGTGAACTCAAAGTGCACGGGCGTCCTGATGTTATCCAGAAGATCGCCGAGGCGCGCGGTCACGGTGACCTGAGCGAGAATGCAGAGTACGATGCAGCACGCGAAGCGCAAGGCCATCTGGAAATGCGCATTGCAAAACTGGAAGAAACGTTATCGCGCGCACGCGCCATCGATTCGGGAGACCTCCCGAACGACAAGATCTATATACTCTCTCTTGTCAAGCTGCAGGACCTCCGCACCAAAGAGGTCATTGAGTACCGACTCGTGTCACAAGAAGAATCGGATTTCGAACAGAACAAGATCTCCGTAACGTCACCCATTGGGAAAGGCCTGTTGGGCAAGAAGCCCGGAGAGACAGTCACGATCAAAGTTCCCGCCGGGACTCTGCAGTACAAGATCCTCGGTATCAGCCGCTAACCTCACGATGGCGAGGAACCTCGAGGTCAAAGCGCGCCTCGCCTCGCCGGTCGCCGCAGCGCGCGTCGCTCGACGGCTGGGCGCAGTCAAGACAGCTCCGCTGTACCAGACGGATACGTATTTCAGCGTCGCCGACGGCCGCCTAAAGTTGCGCGAAATCCGTGGACATCGAAGCGTGCTCATCTTTTATCGCAGGCCGGATGAACGCGGAACCGGTGGACGCTGGTCGGTGTATACGGTGGTGCCCGTTGAGCACGAGCGAAACATTCTTCGGCGTTTGAGCTTGATGTATGGTGTCCGTGTCCGGGTCAAGAAATCGCGGATATTGTTCCAGCTTGAGAATGCACGAATTCATATTGACCGAGTAAAGGGGCTCGGCGCCTTTCTCGAGTTTGAGGTTATCGAAGAGAAGGGGAGAGCACAAGCGAACCGGTTGTATCAGCGACTTGTGAAGGCGTTCGGTATTCATGAAGAGGAAACGATCGCAGGCTCGTACGCAGACATCATGGAATCTGCTCTTGCGAGCAACGGCTTGAAATCGTATATTGGATGAAATTCATTCCCTGATAGAGAATGAATTTCATGCGGGAATAGCTCAGTTGGTAGAGCGCAACCTTGCCAAGGTTGATGTCGCGGGTTCGAGTCCCGTTTCCCGCTCACAAATTGAACGGTTAGCGGACTTCGCTAACCGTTCAATTTGTGGCGCCGTACCCAAGTGGTAAGGGAGAGGTCTGCAAAACCTTTATGCGGCGGTTCGAATCCGCC
>MHAK01000068.1 GCA_001802945.1 Ignavibacteria bacterium RIFCSPLOWO2_12_FULL_56_21 | reverse complement strand
TCGCCCAATGGACGATCTGTCCTCTCCATCCTTCCACATAGCCCAGCGCCTGCTGCAACGGGGGAATGGCAGCCACTTTCGCGAGAATGTGCCCGCCAGGTTGTTGATCCTGCAATTGTTCAAGCATGGCAAGGGATTCCCGCACCTCATCGATGCGCACGTTCATCCGTGCAAGGACATCCCCCTCGTTGCGCGTTTTCACCTGAAAGCGCAGATGCGGATAAGCACAATGCGGGTGGTCCTTGCGGAAGTCCCTGTCGATTCCCGAGGCTCGTCCGGCGATGCCGGTAATTCCAAGCCGGTACGCATCGGTATGACTGAGTGTGCCGGTCGTCTCCAGCCGGTCGAGAACTGATGAGCTCGACATGACCAGGCCGACGAGTTCTTCAAAGTCCCGCTTACCCCGCACGATCATGTCCCGCAGTGCCTGACGTTGGAGCTGTGACGCTTGCGGATCCCTGCGGACGCCGCCGATGGCGGCCATACCCCTGAGCAATCTGCTGCCCGTCAGGATCTCGTTGAGGTGAAGGAAACGCTCCTTAAGCTCGAAAGCGGTTGTTGCCCCGATGGAGAATCCTACATCGAGCAGAATCGCGCCGACATCGCCGACATGGTTATACAGCCGTTCGAGTTCGAGCAACAGCGTGCGGATAACGATGGCACGTTCAGGAATGTCGCAAGTGCTGAGTCGTTCTATGGCATGGCAGTAGGCAACGGCATGCCCAAATGAAGAATCGCCCGAAATTCGCTCTGCAAGAAAGATCGCACGGTGCGGAGACATGCCCTCCGCGATCTTCTCGGTCCCTTTGTGGGTGTAGAAAAGCTGAATGTCGAGGTTGATGATCGGTTCGCCGGCAACGCTGAATCGAAAATGGCCCGGCTCGATGATTCCTGCATGCACAGGACCAACCGGGATCTCAAAGACTCCCTCACCCTCTACGCGCTTGAATTCAAACGTTCCCTTGACCCGGGGAACTGCGGCGGCGTCTACATCCTTCAACATCGGATGATGATCTTCCGGCCAATCCGGATGCGAAGCCAGCTTGAAAATGTTGGGAAAAGCGATGATCCCAAACCAATCCTTTGCCTCCCGTTCGAACCAATTGGCGCTCTCAAGGACGTGACTGATGGAAGGAACTTCCATGTGGCGGGGATTGACCGGCACCCGAAGAATCAAAAAGAGATCGTCCGCCGGAATCGAGAACACATAGTAGAGAGAAAACGTGCCGTTGAGTGATCGCTCGTCATTCGCCACAACCGTCGTGAGCTGTGCCTTGAATGATTTGGTGAGTAATGAGCATGTCTCCGGAAGGGTGCTCAGCGATCCCTCCCGGAATGAAAAATACACTTCATTCGACGCCCCTGCGCCCTGAATGGTGAGTCGGTCTCCGAGAGACTTTGTCAGCAGTGCGATATAGTCCTGTTTCCCTTGCATTCGGATCAACCCTTCAGAACAATCACTGCGTTGTCGATGCACTTCTGCAGTGGAGATGGAATGAACACTCCGAGCAGAAGAAGCGCTGCGAGCAGTACGCCGAGGAGCAGCAGCGACGCCGTGTTTGCCTCGCCCCCTGTGACCGGCCGATTCGGCACGCCCAAGACCATTCGAGACGTGTAGTAGATGAAGCCGACAAAAATAGTTGTGATGATACTGATACAGAGGATCGCCGGAATGGAATTACCGCTGGCAAAACCGGCGCTGATGATCGTGAACTCGCTGACGAAGACTCCAAAAGGGGGCCAGCCCGTGATGGCAAAGACTCCAACGATGAGGAACGTTGCCGACACCGGGATGACTTTGATGGCACCGGTCGCTTTGCGCATGAATTTTGAGCCGTACGCCATCCGTATGTTGCCGGCCGTCAGGAAGAGGAGCATCTTGGCAATGGCGTTATTGAGCAGGTGAAGCAACGCGCCAAAATACGCCAGGGGAGTACCAATGCCGAGGGCGAAGACAATGATCCCGACATGTTCGACGCTGGAATAGGCAAGCAATCTTTTGAAGTCTCTCTGCAAAAGGATGAAGGGCACGGCCACTGCCATCGACACGAGGCCAAAGATGATGAAAAGGGTGGAGACAAAAGCTCCACCCACCGCGGTGTTCACGAGAATGTAGAACCGCATGAGCGAATACAGTGCGACGTTGACCAATCCAGCGGCCATGAGAGCGCTGATGGGCGCCGGTGCTTCGCCATATGCGTCCGGCTTCCACGTATGCATGGGGGCGAGTCCCGCCTTCGTGCCAAAACCGACGAGGACGAAAATGAACGCCAGCTTCAGCACTGCGGGATCGAGGTTCTTTGCCACCTGCATGAGCGACGACCAGTTCAGGGCGTTGTCGGTGGCGGGAACAACATGCAGCGCCGAGAAATATGTGAGAATAATGCCGAACAAGGCAAGGGCGATCCCGACAGAGCAAATGATCACATACTTCCATGCGGCCTCGATCGAACTTTCCCGTTCGTAGAACGCCACGAGGAATGCCGTCGCAAGTGTGGACGCCTCGGACCCGATCCAGAGAAAGCCCAGATTGTTGGAGAGCAGCACAAGCATCATCGTAAAAATGAAAATGTTCAGCAGTAGATAATACAGCCACAAATGACGGTCGTCAACCTTGCCGCTACCGATCTGGCGACGCAGGTATCCGATGGAGTACAGAGCAACTACGAAAGCGCTGCCGGAGACGATGATAATGATATATGCAGACAACCCGTCGGCGTACCACCAGCCGTTTGGCGTGATGAGTGGGGACGCCGCCATGACAACGGACACAAGCCAAAACGCCGAAAGGAATGTCAGTCCGGAACTCGCCGCGGTAATGATCTCGAGGGCCCTGCGCTTGTGAAAGAGTGCGCAGAGAAGACTGCCGGCGAACGGTGACCCGAGGAGGAGGGAGAAGAGTACCGTGCTCAATGGCGCAGGCTCCTGAGCGAATCGATACTGATCGTCTCAAACGTCTTGTTGATGCGAAAGACGAAGACGCCCAGAATGAGGACGGCGATCAGGATGTCGAAGAAGATCCCGACCTCGACGATGAGCGGCATGCCGTAGGTGATCGAAAGGCCGGAGAGGAATACGCCGTTCTCCATGGTGAGCAGGCCGACGATCTGCGTCAGGGCCTTTTTCCGCGTCATCATAATGAACAGGCCAATGAGCATCATCGCAATGGACACGGAGAGAACTCGCGAGACGGCGGAGGAGTCCGTCTGCTGGCCGCTCAGGATAGATTGTGCCACGGACTCCGAGAGAACGACCATCCCGCCGCACAGCAAGAGCGATGCAGCAATGTTCACGCTGAAATCGATCTCCTTGCGCACCTGAATTCGTTCGATGACCCTGGTGAGCACCATGGGAATAGCGATCGCTTTCAGGGCGATCGTCAGAAACGCCGCAATGAGGATATGCGTCTCTCCATACCCCAGGACGACGAGGAACGCCACGACTCCGAGCAAGAACGACTGGAGGGCAAACAGTCTGATGTAGAAAACGAGGCTCCGGCTCGATACGATGAGGAACGCCGTTACCAGGATGGCAGCGGCAAAGATGTCGATGAGAAGTCCGATTGTTTGCAGGGAGATGGCGCCCACCGCTATGCTCCGATAATGAAGTACAGAATCAACGCAAGAAGCGACAAGATGAACGCAACCATCAACAGTTCCGGGACGCGGAAGAGGCGAAGCTTGGCATTGGTCGATTCCACAACCGCAACGACCACCGCCAGGACGATGATCTTGCCGAAGAATGCAGCGCTTCCGATGAGGAGCGCCCACGGTGACCACGTCGTGGCCATGTACAAAGGAAAGAACATATTCGACAACAGCGCCAGGAAGACGATCAGCTTCATCTGCGATGCCCATTCGATCAGGGCCAGGTATCGACCCGAATATTCCAGGATCATCGCCTCATGGATCATGGTCAACTCAAGGTGTGTTGCCGGATTGTCGACGGGTACTCGTCCCGTTTCTGCCAGCGTCACAATGAACAACCCCGAAAACGCAAGGAGATGGGCAGGGTTCAGCATTGATGCGGGACTGGAGGTCAGTCTTCCGACGATAACGCTCAGATTTGTCGACCCCGCTGTCACTGCTACTGTGAAGATCGCAAGCATCATCGCAGGTTCAATGATCGAAGCGATCGACATTTCACGACTGGAACCCAGTCCGCCAAACGCGCCGCCCGTGTCAAGACCGACAAGCGCAACAAAGAATCGGCCCAGCGCAAAGAGATAGATGACCGTGATGATATCACCCATCCAGTGCAGAGGGACGGGGGTTGCCACCGTCGGCACAAGCAACGCTATAACGAGAGTGGAGGCAAACACAAGATACGGCGTGATGCGAAACAGCCACGATGCAACGAAGGGAACAACAACCTCTTTTCGGAAGAGCTTTGCCAGGTCAAAATACGGCTGAAGCACACTCGCTCCCCGCCTGCGCTGGAATCGGGCTTTCGTCTTCTTGATAATGCCGTTGACAAGCGGACCAGTGGCAAGCACCAGGAGGAGTTGAAACAAGGAGATCAGTATAACCCCGAAGAATTCACTCATCGGGCAAACAGAAGAAGGAGGACGAGAGTGATGAAGATGTACGCAAGATACGACTGGAGATGTCCGGTTTGGATCCTGCGGAACATCCGCGCCGACGTAACGATGATGTTATACGCCGGCTCGTAGATATGCTTGAGGAACACGGATTCCGTTTTCAGCTCGTAGGTAATGCTGGCGCGAAAGTACGGGGACGTTTCTTCGGAGATCTCGATCTCGTGCGTTGCGCGATAGATATTCGAGAAGATCATGCGTATGGGTTTGCTGAACCCTGTGGCGGAATACTGCATGCGGGGCTCGATCTTCGGCAATCCGCATGCCCAGGTCATTGCAGCCCGCGTTCGCAATCTCCCCCCGAGAAGAAACGCCCCGACAAGAGGAACCGCTATGATCGCCATGAGCAATCCCGTGAGAACCGGTGGGGAAATGCTTGTGGATGTGCTATCTGGGACGAGCAGCATCCCTCCGTTCAATGAGACCTGACCGGAGAGGTTTGTCCCCAATAACGAACTCGCGATAGGGTCCAACACAGACACGACAAGTCCGGGTGCCAGTCCAAAGACGGCACATGCGATGGCGAGGGATGCCATTGCCGCGATCATCGTGGGCGAAGATTCGCGGGCGTGCATGGCGCGGTCCGAACGCGGCAGGCCGAGAAAAGTAATGCCAAACGCTTTGACGAAACAGGCGGCTGCCAGTGCGCCCGTCAAGGCGAGAAGTGCAACAGTGAGCGGGACCGCGATCTTGACGACTAGATCGGAGATGTGGAAGCCAAGGAGGAGCGCCTGGAAGGTCAACCATTCGCTGACGAAGCCGTTCAGGGGAGGAAGTCCCGAAATGGCGACCGCGCCGATGAGAAAGAAGAACGATGTCCATGGCATCTTTTCGATAAGTCCGCCGAGTTCTTCAATGTTCCTCGAATGCGTCCCATGAAGAACCGAGCCGGCACCGAGGAACAAAAGGCCCTTGAACATGGCGTGATTCAGCACGTGGTACAACCCGGCGATCAGCGCAAGCGCGGCGAGGGCATTGTTCCCGAGTGAAGAGAACAGGAGCGCTGCGCCAACACCCATGAGAATGATGCCGATGTTTTCAATGCTATGAAACGCCAACAGGCGCTTCAAGTCGTGTTCCATGAGTGCGTACAGCACACCCAACACAGACGAGGCAACGGCAAGAACAAGTATCAGAACCCCCCACCATTGAGGGATATCGGGTCCGAGGAAATCGAAGAACACGCGCACCATGCCATAGATACCGGTCTTGATCATCACGCCCGACATGAGGGCTGAGATATTGGACGGCGCCGCAGGATGTGCTTCGGGAAGCCAGATGTGGAACGGGATAATGCCGGCTTTCACCCCGAAACCAATGGCGGCGCAGAGGAAGATCAACGATCGCTCGAATGCCGGTATTCGGGGGCCTGCGCTCTTGAGTGATTCGAACCCGAATGCACCCGTGAAAGAGTAAAGCAACATGAACATGACCACGAGTAACGCGGTCCCGATGTGCGTCATGACAACGTAGAGAAAAGCTGCTCGCCGGGAAGCCGGATCCTCATGATCGTAATTGATCAGGAAGTACGTGGTCAGCGACATCGCCTCCCACACAAAAACAAAGAGAACAGTATGGCCCGCAACGACAACGCTGACCATCGATAGAAGGAACGCGTTGTACAGGAATACGAGCAATCCCAAATTTCTTCGCCCAAGGAACTCCGTTGCATATCCAAGGGAATAGACCGAAACAGCGGCAGCAAGCAAGGAAATGGTACCGAGGAAAAGTGCCGACAGTCTGTCTGCATGAATCGACATCATTCCAAAGTGCCGGGTGTACAACAGATCCACATGGAGCGGCTCGCCATACAGAAGAATCGAAAGAGCGAGGATACAGCCTGCGAGGGAGGAGACAAATGCGGCAATGAACCCGAAATTTTTGACGACCCTCTCAAACACGTCTCTGGACATTACATCTCTTCTCCGCAGGCCGGTCAAAATCACGGGAAGCAGAGCGCCAGCCGCGAATCCGGTCGCCATAAAGAGGAAAACCGGCAACTGCAGATATGTCCAATCGTGCATTGAACGATTCGAGAAATAATCACCAATATAGCCATAAGAAGGAGTAATTTCGAGATTTCTGTCCGGTTCAGACAGATTGTTTCGCTGGTGCGCCGGACGAAAAGTCTGATCCTCCGGGTCCAATACAAAACACAAACACCCCCTGCAGAGATTGACCTCTGATGAAGGGGTGTTGTGTTTTAGTAGCCCTTCGACCCTTCGATCCTTCGGCTCGTGCGCTTAACGCGCACTCGCTCAGGACTCAGGGTCGCCCTGAGCGCTTGCCGTGAGCGGAGTCGAACGGTAGTCGAAGGGCGACTCACGCGACTACGTCGCGTTCGCTCTGGGCTACGAAAAGCGTAGCGGGGGTCCAATCCCTACAGAACTCACGAATTCAGAATGTGAGGTCATCGAGCTTTCGCTGTGATATTGGATTTGCAGGCCTTCTCTTGGCCTCCTTTTTTTGAATCCCGCAGATATGGATTGCGGGCATTTTTCAGTATCTTGGTGATGCAGATGAATGCATATAGGTCCATACTTAAGGTCGTACTGTTCTGCTTCACCATCTCGCTTATTTGGTGCGGGGATGCTGATTGTTTGACCGGAAGCGGTGAAGACAATTGTGCATCAATCGTCTGCTCCTTGCTCGTGAAACACGACGATGTGAGCGCAAAAGATGTGCAACAAGACGCGCCCAACTGCACATGTGTATGTCATCTGCCCTCCATACCCCTCGCCTCGGAGGCCTTTGCGATCACTCTCACGGGCGAACGCACTTCAGATCAAATCCGACAGTTCACACTCGAAACACCTTCCGCGACTCCGTTTCGTCCTCCCCTCGCCTCCTAGAGGTCTCTTCAATTCAGTGCGTCGCGATAGCTGAAGTCCGCGAGCACTTCGTTTCTTCATAACCTGAAAACTCATCTTCATCGAGGCACGCCTTGATAACGCATATCCGTCGGGCGGGATTGCTGTGTGCGCTTCTCTGCTCAGCATCCCTGTTGCAAGCTCAAAACGTCCTTTCCCTGTCTGCAGCAATAGACCTGGCGATTCGGAAGAACCCTGCGATCAAGAAGGCGGGATTCGAGATCGCCGCTGCTGAAGCACGAGCGCTAATCGCTGGACGAATTCCCAACCCAACCCTGGGAGTGTCATGGAATGAGGCCTCGTCGCTCACCAAGCCAGGTGATGGGAACGAGAGAGATTTTCTTCTTGCCCAAGCGATCGAATTCCCAACTAAACGAAGCGCCCGAATCGACGTCGCATCAGCAGAGGTCCGCATTCGGAAGCTTGAATTCGACAGGACTGTGACTGTTGTGAAATCCTTGGTGGCACGTTCTTTCTATCGTCTCTTCTATAGTCAACGGAGGACCGAGCAACTGGCGCTTCAATTGGATCTTATGCGAGACCTTGAGAAACTCGTGACAGCCCGCTACGGAGCGAACGCCAGTTCGTATCTCGACATGGTGCGAACAAAGATCGAACGCGCACGACTCGGGAATGATCTTGTCGAAGCAAGAACTGAACACGAAGCCCGCCAGAGGGAATTGTCGCTCATGGTGGGCATTGAGAGTGCCGAGATCCGAGGGTTGGCTGGCGAATTCCCTTCGCTACTGAACATTGTAGACCCGGATTCTGCTGCCCGCTCTTTGGCTGCAGGAAGCATTCTTCTCAAGTCCTCACTTGAAGCAACGAAGCGACAGGAATACTCCATGTCGCTCGCGAAAAGTTCGTATGTGCCCGATGTTCAGATCGGCGTGGCGAATCAGCGCCGCGGCAACATTCGGAACCTATGGGGTATAGAGCTTCAGGCCTCCATCCCCCTTTGGTTTTGGCAAGAACCTCGGGGACAGGTGAATGAAGCCGCCGCACAGATCCAGATGGCAACTGTAGACCGGTTGGCACTCGATCGTCAAGTGGTCGCAAATGTCCGCGACGCTCTTGGTGTCTTGTCGGCTGCAGAAACGCAACTCCTCGTTTTTGACCGAACTCTCCTGGCTGATGCTCGGGACATCGTTGATACCGCGAACAAGCAGTATCAGAACGGCCAGATGGATATTCTCAACCTCCTCGAGGTATTTCGGACCTACCGGGCAACCCAGGCGGAATATCTGCGAGCACAATTCAATCACGCCATTGCTGTTTCCAGGCTGGTATCCGCAGCGGAACTCCCGCCAGATGAACCAAATGGATTTGGAGTCCAACAATGAAGCCGCTTACTTTTCGATTCGCTTTCCTCGTAGCACTAGCTACTTCGCTCATCGGATGCACGAGAGACAGCGGAGAAACAAGCGAACATGAGTCAACTCATGCCGCCGTCGCAGAACCGACGAATGTGGTCCATCTCGATGAGCACAAAATCTTCCATGCAGGGATTATGACTGGACCTGTTGAGAAGCGCTCAGAGGCGGTTCCGCTCTCGCTTCCAGGAAGGATCAGCATCGACCAACGGCGGCTGGCGCAGATCTCTGCGCCTGTGACAGGAAGGATCGACAAGACCAATGTGGTGACCAATGATCGCGTGGAAGCAGGAGCAGTGCTTCTCGAGCTTTTCAGCCAGGAGTTCCTGGCGATGCAAAGCGAATTTCTTCAGACGGTCGAAAGAACGGTTCGGAGCAATGGTACGTTGACAGAAGAAGCAGCCGCAGCTCGGGCCATATACGCTGCAGCAAAAGGGAAGCTGTTGGTGATCGGTTTGACCGAAGCGGACATCGCCGTGCTGGAGAAAACACGCGTTCCAGAGACTCATTTTCACATCCGAGCACCCTTTGCCGGGACAATCATAAAGAACGACGCCAAACGTGGTTCTTACATCCAAGTCGGAACTGCATTAATGGAACTCGCGGATCTTTCGACCCTTTGGGTTCTTGTTGATCTCTATGAAAAGGACCTGCCGTTTGTCAAGAACGGAATGATCGCAGAGGTCAGAGTTGCCGCTTCTACAGAGACAGTGAGGGGCACGATCACAACGATCTATGGGGTCATGGACGAGAAGTCGCGGACAGTTAAAGCAAGATTGCAGGTCGACAATGCGCGAGGCCTACTCAGGCCTGAAATGTTCGCCACCGTCATGGTGCAAACTCGCCTCGATGCAGAAACCATCAAGATTCCATTAAGCGCCTTGCTCGGAGAACCCAGAAAACACTACGTATTCGTTGCCTTGAACGACAGCACGTTTGAGAAGCGGGATGTCCGGACGGGATTTGAAGGTCGGGATTTCGTGGAAATTCTTGATGGCCTGCTCGTCGATGAGCGACTCGTTACGACGGGTGGTTTCTTCCTCAAGTCTGAATTGGCCAAAGAAACTTTTGGCGAAGAGCACTAGCAGGCTGCGGAAAAACGAATTTTAGAAGATTTTCACGCAATGGTGCAATGGCGCAATGACTGCAATGGACGCAAAGTGTAAAAATTCACTAAAATCTCATTGCGCCCGCCCTCGGCCGAGCCTGGCCTCGGGCGAGGCCGGGGAACTTTGCGTAGTCGCAGTTCATGGCCCTTTGCGTCATTGCGTGATTTCTTTTTCCGCAGCCTGCTAGGCCGGAGAATGCCATGATCGACGCAATCATCCAAGCTGCTCTTCGACAACGACTTCTGGTCATCGCTGCGACTGTGCTCCTCTCTGCTGTCGGGGTCTATTCGCTCACGACCATCCCTATCGATGCGTTTCCGGATGTCACCAATATTCAGGTCCAGGTGATCGCCGAGGCTCCAGGTTTCTCCCCCGTTGAAGTCGAGAAGCTCGTGACGTTTCCGATAGAAGTGTCGATGAACGGTCTTCCTCGGCTGACCGAAGTCCGATCGATCTCCAAGTATGGACTGGCCGTCGTTACAATCGTATTCGAAGACGGTGTCGACGTGTATTTTGCGCGTCAACTGGTGCTCGAGCGTCTCCAGAAGGCTCGTGAATTGTTGCCGCCCACGGTTCCCGAACCGGAGATGGGTCCGATCGCTTCAGGCATGGGAGAGATCTATCAATACTTCCTCGAAAGCGACAGCCTCGACATCATGCAACTTCGTTCTCTCCAGGACTGGTTTGTCAAGCCGCAATTGAGGACGGTGCCCGGCGTTACAGAAGTGAACAGTTTTGGCGGATTGGTCAAGCAGTATCACGTTATCGTGGACCCCGCCAAGCTCCTGGCGTTTGATATCACGCTCGACGACGTTTTTGAGGCTGTCGAACACAACAACTCTGTTGCGGGCGGGAATTACATCGAGCATGCCTCAGAGCAATACATTATCCGAGGGATTGGTCTTGCAACCACGCTCTCGGACTTCGAGAACATCGTCGTCAAGTCCGAATCGGGCACGCCGGTCACGATCGCAAACGTCGCACGCGTGACCGTAGGTCCGGAGGTCCGGCAGGGGGCCGTCGTCATGCAAGGACGGGGGGAGGTGAGCGCCGCTATCGTTATGATGCTGAGGGGAGAGAACAGCCGCAAAGTCATTCAACGCGTCAAAGAACGGGTTGAAGAGATCAACAAGACCCTGCCCCCGCACGTCAAGATCCACCCGTATTACGATCAGACGGACCTCGTCGACAAGACGATCTCTACGGTAAAGACCAACCTGTTCGAAGGGGGTCTTCTCGTTGTCGCTGTTCTGCTTTTGTTCCTGGGGGATATTCGTGCAGCACTGATCGTCGCTTCGACGATTCCCCTGTCCATGCTGTTCGCATTTATCGGGATGCAATGGTTGGGTCTTTCGGCCAATCTCATGAGCTTGGGAGCGATCGACTTTGGGATGATCGTCGACGGTTCCGTCGTCATGGTAGAGAACTTCGCACGGCGACTGACGCACAGAGAACCGGATCTGACAAAGACTCAGCGGATCTCGTCGGCAGCACGGGAAGTCGGGAAGCCGATTCTCTTCGGTATTCTCATTATCATCGCCGTGTACCTTCCCATCATGACGTTGGAGGGAATTGAAGGAAAGATGTTCAAGCCGATGGCGTTGACGGTCGGATTTGCTCTCCTGGGTTCACTTCTTCTGACGCTGACGTTCATTCCAGTGGTGAGCTCCTTCTTCCTGAAAGAACGCTCCTCCGACCACGAACCTTGGTTGATCCACCGAATCCGCATCCTCTACACACCGGTCCTGGAAAAGGCCCTCAGACACAAGGTTCGAACGATCGTCATTGCGACGGCTTTATTGCTGGCATCGCTCTCCACTCTTCCGTTTCTCGGTTCCGAGTTCATTCCGGAATTGGATGAGGAAGCGATACTGATCCAACCGATCCGCATGCCGAGCATTTCGCTGTCGGAATCCATCGAAATAGAGAAGAAGGTCCACCAGATCATCATGCAGTTCCCTGAGGTCGAGTTCGTTGTCGGTCGAATTGGCCGGCCGGATATTGCCACCGACCCGATGGGCGTGAATGTGAGTGACGTGTACGTGACGCTGAAACCGAGGTCAGAATGGAAGACGGCGGAGACGAAGGAAGAACTGATCGAGAAGATGGTCGAGGAACTCGAACATGTCCCTGGAGTGAACTACAACATCACTCAACCGATCGCGATGCGTGTGGATGAGCTCGTATCGGGCGTTAAATCCGACGTGGCCATCAAGCTCTTCGGAGACGACCTGGATGTTCTCAAGGAACAGGGTGACCGTATTGCGGCGATTGTTCGGGAGATCTCGGGGGCCTCAGACGTGGCCGTTGAGCAGGTGGCAGGTCAGACCTACATGAATATCTATATCGATCGTATGGCAATTGCGCGTTTCGGGCTCAATGTGTCAGATGTGCAGCGGCTCATTGAGATCGCTATAGGGGGGAAGATCGCGACCGAGGTCATCGAAGGACAGGCGAGGTATGGTGTGCTTGTTCGATACCCCGAAGCAGTCCGCTCAGATATTCAAGGCATCTCGAATACACTGGTGAGTTTGCCCAATGGAGGGACAGTCCCCTTAGGTCAGATCGCCCGAATTACCGGCGAGGAAGGTCCTGTGCAAGTGAGTCGAGAAGCCGGACAACGTAGAATTGTGGTGGAGTGCAATGTGAGAGGGACTGATATTGGCTCGTTTGTCGGCGAAGCGAAACGACGTCTGGAGCAACAACTCGTTCTCCCTGCCGGGTACTTTGTGACGTGGGGTGGTCAATTCGAACATCAGGAAAGCGCAACGCAACGCCTTCTCGTTGTGATCCCGCTTTCTACCTTCATCATTTTCGTGCTCCTCTACATGAGTTTTGGCAATTTCCGACATTCCTTACTCATCCTGTTGAATCTGCCGTTCGCCCTGAGCGGTGGCGTCGTGGCGCTCCTTATGCGAGATCTGCCATTGAGCGTGTCCGCCTCAATCGGCTTCATTGCACTCTTTGGAGTTGCTGTCCTGAACGGTGTTGTGATGGTTTCCTACATCAATCGACTCTTGATCGATGGTCATGATCTCACAATTGCCGTTGTGAAGGGCACATCAGACAGGCTTCGACCCGTATTGATGACGGCTCTCGTAGCGAGTCTCGGATTCATCCCCATGGCACTTTCACACGGCACAGGAGCTGAGGTCCAACGTCCGCTCGCAACGGTTGTAATCGGAGGTCTCATAACATCGACTCTTCTGACGGTGCTCGTATTGCCGGTCCTCTATCATGTCATTGAGAAAAGAAGAAGAGCACAAGTCTAGCGATGGAAGTCCACCACTTGCCATAAATGTTTTCACAAAAAGAAAGATCCCCGGCAAACGCCGAAGATTTTCCAGCAGCGGGGAGGGCTCTTAACAGACCTCACGAATGAATTCTGTTTAGACCCTTAGCGAGCCACGGAACGCCCTGGCAGCATAGTACGATTCTGCACCGTTGTGATAT
>MHAK01000067.1 GCA_001802945.1 Ignavibacteria bacterium RIFCSPLOWO2_12_FULL_56_21 | reverse complement strand
ATTGAAGCCGGACTCCTCGGACGCAACGTCATCGCGAATGACGTCAATCCCCTGAGCGCGTTGCTTTCCCGTCCGCGCTTTGTTGTCCCCGAGCTTGACGAAGTGCGAGAGCGTCTGTCACGCATTCCCATGCGGGCTGACAGGCGTGCGGATATCGATGTGTCGATGTTCTACCATCGCCGAACGGAATCGGAGATCGTTGCGCTCAAAGCGTATCTCGACCGTCGGCGGCGATACCGCAATGAAGATCGCATCGACCGCTGGATCCGCATGGTCGCCACGAATCGACTCAGCGGCCATTCTCCCGGATTCTTTTCCGTCTATACACTCCCTCCCAATCAGGCGGTTACTCAATCTCGTCAGCGTCTCATCAATAAACGGCTGCGGCAGAAGCCCGAGTACAGAGACACGCGCAAGCTCATTCTCCGCAAAACGCATCAGCTCATCCGGTCGCTCACGCTGGAACAAAGTGTCCGGCTCCACATGTCGGGAAAACATGCCCGGTTCCTGACGAACGATGCTCGTCATACCGGGAGAATACCGGACAATGCCGTCGCGTTGACGGTCACGTCTCCCCCGTTCCTGAATATGGTGGACTATGCCTCGGACAATTGGCTCCGCTGCTGGTTCAACGGCATCGATGCCGAGAAAGCGGGCCGGTCGATTACGACGACAAGCTCCCTGGCGGAGTGGGAAGTGGTGATGGGAAGCGTCTTTCAGGAACTCTTCCGCATCTCACGCCCCGGCGGATGGGTGGCCTTCGAAGTGGGCGAGGTTCGCAAAGCGAACCTTCGGCTGGACGAGGTCGTTGTTCCGCTCGGCGTGAAAGCCGGATTTGCGTGCCGAGCCATCGTCATCAATCAGCAGAGCTTCACAAAGACCTCGAATATTTGGGGAGTTCGGAACAATCGGGGCGGGACAAATACGAATCGTATCGTGGTGTTTGAGAAGAGCTAGTGAAAACAATCAATAGGGCTGCGATCGTAGAAGATCAACCACTAAGAACACAAAGGGGATGTGAAATTTCATTCTCTGCGATTGTGGCTGCAGGCCATCTTAAAAAACTCACAATTGTCATGCTGAACCCGCCGCAGGCTGGATTCAGCATCTATCCGTTCGCGGAATGGACCCAGAATCCCACCTTTATCCGCCTGCGGCAGATTTCGGCGGTTTCGGGGTGACGGTCCAGACCATTTTTGAGATAGCTTCTAGTTTTACGGAGAGCCTATGACCTTTTCCCGCATCCACGCTCCCGTAGGATGGACGATGTTATTCGTCTTTCTCGCTACGGGAGCGTACATGCGCCATATTTTCCCCGAAGCATACGAGGCCGATTCGGCGGTCCGGTTCTTGTACCGCTCAAACCATGTGTACATTCTGTTTTCAAGCCTCCTGAACATCCTCGCGTCGTATATGAACGACGTCCCCCTCCGTTGGCCCAAGATCTTCAACCTCGGATCGTTGTTTCTGTCACTCTCACCCGTCGTGCTTCTGGCGGCGTTCATTACAGAGACATCGATCCCTTCTCCCACCCGTCCCCTCACACTTTCCGGCGCATCTTTATCGCTCGGCGGTGTCCTTTTGCTCGTGCTATCGCGGCGAAATGCGCGGAAGGACTGAATCTCCCCATTTTTCGCTATATTGACGGTGCGATGCATGAAATTTCTGAAGACATCCGTCGCATTATCCGGAACGCGCTCGCCGAAGATATCGGCTCCGGTGATGCGACGACGATCAGCACCATTCCGGATGACCTCCGAACGACGGGACTTTTCATCGCGAAGCAGAACGGAATACTTGCGGGACTGAGTGTTGCCGCATTGGTCTTCCAGGAACTTGACGCAAGAACACAAGTCTCGTTCCGGTGTGACGATGGCGCCAAGGTTGAGAAAGGAACGGAATTGGGCAGCGTCACGGGCCTTGCACGAGTGATACTTACCGGTGAACGGACAGCCCTGAACATTCTTCAGCGTATGTCCGGCATCGCTACGCTGACGCGAACGTATGTCGACGCCGTCGCCGGCACCGGGGCGGTCATTCTCGATACCCGGAAAACAGCCCCTGGACTTCGTTTGCTGGACAAAATGGCCGTCCGCATTGGAGGCGGCACGAATCACCGGTCGGGATTGTTCGACATGGTGCTGATCAAGGACAATCACATCGACGCGGCCGGGGGAATCGCTTCCGCAGTGAAGAAGGTCAGGTCAGGCCCCCATGCGAAGCTTCCCGTGGAAGTGGAATGCCGAACGCTCGCGGATGTCGAAGAAGCCGTGCGGCTTTCCGTTGACCGGATCATGCTGGACAACATGGACCTGGCGACTGTTGCACAAGCAATCGCACTCGTCAAAGTCCGGATCCCGTTAGAGGTGTCGGGAAACGTGACACTAGAGAATGTTCGGGCCATTGCCGAAACAGGCGTGAAGTTTATTTCTGTGGGCAGTCTCACACATTCGGTAAAGGCACTTGACATCAGCTTGAAGCTCCAGAAGTGATGCCTAGAGAATTGGACCGCAAAGGGGTAAAGGTAAAAAGAGAGTGCGCAAAGTGCTAGATCAATCATTGAAGTAGTTCTCTCTTTGCGTTCTCTCTTCTCATCTTTGCGTCTTTGCGGTAAACTCTCATATCCTGGTTATCTCTCTTTTTTCGCTTTCCAATTGACTATTCACGATTCACTATTCACCTTCATCAATGACTTCTGCTGATTCCATATACAACGACTTAAAGCGCCGCCTCCACGACGTCGTCCCCGATGTGGAGCTGCGCTATAAAGCCGGGATCGCCGCCGAGATCAACGAGCTCAAGAAGCAGCGCAATGCCGTCATCCTCGGCCACAACTACATGGAGCCGGCCCTGTACCATTCCATTCCCGATTTTGCCGGCGACTCACTCGAACTAAGCCGCCGTGCCGCGGAAACGGACAAGGACATCATCGTCTTCTGCGGAGTGCGGTTCATGGCGGAAACCGCCAAGATCCTCAATCCGACACGGACCGTTCTCCTCCCCGCCCGGCGCGCCGGCTGCTCCCTCGCCGACGGCATCACCGCAGATGACGTCCGGTCGCTCAAGCAAAAATATCCCGGCGTCCCCGTCGTTTCCTACGTCAACACGAATGCGGACGTCAAGGCGGAAAGCGACATCATTTGCACGTCCGGCAACGCCTCCCGCGTCGTCGAAACGCTGAAAACTGAAACAGTCATCTTCCTGCCCGACGAGTATCTCGCCCGCAACGTCGCCAAGGAGACCGGACGGCATATCATTTTCCCCTCGAAGGGCGTTCCCAGGACGATGGACGCATCGCTCGAGTATGCGATGATCGGTTGGACGGCCCGCTGCGAGGTCCATGAAAAATTCACGGTCGACGACATCAAGGCTGTCCGCAAACAATTCCCCGACGTCGTGATCCTTGCCCACCCGGAATGCAGTCCGGAGGTCGTGGCCGCATCCGATTTCTCCGGCAGCACGGGAGCGATGATTAAGTATGTTGAAAAGACCAAGGCCCCTCGGTATCTCCTGCTGACGGAATGTTCCATGGGGGACAACATTGCCGCGGCGCAACCGGAAAAAGAGATGCTGCGTATGTGTTCCGTCCGATGTCCGCATATGAACGAGATCACGCTCGAAGACACGCTCGAAGCGCTGAAAAAGACGCAGTATGTGATCGAAATTCCGGACGAGATTCGACTGAGGGCCAGGAAGGCGCTCGATCGGATGCTGGCGGTGAACTAGTATCGGGCTTAGGTAGAAGATCGGCCCACGAAGGGACACAAAGGTGTTTTGGGAATGAGTATGTCGGAGAATTTGTAGGGCCGAGTAGAAGCGAAGATTGGACCACTAAGAACACGAAGGTTATAGGATTGGAACCCCTAGGACCTACGTAAAAGATCCGACCACGAAGGGTCACGAAGTACTACGAAGAGTGATCGGATTAATTCGTCAAACGATTGGTTCCCGCCATTCCATCATTCCATTATTCCACCATTCCATTGTTCCAGTATTTTCCACTTCGTGTGACTTCGTGGACATAGTCATTCGCGCTCGTCCTACAACGTGTCTCAGCTATACAAATCCTACTTTCCCTTAGTGTTCTTCGTGGGAAATCCTTTCTTTATGTTTTTCAACGACCTTGCTTCGCCCCATGCCGCCCCCTGAACTCCTTGAGACCGACGTCCTGATCATCGGCTGCGGTATTGCCGGAGGGGTCGCAGCGCTCGAACTGGCCGAGGCAGGCGTCCAAGTTACCGTCGTAACGCTCGCTCCAAAGCCCGAAGAGACCAATACCTGGTATGCCCAGGGAGGCATCGTGTACGAAAGTGACGGCGATTCGCCTCAGCTCCTCATCGACGACGTGATGCGAGCCGGTGCCGGCATGTCCCAGCGTAAAGCGGTCGAGATCCTCGCGCGCGAAGGACCGTCTCTTGTCCGCTCTATCCTACTCGACAAGATCGGCGTTCCCTTCGACCGGACGCCCGATAAAGAACTCTCGCTCGTGCTCGAAGGAGGTCATTCACTTCACCGCATCCTCCACGCCGCCGACAGCACGGGAAGCGCCATTGAAGGACGCCTTCTCGGAGCGCTGACGAAATTCAAGAACGTCACCGTCCTCACCGGGCACACTGCCGTCGACCTGCTTACTCCGGCCCACCATTCGCTCGAACGACAAACGATCTACGACTCCCCCTCCTGCGTTGGCGCGTACATCCTCAACCAGGCCTCCGGACAGGTGATTCGCTGCCTTGCGAAGCAGACGATCCTTGCAACCGGCGGACTTGGCCAGATCTTCCTTCGCACGACCAATCCGCACGGCGCGCGCGGCGACGGACTTGCGATGGCCTACCGCGCAGGAGCTCGGGTCATCAACTGCGAATTCATGCAATTCCATCCCACCGCTTTCTACAAAGAAAACGCTCCCTGTTTTCTGATCTCCGAGGCGGTCCGCGGTGCCGGCGCGACGCTCGTCGACGACCGCGGGAAGAGCTTCATGGAAAAGTACGACCCGAAATGGAAGGACCTGGCCCCACGCGACGTCGTCGCCCGAAGCATTCATCACGAAATGCTCTCCCGCGGACTGCAGAACGTGTATCTCGATATCGCGTCACACATGTCCGCCGAGAAGATCAAGCAAGAGTTCCCGTCGATCCATGAACAATGTTTGAAGTACGGCATCGACATGACCCGCGAACCCATACCTGTGGTCCCTGCCGCTCATTACTTTTGCGGCGGCGTGTGGGTGGATGAATGGGGAAAGACGACAGTGGAGAATCTGTACGCAGTCGGCGAAGTTTCTTGCACCGGAGTCCACGGCGCGAATCGCCTTGCCAGCACATCCCTCCTGGAAGGACTTGTGTGGGGCTTTCGTTCGGCACAGCACATCAAAGGATCGATCTCAACGGCCGTCCGGATCGACGGACAACAGATCCCCGCCTGGATGGAGACGGGAACCGAGGAGCCGGATGCGGCGCTGATCAGTCAGGACATGAGCGCGATCAAGCATGTGATGTGGAATTATGTCGGCCTCGTGCGCACCGACCGCCGCCTGCAGCGGGCCATCCGCGAACTGCGCCACCTGGAATTCGAGATCGAACGATTCTACCGAGCCGTGAAGCTGACCGACGGATTGATCGGCCTCCGCAATGCGATCCGGTCAGCGCTGATAGTGACCATTGCAGCCTGGGAGAACAAGAAGAGCGTCGGATGCCATTACAGGGTATAGCATCGGAAATCTCGGATTGCGTATTGCCAATTCCAACTTCTAACTTCTAAATTCTAACTCCTGACTGACGACTAACTCCTTCCTCCTCACCCATGTTCCCTCCCACCCGCTGTGCTTTTGACGATTCACTATTCACTCTTCACCATCTTCGGCTCCACCCCCCCGGCCTTTCACGTCTCATCTTTCACCTTTCACGTTTCACCTCTCACATCTTACTTTTCACCTTCCCTGCTCTCTTTTGCTCTTGTTATGACCTCTACGACTACTTCACCGTCAAGCTCACCACCAGCGAGGTTGTCAATGCGAGGGAAGTTGCGACGGATTCGACGGCGCGGCCAATGCCGGGAGAGAAGATGCTGTCGTTCTTCGTCATGGGAGATGCCGGCACGGGGGGCGTGGGACAAGTGGAGGTTGCGGACGGAATGACGGCCGCGGCCGCCAGAGAACCTGCGGCATTCGTGGTCTGTCTCGGCGACAATTTCTATGAAAGTGGCGTTGAGTCCGTCTCCGACCCGCAATTCAAGGAGAGCTTCGAGGAGATCTACACGTCGCCGCAGCTCCAGATCCCGTTCTATGCAGTGCTGGGCAACCATGACTATCGAGGCAATCCGCAGGCACAGGTGGAATACACGGCGCACAGCGGCCGATGGCGCATGTCCGACAGAAATTACACCGTGAAGCTGAACGTCGACGATTCCACCGACATTACCCTCTTTTGCATCGATACCTATCCGCTGGCCGAGGCGAATGGAATCGTTGCGGGAGGTTCCCCGGAAGCACGGCAGATTCGCTGGCTCGATTCATCCCTTTCCGTTTCCACGTCCGATTGGAAGCTGGTCTTCGGTCATCATACGCTCTATTCCGGAGGAGCACACGGAGATAATCCTGCACTTGCCGGACTTCTGGAACCGCTGTTCGTGAAGCATTGCGTCCACACCTATTTCTGCGGACACGATCATCATTTGGAAATGCTGAAGCCGGTCAACGGGGTCCATTTCGTCATCAGCGGCTCGGGGGGAAAGCATCGGGACGTCAATTGGAGAGAAAGTACGCTCTTCGCGGCCACGAATCTGGGCTTTGTGCGCTGCAGTGTTTCTGCGTCGCGGATGATCGTGGAGTTCTATGATCGGGACGGGGTTCAGTTACATGCAGCGTCCCTTCCTCGGCGCGGAGCGCAGTAAAAGATTCTCCCACAAAGGACACTAAGGAAAAGATTTGACCACGAAGGGACACGAAGGGTAGATTTTATATGTACGTCTTCGTGTTCTTAGTGGGTGATCTTATCTTTAATGTGGGCCCTGGTCTGGTCCTGGTGAGCGTTTGAAAAAGACTCCCCACGAAGGACACTAAGGAAAAGATGTAACCACGAAGAGACACGAAGGGTGTTATTTATAAGTACGTCTTCGTGTTCTTAGTGGGTGATCTTATCTTTAACGCGGGTTCTGGTGGGCATTTGAAAAAGACTCACCTTCCACACGCCATTGAACCAATGAACCAACTCCGTTCTACCCATGCCATTTAACCATGTAACCAACCGCGCCCTTGCCGTCGGCCTTCTCCTTTTGGCCCTCGCATTTCCCAGTTTTGCCCAAGAACCAACAGTCATCCTCATTTCTCTGGACGGTTTCCGTAACGACTACATCGACAAAGCCCCAGCCCCGAATCTCCATCTGCTCGCAAAGGAAGGCGTTCGTGTGAGCGCCATGAAGCCGGTCTTCCCTTCGAAGACATTCCCGAACCACTACTCACTGGTCACCGGCCTCTTGCCGGTCAATCACGGCATCGTCTCCAACACGATCTTCGACCCGACGACAAATTCCTGGTTTCGCATCAGCGATTCGAATGCAGTGCGGGATAGCCGATGGTGGTGGGGAGAACCGATCTGGGTCACTGCTGTCAAACAGGGGAAAAAGAGCGCCTGCTATTTCTGGGTCGGTTCCGAGGCAGAAGTCGGCAGCGTGCGGCCGACCTACTGGATGCCGTACAAACACACGACGCCGCATCGGGAGCGAGTTAACCAGGTGTTCGCATGGCTCGACCTCCCGGCCGACAAGCGTCCGTCAGTCATTACGCTCTACTTCAGCGACACAGACGACGCAGGTCATAGATTTGGACCCGAATCTCCCGAAATCGTCGCGGCGATCGGCAAAGTCGATTCGGCCATTGGCATGCTCGTCGACGGACTTCGCGAGCGGGGAATTTTCGATGCGACAAATGTCATCGTCGTTTCCGACCACGGCATGGCCCCGACCGATTCGTCCCGCCTGATCTACTGGAATACTGCGGTCGATCCGACGAATGTGATGACGGTCGAAGAGGGACCGCTTCTCACGCTCAACGCTCCTGCCGACAGCGTGGCGCCGATGGTTGCCCGATTGAACACGGTGAGTCCCCACATGAAAGCGTACGCAGCCGACGACCTGCCAAAGAGATTGCAGTACCACGACAACTTCAGACTTCCCTCGATCGTCTGTCTTGCTGACGAGGAATGGCTGATCGTTCGGCAAAATCCGAGCCGACCGCCGCGACCGGGGGGCGGAACGCACGGGTACGACAACGATGCACCCACCATGCAAGCCACGTTCATCGCCCGCGGTCCTGCGTTCAAGCAGGGAGTCGTCGTGAGGTCGCTTTCCGCGCTCGATGTCTATCCGATGATGGCGAAGATCCTGGGGCTGAAGCCGGCGAAGAATGATGGTTCGCTTGATGAGGCCAGGGCAGTACTACGGTAAGAGAAGATGCAAGATGGTGAAGAGGCCATAATGAGAAGATTTTCCCACGAAGTGCACGAAGTGAAATTTCATACATTCATTTCTTCCTTCGTGGAACTTCGTGCAAGCTTCGTGTGCTTCGTGTTCCCTCTTCAGAAGCGGAACACACGAGGACTACGAAGAAAAGGGGGGCCTTGCCTAGGGCAAGAGAAACGACGAAGCAATTTGCATGGTCAGCTTCCTCACTTGGCAGGCAGAGGGCTTTGAAGTCGGATTGCCCTCCTGCCTCATGAGATCACTTTATGGGTGGGCAGGCTTCGGTCGCCAGCGGCTATCGGAAGGCATACAGCTGGCGACCTCGCAATGACGAGGGCTAGAGGATAGCAACTCCGTCAAGAGCTCATGTCTAGTCCAGGTCTGTCTGGGAATCCAACAGTTGTCTCAGAGTAGTACATTCCGCAAACCTCTCACCGTCCATTTTAGCCCGCAATCGGCAAAATTGCGCGCCCTCCTCCTCCATCACTCCAACACTCCAATACTCCCAATCCTCGCTTCATCTCCTTCTCCATAGTCCCTACTCCCTACCTCCTATCACCTATCACCCATCACCTATCTCCTACCACCCTTCTTTTAATTCAACCTACCTTGCAATTGCCCCGAACCTTTGCGATACTGAGACTGCGGACGGATTGCAGTCGACCTCAAAGCTTTAACGCTTTAACCTTCACGAATCGGGCCGCAAATAAGCACGGAAGGCGCAAGAGGAAGCGGTTGGTCAACCTTGGTCGCTTCATCTCTTGTGCATTTTGACGCTTTTTTGCGGCTCGCTCTTTGTGCCCCTGTGTAGAATTTGCGCAGTAACTGCGCTCGACAAAGATAAACGCCAAGTTCGCCAAGAGGCCAAGAACGCCAAGACAAGATGGGAATTTAGACGAGAATTGAAGTACTACTTGGCATGCATCACGCATTACCTTATTTTCTTGGCGTCTTTGCGGTGAAATCTTTTCCCAAGGAGTAACGTGAACGCAGCTTACCACACGTTTCATATCCCCGTTATGGGGACCGGACACTCGATCGACACTCCCATTCGCGTCGGTCCGTTTGGCATCTCCTCCGTCATCTCCATCGTCGACGATCTGCTCGTCGAACGGATACGGGCCCACTACGCGAAGAAGTTCGACCTCCCGTATAAGAAGATTCCACGCTACTCCGAGGACGGACGCGCGCGCCGCATCACCGCCTATCTCAATACCGTCCAGGAAATTCTCCGCCGCCGGATGGAAGAGATCCGGAACCTTCCCTTTTTTGAGAACAACGACAAGTCGAAGTATTTTGAGCTCCTTCCGAATGAATCGCCGCTGAGACACGAGTATCAGAAATTCCTCGAAACGACTCCCGGCCCCGAGCGCGAGTCGATGGCAAAACGCCTGACCGACGCGATGCTGCCCGGCTCGATCGACGTCAACATCATGGTCAAAGTCGACCGGATGACCTTCACCAAAGAAGGACTTCCACTCAGCGAAGAGTATTCCGACGCCAAAGCCGCTCTGCGCGGCTATGCACAGAGCGCTCTCAATTCTGCCATCGTCTTCTCGGCCGGCATGAATCAGGCGCTGTTCAACTACATGACGAAGTTCAAGGATTTTTACCGGGACGAGATGGGACAGATCAAGAAGAAGATCGTCCTGAAGGTCAGCGATTTCCGGTCGGCGTTCGTCCAGGGAAAAGTGCTCGCGCGAAAAGGGTTGGAAGTGCATGAGTTCCGGATCGAATCGGGACTCAACTGCGGCGGACATGCCTTTGCGTCCGACGGACTGCTCCTGCCGTCGTTGTTGAAAGAATTTCGCGAGAAGCGCGACCAGCTCAAGGCGGAATTCATGCCGATGATCCGGAAGTATTACGAATCGATCGGCAAGACGTATCCCGAATCGGCTGCGGACGAACATGTGCTCGTCACTGTTCAAGGGGGCATCGGCATACATGGCGAGTCCGAACGGATGCGGAAGTCGTACGGCATGGACCGGACCGGCTGGGCGAGCCCGTTCCTGCTCGTTCCCGAAGCCACATGTGTAGACGACGCAACACGCCAATTGCTGGCGAACGCGAAAGAAGAAGACCTGTATCTGAGCGACGTTTCGCCGCTCGGCGTGCCGTTCAACAACGTGCGCGGAACGGGTTCGGAAAAATGGACGAAAGCGCAGGCGACGACGAACAAACCCGGGTCTGCCTGTCCGAAGGGTTTCCTCGTGTCGAACAAGGAATTCACTGAGAAACCGATCTGCCTGGCCTCGACAGAGTATCAAGCCGCAAAGTTGAAGAAGCTCGAGGAGACCGGAGGCCCGGCAAACGAGATCGTCGCGCTGAAGGCGCAGATCCTGATCAAGACCTGTTTGTGCGAACATCTCGGCAACGGAGCGTTGATTGCGCTCGGCATCGTCGCGCCGACGAACAATCCGCAGGCGATCTGCCCCGGACCGAACATTGCCTGGTTCACGAGGACCTATACGCTTCGCGAAATGGTGGACCATATCTACGGCCGCGGCGAGTCTCTCGTTCCCGCCGAACGTCCGCACATGTTCGCGAAAGAGATCGTGATGTACGTCGACTATTTCGAGAAGCTCGTCAGCCGCAGCGGCCGCACACCGAAAGAGCTCGCCTACCTGCGCGAATTCCAGGAAAACCTCGAGAATGGCATGACCTACTGCCTCGAAGTGGCCGCGGAGGCGCCGTATGAGAACGAGAATCTCGCGTCGATACCGCCATGCGTCGAGAAGCAGAGGGAGCGGTTGAAGAGCATAGCGGCAAAATTGGAGCCCGTGGAGGAGCTGGTAGCCTGAGAAGTAAATAGTGAATAGAGAACCTGCCCGCCAATTGTGCTCTCTGAGGGCAGGCGGGTAGTCAATAGAAAGGCGTTTACGTAAGGCGGAGAACGTTGTTGAGCCGAGATGGGTTTTCATAGAACGCTTTGCTATTGTCCATTTACTATTCTCTATTCACCCTCTTTGGCAGTCTGACTGAGCGCTCTTCTCATGTCCCGCCTTAAGCTCGATCTTCCCTCCGCATTTAGCTTCTCCGTTTCTCTTCCTCTCCGCATCTCCGACATCAACTACAACGACCATCTCGGCAACGACGCCGTGCTGCGGCTTGTGCACGAGGCGCGGATGCAGATGTTCAATGCGCACGGATGGACCGAGCTGAATGTCGACGGCGTCGGCATCATCATGGCCGACGCGGCGATCGTGTTCAAATCCGAGGGATTTTACGGCGACGTCATCCGCATCCAGATCGCCGTCCAGGAGATCACCTCAGCCGGCTGCGACCTGTTCTATCTGCTGACGAATGAGAAATCCGGCAAAGAGCTGGCGCGGGTGAAGACGGGGATCGTGTTTTTTGACTATAAGGCGAGGAAGATCGTGGCC
>MHAK01000066.1 GCA_001802945.1 Ignavibacteria bacterium RIFCSPLOWO2_12_FULL_56_21 | reverse complement strand
GCCTGGAACGTTCAACGGCTTGTTGGAAAAGGGTCATCTGAGGATTTGAGGTCACAAACTGTGACCTCAAACTTGAAATCGCAATTTGCGATATCAAGTTGAGGATGGGGAGGCCGCCGACAGCCCGAGGCGCTAAAAACCTCGATCAGCTTTCCGCTTTCATAATTCATCCTTGTCTTTATTCCCGGAAGTCGCGTAAGATCCGCTCTCGAATCATCAGACCAGATTTGTCTTCCAATGGATTTCGTTATCTCAAGGAGGGGAGTCCCGATACGGCTTACGGAGGAGCGATGGTTTCATATTGTCGAAAACCACGACGATCTTGCCGGCTATTACGATCAGGTCCTGGAGACTGTGGAGAATCCTGATTTCATTCTTGCAGGATACGGTGGTGCTCTCATTGCCGTAAGAGCAATGGGTAGAAGAAAATACGTCGCTGTGGTATACAGAGAGACAAGCCGGAATGATGGGTTCGTGATCACGGCATACTTCACGTCTAAAATCGCAAAGAGTTCAATCCGATGGCGAAAACGCTAGCAGCGAAAGCGGTAGAAGAGATCTCAGGCGCGCTGCCTCATCTTATCCGTCTACCGCAAGGCAGAGCTTGGATCGATTATGACGACCAAGCCGACGTTCTTTATGTCAGCCTCAAGCGACCGCAAAAGGCGACCGACACGAAGTTCTTGGCGGACAAGGGTATTCTCCTGCGCTATCGCGGCAGGGAGTTGGTAGGCGTAACCGTCTTGGATGCGTCTAGACCTCGGAGAAGGAAAAACGGACGAAGCTAGCTACCGAAAACTGCTGCCGCTCCTGCAACTTATTTGAGATCTGCAATTTGCCGTCTGAGATCCCGAAGGGCTTGCCTGTTGCCTTGTTGCTGAATTTGTCTTATTTTACGCGCAAATAGCTTTGGCTGGCTTCCCCGATCCGGTCACATCTTTGATTCTCCATCATCGTCCGGACTGGCTCGCCCCAGCTGAGTTTTTTGATTATTGCGGAGGCATTTAGAAGATTGTATAGATTGAAAGGCCCGACCCCAAATTCGACTATCATTTCAGCAAGGAAGATGCG
The DNA here is from genome assembly GCA_001802945.1 of Ignavibacteria bacterium RIFCSPLOWO2_12_FULL_56_21. Taxonomy (GTDB): domain Bacteria; phylum Bacteroidota; class Ignavibacteria; order UBA10030; family UBA10030; genus 2-02-FULL-55-14. Next base: position 4,850 of record MHAK01000066.1, on the reverse strand, counting down.
TCAACCAAGGGTATGGAAGCGAAGTCGAAAGAGTTCGTGCAAAATGGTGCAGGGCTGTTCGTGAAGGATTGAGTGTGCCAGGTCGTCTATAGTATTGAGGGAGAACAAATTATGAAACTGATCGAAATTACTCCAAAGCTGCTTCAATGTGGAATCGGAGCTTGCCCCGCCATTTTTGAAACCAACCGCGGCACGTATGTCATCGTCGGTCGCAATTTGGCTGACGAGTTGCCGCACGAACTGAGAGGACGAGTTGGCTCCCACGAAACGGTGATCGAGGTTCCGAAGGAACTGCTCGCTACGGCAACGATCGTCGCCGCGAAGTGAAAGCATAGGATCGGAGCAAAGGATCGGCGCGTGTCCACGGCCAGCAATTCAAACAAGATCAAACCCCTTTTTGCACTTTTGCGCATCGAGTATTCATGGGAAGGTTGCTTTGAGTATGACCGACTGGACGTTGGTCATTCGTGGTATTTTTCTAACTCGCATCCTTGGAGACGAATCAGCCTGGAGGCCAAACGCGGTGACGTACCTATCGTCAAGAAGACAATCTCTCCGCTGTTACTCACCGAGGCTGCGAAACTCTACACCGACCCCCTCAGGTCTTTGTTTCTCGACAAGGCCCAGAAAGTGTCAGGAAAGTCGGTTGCCGAAACAGACTGGCAGCTTGTGGGGTGGCTCGCTGGAACGAATCGCAACAACAATAAAGTGGGGCGCGGCTTATCCTTGATCTTGAACGCGCTTGTCCGGCAATCCACCACAAAGCCCTTCGACCTTGTTTCAACCTTCGTCGGCGAGCACACCACGGTCGAAGTTCGCGAGCTTGGGGCTCACGTTCCTTGCTGGTTCTACCTCCGCGTAGTCCCATTTGAGGACTTGGACGAATATCTGGTCTGTTTCCCTGAACTCTTTCTGGAGAAAAATGAAAAGGGATGGGCTCTTCACAATGACGTATTCGAGACCCTTAAGTCCTTGATGCACGTCCGTTGCAAGCATCATTACGAGGTGATTCGGATAGAGCAGGACGACAAGAAAATCAATGTCGTTGTTCGCGACGAGGCCGTTATCACCCAATATCCCAAAGGGGCGATCTGCGGATGCATCCCAGTTCCAGGGAAATGTCCAAGAAAGGAAAAGCGCAAGGAACCTGAAGGTGTAAATTCTCCGGAAGTGGTCGTAACCAGTCCGGTGGTCGGAAAGGCTTTGGTGTGGTTGAGTAGTGTTTGGCAAGATCCATACGCGAAGAGCGTCCTTATTTCCTCCCCGCCCGGATCAGGGAAAGAGGTTTTCGCAGGTTCTATCCCCGTTGGTAATGGACGCCCCACTGACAAAGTCTTTTCTCTGTCGATGGCAAGCGACGATCAGAAAGGGCTTGAGCGACAGCTCTACGGGTTTGCCCACCCGGATGGAAGCATAGAGGATGGTTTGATAGGTAAGGCTTCTGACGGCGCCCTGTTTCTAGACGAAGTGCATCAACCGGAAACGAAAGACAAGACTTCGGCGGCTCGTGCCAGTTTGCTGCGAACGCTGGAAGCAGGAACCTACTTTCCCCAGGAATCCGCCACTGAGCGTGAAGTAAAGAATGTCCTTTGGGTCATGGCAACGAGTAAAACACCCGAGGAGTTGGGGACGTTCAAGCCTGTTGATTTCTGGACACGGATGACGCATGCACAGGTGATCCCTCACCCGCTACACTTCGATACAGAGTCTGTTGAAGTGGCTGTCAAAAAAGTTGTTGCCGCTTTCTTCCGGACATTCTGGTGGGATCTTTGCGACAACCAGTATCAGATTGATCCAACGAGCGACCCCAGCAAACTGAAGGTGAACCAGATTCCCGCCTATTGGCAGCAAAGAACCATGCTTAATGTGATAGTAGATGGAAATGGCAAGCCATTGGATGATGGCAACCCCTCGGATTTTGCATCTCTTTTTATGAAATGCATTCTCAAGAAGCGCATGCCCCTTCATGAATTCAGTATTCGAGGCATTCGAAGTATGGCGTCACGCTTATTCGCGATCGCTTGGTCTAACGTTGCTCAGGGTAGACAACCGTGGTTGCCTGGGAGCAATTTCGGAGAGGACTTCGAGGTGATATTCAATGAGATACTGCCAGTAGCCGATCTAAGGCCGAGACAATGAGTGCACCTATTCTACAACTATCAGGCTTCTTTCCGCGTGCTTTTACTCCGCTCAACTTGTGGATATGGCAAAAACTCGAAGACTCATGCTTGGAGGCTGACGCGGCGCTCCACTCCTGGAAGGCTAGGTTGTTCGGAAATGCACGCGGAGTGGTGCTTGAGATCGGGGCTGGTACTGGCATTAATCGGAAATACCTCGGATACCCAGTTACCTATTTGGGGCTGGAACCAGAACCTAATTCATATTTACAGCTGAATGCAATTGCCGATACTGCATTTTGCGCAGTTGCTGAGTCCATCCCACTCCCAGCCGAATCGGTGGACTGCATTGTTTGCTCAATGACACTATGTTCCGTCAAAGACTTGAGTTTAACCTTGAACGAAGTTTATCGAGTTCTGCGACCAGACGGCAGGTTCCTCCTGATTGAGCATGTAGGCGCCCCGAAAGCGACATGGTTGCGCTCCTTCCAGCGGCTGTTTCGACCCGCGTGTCAGTGTCTCGATCGAGGTTGTCGTCCTGACAGAGACACGGCAGAGGCACTTCGTTCATGTCGTCTGGTGATGGAGGACTTCACGGAGTTCCAACTGAAGCTGAGGGGACCTCTTATCCGTGATTGGATTACTGCCTGTTTGATCAAGCCGGAAGCATCCTGACATAACGGGTATGACACCTATTCAACTAAACCTTTACCTGTTTGCTGCTGCGGTTGCCGTCTTCGCATGGATAGGTTTTTCTTCGGCTAGGCGACAGAAGTCGGTCAGTGACTACTTCCATCACGCAAGCCTTTCAAAAAATGTCGTCAGTCTGACGGCGACCAACCTCACCCTTGGAACGGGCCTTGTTTACCTCGTATCTGGCGCACAGTTGAACGGGCTGCTCATGTTGCTTCCAGTGATTTGCGTTGGGGTCGGATACTGGTTACTGGCACTATTTTTGGAGCGAGTGGGCCTGGTTTCGCTGCGAACAGGCAAGAACTTCCTCGCTGCCGTCGACAGCGAGATAGCAAAAGCCACCGGCAAACAGAGCATTTTTGCCAAGGCGGTATCTGCGCCACTAGTGTGTGTGTTCGTACTTCTTCTGGCATTCGAGATTTTCGCCTCTGCCAAGATCATTTCCCCATTCTTGTTCAAGGAGCCAACGCTATCTTCCGAGATCGTGCTTTCAATTGTGATTTTCTGTATCACCGTGCTCTACGCGGTTCTGGGAGGCATTCGGGCCGTCTTCAATGTCGATTTTCTGCAAGTGCCTTTGGTCTGCATGTTCCTGCCCGTTTTCGTCTGGATTGCGATTCCGGATTTAGATCGGCCAGGTGAGTTGGTTTCCCGCTTGGGCGCGTCGCTGAACACGAATTCCACCGTTTTGGTCGCTGTCCTAATTGCATGCATCAACTCAATCGCAACTCAGTTCTACAGTATCTTGAATTGGGGAGCGGTATCAAATGTAGAGATCAGGCAACAGACGAAGTTATTGCGGTGGGTCGGGGTTTGCACATCTGTAGTATTGGTTCTCTTCGTTCTGGTTGGCCTTCTCCACCCCAGCGGTGAATCTGGCCAAGTCTGGCAAGATTTGGTCCAGCATTTGTCCTCTTTTGCATCGCAGACAACCACCACTGCTTTCGTGTTTTCGGGGATCGTGGTTCTCGGCATGGCGTCGATTCTCCTGACAACAACCGATGCCGTAGTCGTGAACTGCATCATGTTTTGGTATGACAACTTGGCTGGTGGAAACTCCAAAGACACCCAGGCGGACGAAAGAGGTTTGACCAAAGTGCGGTGGATCGGTGCGGCGACGTTCGCAACGTGCTTCGGCATTCTGCTGATCATCAACTACGCTCAACCTGATCCATTCTATCTCCTCCTGAGCATGGCCGGTGGTGTGGTCGTTTTCGCCCCCATGATTATTACTGCTGGCTATTTGGCTTCACGCGGCGATTCTTTGAAGCATCTCACGCGAAACGTGACCCTCGTGTTCTTGGCGCTTTTTCTGGCGTCTGGAATTGCTGACGTGATTCTGTTGAGCAGGAAGTCAACGCTAGTTCCTTATGTCGGATTGGCGGCGTTTGTTGTTTCAACCTGCGTCAGTTTGTGGCTCGTGAGCCGTGCTTCACCCAAGGGCAGAGAAAAGGGGACGAGTCCAATTGATTGGGGCTAGTGGGTCTGGCTTCTATTTCGATTCCGCTGAAAAACCCCCTATTCATGAAAATTTAGGACATCAAAAATGATTAACCATGCTGAGAAAAGCGATTGTAGGGCATTTGTGAGCGAAAAACATTTTTGTCATTTCTCCGAGAAGACTTTTTCAGCAGAATCACAATCTAGACAATCTGTACCCGGCCTCACTCGTTAAGGCCTCCAGTGCCGAGGGTACTATACGGTCGCTGCCGGATTTTAAATTCGAAGGCCCGACTCGAAAAAGGTCGGACCTTTTTCTTTTTACTTGACGGATAGTTAGCAGTGGTCTAGCCTACGTCCATTCTCACCGCCAAACTCATAGGAGCCTGACCACAGATGCCGGTTTTGCAGTTCAAAGGAAAGACCGCGATTGAGTGCTATCACCACACGGTCCCGCACCACACCCTGGAGTTCGACGGCAAGCTGTCGGCACTTGGGAAGGGCGAGAAGGCCGGGCTTGACGGCAATCTGATCATTGAAGGGGACAACCTGACACAGCCTCAGTTCAAAGAGTGGGTAGGTGAGAAGGTTCACTCCTGT
>MHAK01000065.1 GCA_001802945.1 Ignavibacteria bacterium RIFCSPLOWO2_12_FULL_56_21 | reverse complement strand
AGTGTTTGTCAACTCTCCAAGTGTCGGAATTGCTGCAAGGAGGTCCGGGACTTATAGACGCTGCGTTTTCCAATGAGGTCCAGGACGTACAAAAGCGATCCCGTTCCATACTACAATTGAGGACATCCTTCTTCCTCCTTCCGATCTCGCGCAACCTTTCTTTCTGCCACTTTCTTTCATAAAGAAAGTGGCAAAAAAGAACATTACACCTGGAGATAGATTCAATTGGAGATTTTCAATGAGCAGCCCACCCGGATCTTTAAACCTTTGCCTCCGGATAAAGTCGGAGGCAAGTCAGACTAAAACGGTTCAAGCATTTTCCTTCTTCACAATCCTCACTACATCAAACACATCATCCACGTCATAATCCGCATGCGACACCAGCGTTCCAAACGTGTCCCCATATCGTGCAAACACCGTCTTCATCCCCACCTTTGTTGCCCCCACCACGTCTCTCTCCGCCCAGTCTCCCACCATCAACGCCTCGTGCGGCTTCACTTTGAGCAGTGCGAGGACCTTCTTGAACGGCACCGGACTGGGTTTTCGCTTTCTCGTGTCGTCGAATGTCACCACGGCGTCGAACAGATGATGCAGGTTTAAATATGTCAGCCGCAGCCAGGCCTCTTTTGCGGGGGCGTCGGAAACGACGCCAAGCCGAACATCCATTTTCGCCAACTCCATCAGCGTCATCGTAACATGCGGATACGTGACGAGCGCGGCTTCACGCGCCCTCCGGTAGGAAATAACGCCCGCGGAGAGGATCTTGTAGTCGATCTTTTTGAATTGCGTGTAAAGGAGCTCATCGAACACACTCTGAAACTCCATGCCCCGCTCTTTGTAGATGGCGTCCACACGCGACCGGATCTCCTCCACCGAAAGCGCCAACCCGGCATCCCGCATGGCATTGATCGCCGCGCCGATGGCATCGGCTTTCATCTTCATAAAATCGACGAGCGTGTTATCTAGATCAAAAACTACTGCCTTTATCATAGCCGAAGTGGAAAATGAAAAGGGAAAAAAACAAAGAGAAATGAAAGGACGAACAGAAAACTGAAAGTGCGTACTTCGCAGTAGATCTCAAGGTGCCACAGTACGAAGACTGCGCTCAAGAGCGCAGCTATCATCCAGCGGCCATACGAAGGTCGTTTCCTTTTTCTTTTTGCATTTTAATTTCTATTTGTTGTTTTCTACTTTCCTTTTCTTCCAGCGTAATCAATATGGAACGTCACCGCAAGCTCATAACCTTGCATGCCGAGCCCTGCTATGACACCAGTACATGCCGGCGCAATCACGCTAGTATGCCGAAACTCTTCTCTCGCATGCACATTCGTAATATGCACTTCAACGACAGGGATCTTCAATGCGGCGACTGCGTCACGGATTGCATAGGAAGTGTGCGCATACGCGCCGGGATTGATAATGACTCCGTCCGTCATCCCATCCATTCCCTTCTGCAGGGCATCGATCAGCGCCCCTTCGTGGTTCGATTGAATGAACTCGAATTTGACGGAAGGAAACTTGGCCTTAAGGGTATTCTCAAGATCCCAGAGACTCGCGTTACCGTAGATCTCGGGCTGGCGCTTTCCGAGAAGGTTCAGATTGGGGCCATTGATGAGGAGGATGCGCATTGATGTCCCTTGAAATAGAGCTGATTAAAGTCTGAGCAATAATCGGTGAATAGAAAATAGTGAATCGTCAATAGCAAAGCGATTGTGTTAAGGCGCAGTTCGGGAGACCGATCGGATGAGGCCACTTTACGATTCACCAACCTCAGCCATTCTCGGCCTCATAAAATCTTCACCACGACCATAGTCAGATCATCGTGTTGCTCCGCTTTTCCGACGTACTGCCGCATGTCGGCAAACACGCCCTCCAACAGCTCCGGCGCCGGCTTATTGGCGTGCTGTTCGATCGACCGGGCAAGGCGCTCTTCGCCGTATTCTTCCTTCTTCTTGTTCATCGCCTCCGGGAATCCGTCCGTGTTGAACACAAAGAGGTCGCCTGCGTGAAACGGGATCGTTTCTTCCCTGATCGACTTCTCGAAGGCCGGCCCAGGGTCGAGTCCGAGAGCGAGACCCATCGGACTGACCACCTGGGTGTCCCGGGAATACGATTTCCGCATGATGACCGGATTGTGTCCGGCGCGTGCAACGGTCAGCGTCGAATTGAGGGTGTCGAACACTCCGTAGACAAGGCTGATGAACACACCCCGCTCGACATTCTCGTAGAACAGCTTGTTCACTTCGGTGAGCGTCGTGGCGGGGGAATGCGAAACTTTGGCGACCGCACGGAGAAAGCCCTTCGTCAGCGTCATGAAAAAGGCCGCCTGCGTTCCTTTGCCCGACACATCTCCGACGACGACCGCCAGCCTCCCGTCTCCGAGGTCGATGAAGTCATAGTAGTCTCCGCCGACCTCGAGCGCGGGGGCGCACCGTGAGGCGATCTCCAGGTGCGGAACGCTCGGGTTGGACTTCGGCAGGAACGACATCTGCACCGTTCGGGCGATGGTCAACTCGTGTTTCAACCGCTCTCGTTCCGTAATGAACTTCGCGAAGACAGGTGCAATGGCGTCAAAATCGGACTGCTCATGTCTGCGGAACTGCAGCGCGAACCCTCCCGCGATGGACGCAAGCAAGATGACGCCGACTCCGATCGCAGAGTTCTCGTACGTCTCCGGACCGCTGAAGGCCAGCATGGCAGTGTACTTCGACGCCATGAGAACCACCAGGCTCATAAACGCCGTCAGCAGATCGTAGCGGGTGAATGCCCAAATCACGACGAACATGGATATCCCGACAGCAAGAATACTGACCCAGAACGGCGTGAACGACATCACCTTGATGATCGTCATAACCGCCAGCGGAACGCCGATCGTGACGGAAGTTGAGCCGAATCTCTTGTGCACCCATGAGGCAAGGAACATCAGGAAGAACGCCGTGGTGTATGTGTTCTCATAGAACGAATGCGTGACCACGTACGTCGCAGGGCTGATGATGGTGAAGGCCTGGTACGATTCGTCCTCAGAGCGGAAATATTGGACATGCTCCAGAAAACCCGCTCCCGACAATACGGCAAGGATGAGCGCGTAAGCTGTGACTCCAAGCGCCGCGCCCCGCACAAGGGCTGCTCCGATACGGGAATGCAGAAAATGCCCGTGTACCAGCAAGTCGACCGTGACCATCTTGTCTTTCCACACTTCCCGTACGCTCGATTCGCTGGCCGACCACATGAGAATAAGCGCCCCGCCGTAGAACAGCGGTCCCAAAAGAACGGGGAAGATCAATTCCAATCCCGCACCGGGCGAGAGAATGAGGAATAACTCAATACCCATGATCACGCCGGTCGCCACTCCCACGATCGTGCCCGTGCGGAAACCGATCTCATACGCCCGGAAGCGCTTGAACGAAATGACGGCAAGAATGACGATAACGATCGAATACAGGACGGCGGCAACGACCCCCATCCATTTCGCGGCGCTGTTTTCCTTGAAGGATTCCGGAACCTCGATCTCCGCAGAAGCTCCGCTGACAACCGATCCCGCAATACTCACTTTCACAGCGACAGGATCTCCCATGACGGAGTTTGTGAACAACCAGGAATACTCGTAGTCCGTGCGCGCCGGTCGTTCAATACGCCGCGGCAGACGCGTTGTGTCGATAATGACGTCTGCGGGTTCGATGCCGACGAGTTCGCGCAGAATACCGAAGTGATCTGTGAGAAACCGGTCCGCGATGTTGCGGGCGGAATCGGCAGAAACGGAGGGAAGGGCGAGTGAATCGGGGATGGTGCGATGGTACGACAGTAGCCGTCCGCGGCCATCCATATGGACGCGGACCTCGCCCCGAAGCCAGGCAGCCACGAGGTCGATGTTTTCTTCCTGGTCCTGCTGACCCTCGAACGAGACATTCACTGCCGATTTTTTTGTCAGACGTACCCGCCAGGTGTAACCGGGGAGTTGCGATCGGAGAAGTTCATTTCCCTCTGCGATGCCGTATTTCTGATGGATCCGACGCGCAACGTCTCTGTCGGAACGGAGTTCGATATGCCGGGGCAGGGCGTCGGCATCCACACCCTCGTTGCGGGCGAGCGTGACGGCGATTGTTCCCGCCTCCTCATCCGTGATGCCCAGGGCAACGTACCCCTCGGGGTCCGTGTCCGGATAGAGGATCGCGACGACACCAATGGCGACAATGAGGACTGCGACGAAGGGAAGCAACGGACGGACGCGGTCCATGGCGGGCCGGATCAGGCCTTGGCGGCTTTGGACAGCTCGTCTTCGATAAACTCGCGGACGGCGGGCTTGAGATACACTTCATCGACGCCGACTTCGGCGATGGCCTGCGCCACCACGGAGGCTTTACGCGCGGGAGCGAGCTTCTTGTTCACGACAATGAGGCGCTCCTCCTTGAGAATACAGTATCCTCCGTCAAAATCCCCTTTTTCGAACCTGATACCGATGCCGGAGCGGGAAGCGAGCTCTTCAAGCTCTCTTAGCAATTGTTCGGGAGACATGATAAGAATGTACCCTGTGAAAAGCGCAGATACAAGCAAGGGATGGAATAATGGAATGATGGAATGGAAACGAGAGAAAGCAGGATCGCGGAACGCAGGGCGCCAAGCGCATCTCGCAGAATAAGTCCCACAGGGACTTTTTCACCCCATGCTATTGGCTTCAGTCGACAGCATAGCCACCCAAAAAAGCTCAAAGCCCGCTTCCTCGCACCTTCAGTAGCTTTACGCCTGCCAATTTCATCGTTCTAACTTGTCCAACTCACCCTCTATCTTCTCCTCCAGAGATAGCTCCCAATCGTAATCATCGAATTTCAGGGCTCGTTCAAACGAGCGCCGCGCTTCGGCCGTCCTTCCCATCCGGGCATATGACTGACCCAGACGATACAAAGCGTGCGGCTCTGTCCACGATTCCCGTTTTGGATGCAGCATGAGGATCAATGGCGCTGTCCGGATCACTTCGGCATCTTCCCCGCAGGAATACAATGCATGCACCATGCCGTACATCGCAGACGCGCGGCGTTCGACGTCGCCTTCCGAAGCGGACACAGCCGCTCGGTACAGCTCGACTGCGGAGGCGAACTTGCCGACCTGTGCATCATTCCCCGCAACGACCATGGCAATATCGGCGTCATTCAGCGGCTCACGGAGCCAGGTCTGCGCTCGTCGCCAGTAGACGGACTCCCAGGGTTTGCCCTGATCCGTAGTGGCTTCCATGCGCCGCCAGGTTTCCACTGCTCTCTGCCTGTTGCCAAGGATTTCATAGGAGATCCCGAGACGGTAGTACACAAAATTCATGATGTTCTCGGTATTCTCCGACTTGGCGATGTGTTCCTCCCAATGCCGTGCGGCCCGGGCGAAGTCGTTCTTTGCATACCAGGCGGCCGCAAGCGTGCTGTGCGCGTATTCGTCCCCCATCCTGACCTTCAACCGATCGTTGATGGCGATCGCCTTTTCGCCGTACACGATCGCACTGTCGACATTGTCCCGGCGGAGTTCCCAGGTGGCATATGTAACGACAAACAGAGAATTGTCCGGGTATCGATCCAGGAGGCGGCGCATGTACGAATATGCTTCATCAAATCGATCTTCGAAAAAGCAGAATTGGGCGTAATAGAACGCCGCCTCCGTGCGCGTGTAGACGCCGCTGTCCGCCGCAACCTTGATCATCGCGAGACCTCCTTCGCGGTCTCCTTCAAAACCGAGCAAACCCAGGACCCACGAATACGAACGCGGAATTCGGGAGATGAGATAGGAAAAAAGTCCGAACCCAAGCTGCGCGTCCACGGACCGATGAACGCCGGTCGCTGCTTCGCGCAGGAGGTTGTATCCTTTCCGTCCGTCCCACACCCCGCTCAGGACGCTGCCATCG
>MHAK01000064.1:6083-6651 GCA_001802945.1 Ignavibacteria bacterium RIFCSPLOWO2_12_FULL_56_21 | reverse complement strand
GGGAAACAGAACTCAATCGCAGGGAACGGGGAGGTAAAACGTTCCGGCGGTCATACACTCCGGCGGGAGGATTGCTCGTGTTCCAGACGACGGTCAGCGACATTCCACAAAACGGCGCCACGTTGCTCGTGCAAACAGTACTTCACCGGCCCTGGCCGGAGACGGAGCTCAATGATGCGTTGGCCAACTCCGGTTTTTCCGACGTTCAGATATATGGAGGAATCGATCTGCGGGAGTTCCTGCCGGATGAATCGCGCGACGTTGTCATCCTGGCGCGGCCACAATGAAATACTTCGTTGCGGTCGTTGCCTGTCCGCCAACTCACGTGCCACATTTGGGCAGGCGTGCGAGATCGTTCTTGAAGCCTGTAATAGGAATCACTGCTGAATCAGACTCTTTATCGATTTCGCAAACCTGACGCACGGTTCGATTCCGGATTCCGGGAACTGACGCGCAGTGATATCAGGAAGTCCGTCCAATTAAAAGACTTTTTAGTCCGAATAACGGCACAAAAGTTGCATAACCCAAATCTTTCGACACGCACCCGACGCCATGATCCCCGTTCGAA
>MHAK01000064.1:0-6011 GCA_001802945.1 Ignavibacteria bacterium RIFCSPLOWO2_12_FULL_56_21 | reverse complement strand
GTTGCATAACCCAAATCTTTCGACACGCACCCGACGCCATGATCCCCGTTCGAATCCCCGACATTGAGTTTTGGAAAGACCTGGTTCCGTGCCAGATCGCATGTCCGGTGCACACTGATGCCGGCAGATATGTCCAACTGATCGCGGAAGGACGCGACCGCGAGGCGTATCTCACCGCCCGATCTCCCAATCCGTTTGCCAGCGTCTGCGGCCGTGTGTGCGCGGCGCCGTGCGAAGACCGGTGCCGTCGGGGGAAAATCGATGCCCCGGTTTCCATTCGCGCGCTGAAGCGATTCGTGACAGAGAAGTACGGCGTTGAATCGATCGAGCCGGACACGCAGGAGGCGCTGTTCTCGGGAGCCCCGGAGCCGGGGAACAAATGGCTCTGGCATCTCGGCGGTCATGTGCACCCGGCGTCTGCCCGGCGCTCCAAAGTTGCCGTGATCGGTTCGGGTCCCTCGGGGCTTGCATGCGCTCACGACCTGGCGCTGATGGGATATGCGGTCACCATTTTCGAGGCCACGCACGTCGCCGGCGGTATGCTGCGGCACGGTATTCCGGAGTACCGTCTGTCGCGCAGCCTCATCGAAAAGGAGATCCAGAAGGTTCGTTCGCTCGGCGTGGATATTCGATTCAACACTCCGCTGACGACCGGGTTCGGCCTGGACGATCTTCGTCGTCAGGGATATGAAGCGTTCTTCCTTTCGGTAGGCTCCAACAAAGGGCGCGACCTGGATATCGAGGGTTCGCATTTGGACGGCGTGGTAAAGGCGATCGACTATCTCCTCAACGTCAACAACGGCTACCGGGTCGACGTCGGCAACAAGGTGGTCGTCATCGGCGGAGGATTTGTCGCATTCGACGCGGCGCGGACAGCGCTGCGAAAGGATCAGGATGAAGGAGGCTCACTCCACGAAGCTGTCGACGTTGCTCGCACGGCGCGGCGGAGCGGAGCGGCTCAAGTACACATGGTCAGCCTGGAATCGTTCGCTGAAATGCCGGTCCTCAGAACCGCGCAGGGACAGGAAGAATTCGAAGAAGCGAAGCGGGAAGGGGTCAAGTTTCATCCGCAACGAGGGCCGCGTCACATTGTGGGGAAGGATGGGCATGTTGCGGCAATAGAGTTTCGCGGTGTTATCCGGACCTACGACGAGAAGGGCGCATTCAAACCGTTGTTCGACGACTCGGTGCATGAGACGCTCGAAGCCGATACCGTGATCCTGGCCATCGGTCAGAAGGCGGACCTTTCTTTTCTCCGTACCTCCGACGGAGTCGAACTGAGCCCGGCGGGATTCATTAAAGTTGACCCTGCGACGCTCGCAACCTCGGCGCGCGGCATATTTGCCGGCGGCGATGCGGCGTTCGGGCCGCGAAACATCATCGACGGTGTGGCCAACGGAAAGCGCGTTGCTCAGTCGATCCATGAATTTCTTGGGGGCGCTCAGCCTGCCATCACCTATGAACTCTCGGTTGAGCATGTTCCAACGCGGCGTTTCACGCGGCCGGAAGATTATGAGCAGGAGCAGCGTCTTGCACCGCCGACCGTCGACCTCCAGCGACGCACCGGCATCAGCGAAGTGGAGCTGGGGTACACGGAAGAGCAGGCGCGACGCCAAGCTGAACGATGCCTGTCGTGCCATACGCAGACGATCTACGATGCGGACAAATGCGTCATGTGCAATCGCTGCGTTGACATCTGCCCTGAATACTGCCTGAAGCTCGTCCCCGTCGAACAGCTTGATATCGACCCTTCGACACGGTCGTCGGTGATGGAACACTATGGCGTTGATTCCATGCATCCGGCGTCGGCAATGCTCAAGGACGATGAGACGTGCATTCGATGCGGTCTGTGCGCGGTACGGTGTCCGACGGGAGCCATGACGATGGAGGTGTTCTACTATGAACAGCGAAGAGCGTAGGGTGTGAGACGTGAGAGGTGAGAGGTGAGAGGTGAAAGGTGATAGGGGATAGGTGATGGGAATGCTGAATGTAGAAGGCAGACAACAAAATAACCTCATGATACCATGAAACTGTTCAACCTAACAAAGACCACGGAAGCGGGCGAGAAGAACGATGAAGGACGGAGGGGATTTCTGCAGAAGCTCGGACTCGGCGCTTTGTTGACGAGCCTGGCGGGGGTCGCCTACCAGTCGTTCCGGTCGCTCATTCCCAATGTTCTCTACGAGCCCGACCAGCGGTTCAAGTTGGGACTTCCGGCGAATCTGCCGGAAGGGATCACCTTTCTGGACGACCGGCGTCTCTACGTGTTCAAGGAAGGTAAGTCGTTCTATGCCATTTCCGGTGCATGCACGCATCTGGGCTGCACCGTGAAATATGCAAAGCTGGCGCAGCCGAGAACGGTGGAAGTGAACGGCACGCAGGCGACGATCGGGTTTGAATTTCATTGTCCGTGTCATGGCTCGAAATTCACCTCCGACGGAACAAACTATGCCGGTCCGGCGCCCCGTCCGCTGCATTGGTACCGACTTGAACTTTCGCCCGACGACGGGCAGCTCATCGCCGACCTGGGCCAGGAAGTGGACCAGGGATTCCGTTTGACCGTGTAACCAAGGATAGACCCATGCACATGACCGAAACTGCTCGTCGAATGTGGAAGAAGCTGACCTGGACATGGTCGCCCGGAAGCGAGAAAGAAGCCGGGGACGCCGTCGTCAAGAATATGCTGCTCCACTGGTTCCCCAACAAAGTGTCGATCTCCAGCATGTCGTGGTCGTATTCCATGTGGCTCGGAACGGTCTCGTTCGTTCTGTTCCTCATTCTGTGCGGAACCGGCCTCGTGTTGATGTTCCTGTATGTCCCGTCGGTCGAACGGGCGTATAGTTCTGTGAAGGATATCGAGTTCGTCGTCTCGTTCGGCTGGCTCCTGCGCTCGATGCACCGCATCTCTGCCCATCTGATGGTCGCCTCCGTCTTTCTGCATATGGTGCGAGTATTTCTGACAGGCGCATACAAGAACGGCACCGCCGCGGGGGCGAACAGGCCGCTCAACTGGATCGTCGGCCTCACCCTGCTTGTGCTGACGCTCCTCCTATCGTTCACCGGCTATCTGCTTCCCTGGGATCAACTCGCCTATTGGGCGATCACCGTTGGCACGAACATTGCCCGTTCGGCTCCGGTCGTGGGGGAATGGATGCGGTTCGTGCTCTTGGGCGGCACAACGATCGACCAGGGGACGCTCATTCGTTTCTATGTGCTCCACGTTTTCTTCCTCCCAGTGATCGTGCTCTTTCTGTTCGCGTATCACATGTGGCGCGTCCGTAAGGACGGCGGTCTCGCGGTTGTGGACAAAGAAGACCTCAACCGCACCGCAGTTCCGGCCGACCCCGTGAAATCAAAGACCTATTCGCTGCTCGGCATCACCAACGGAACGTCTGTTCACGTCCAGACAAAAGTCGTCGAGGACGAATCGACCACGGTAACGTCGTCGCCCCATCTGCTGCGACGGATCCTCCTTGTTTCCCTCCTTACGTTTGCCGTTGTCGTTCTTCTCTCCGTCGTGTTCCCCGCTCCGCTTGAAGCTCCCGCAAATCCGTCCGTGACGCCGAATCCTGCTAAGGCGCCCTGGTATTTCCTGTGGCTGCAGGAGATCGTCACGGTGACGACGGTGACGATCGGTTCATTCACGATCAACGGCGCGTTGATCGGCGGAATTCTATTGCCGGGCGCCCTGCTGGCGTTGGCCGTGTGGTGGCCGTATCGCGACAAGTCCGGGCCCGGTTCGGTCGGCGTCTGGTTGTCTCCCGAACGGAAACGGCAGAACATGGTGTTCATCGTCATTTGCGTCGTCATCCTGCTGTTCACCGTCGTCGGTACATTCCTCCGCGGACCATACTGGAACCTGTATTGGCCGTGGGAATCATGGCCCGACATGCCCGTGAAATTCTGACCGAGAGCGAGATATCCATGGATCATGCAAACAAGGACAAGAAACTGGGATTTGTGAGTCGCGATCGGCTGGTGATCGCGTGCGGCGGATTGGTGCTGTTCCTGCTCGTCGCATACACCTACTACCGTTCTCTGACGCCGGACTGGAGCTCGTATCAGGCGGAATTCCGCGACCTCGTTGAAGAAAAGTTCGGCGAAGAGCGGGCGGCGGGAATTCCCTCCGGATTACAGCAGACGTATGTACCGACGCTCGATGTCGCGGACCGGTGCGTCACCTGTCACCAGGCGACGGAATGGAAGGGGCTTGAGAACGCGACGGAGCCGTTCCGTACACATCCGAAAGAGATCCTAAAGCTCCATCCCATCTCCAAGTACGGATGCACGACCTGTCATGGTGGCCAAGGATATGCCACAGATATGGAGGACGCGCACGGCATCATTGAGCACTGGGAGGAGCCGCTGCTGGGGAAGGAGCTGACTGATTTCCACGTGATGAGCGATAAAAAGGCGATGCTGCAGTTGAACTGCAATTCGTGCCATCGATACGACAAGGCGACGGAAGGTGCATCGGCAATCAATCGGGCAAAACACCTGGTCACGGAGAAGGGATGCCGCGCCTGTCATGTCATCAACGGCCGGGGCGGAACCGTCGGGCCGGATCTGACATGGGAAGGGGAAAAATCGCCGGAGCAGTTCAATTATGAACGGTTCAAGGGATTCCTTTCCGAATTCGCCTGGCAGGTGGCGCACCTGAAGAATCCGAAGGAGCTCGTGCCAAACACGGTCATGCCGAATTTCAATTTTTCGAGCGGAGACGCGCAGGCGCTGGCATTGCTGACGATGAGCTGGAAGAAGAGGTCGATCCCCGTCGAGTATGTCCCGAATTCAACGTTCAAAGACGTGCCGACGGCGGAAGAGCGCGAGAAGGAACTGCGCATGCTGGAGGGTCCCGGAGCCTTCTTTGTCAAGAAGAATTGTTTTGTGTGCCATTCCGTTTCCACGCTTGGCATCGACGCTGCGGCTCAAATCGGTCCCGACCTTTCGATCGCCGTCGACGACGTCCGGTCGCGGTTCGGTCGATCGCTGGAAGACTTTTTGGAGAAACCGACCGGCACGATGGAAGTCGTTCTGTCGACCATGATTTTGCTGACGCCGGAGGAGCGGCAGGAAGCGGTGACAAAACTCCGGCTGGCATACGACATGTCGCAGAAGCAAGCGAAGAAGAAATAGTAGTCAACCGGCGGAGGGCATCCTTCGCTCGAACACCACTCAACAGGAGCACAGGTATGAAACACTCATTCATGTTCTTCGCAACGGCGGTCATTTTCGCTACGATGATCGCCGGTTGCGGAGGTGACAAAAGGGGCCGCGAGCAGACCCGGTCCGACGTTCAGGATGCGGCAGTGCGGACGTATGTGGCTCCGGGCGACCTCGACGAGTACTACCTTTTCAAATCCGGAGGACACTCGGGCCAGGTCTTTGTCTACGGAATTCCTTCCATGCGTCATCTCGCCACGATACCGGTCTTCTCTCCCTATCCGGCGACGGGGTACGGCTTTGACAAGGAATCAAAGGAGATGCTCGGGGGATACACATGGGGGGACGCGCATCATCCGTCGTTGAGCGAGACAGACGGCGACTATGACGGCCGCTGGATGTTCATATCCGACAACGCGAACAACAGGATGGCTCGCATCGACATGCGGGACTTCAAGACGAAGGAGATCCTCGGACCCATCGCCAACGTGTCGGGAAATCACTGCTCGTCGTTCGTCACGGAGAACACGGAATATGTTCTGGCGGGGTCTCGCTTTTCCATTCCGCTCCCCAAAGGTAGATATGAGCGTGTTGAGGACTATGCGACGAAGTATAACGGCGTCGTGGCAGGCATCGCCATCGACCCCAAGAGCGGAAAAATGACGCTCGGCTGGGAAGTGCTGATGCCTCCGTTCGACTACGACCTCGGCGACGCGGGGAAAGGTCCCTCGAAAGAGTGGGGATTCTGGACCTGCTACAACTCCGAACGTGCGATCGGGAAGCTCGAAGTCACGGCGTCGCAGAAGGACCGGGATTATGTCGTGGCGGTGAATTGGAAGAACGCCGAG
>MHAK01000063.1:7047-8613 GCA_001802945.1 Ignavibacteria bacterium RIFCSPLOWO2_12_FULL_56_21 | reverse complement strand
AGGGGCTCGTGAATTCTTCAAGATTTCTGCGGGCTGTCTTGTTCTTCGGATCGGCCTGAATGGCTAACCTCCAACATTCAAGCGCCTCGTCCTTCATGAGGAGGTGCCAGAGCGCAACGCCCAGTCCGTTGAGACACTCCGACCGCGATCGTCTGTCGCTCGCGGGGACGTTCGCTAGCGCCGCCCGGTATGCTGTTTCCGCCTTCTCAAACTTTTTTTGACTGGAGAGGGTCTCTGCCTTGTAGTACAGGATATTGTAGTCGTTGGGGAACGACTTCAGTGCGCGGTCGAAGATTCTCAGCGCGTCGGCGCTTTGGCCCGATTCGGAGAGGCAAATTCCTTCCGCCGCCCACACGAGGGGGTTCGCGGGATCGGCTTCGCGTAACTGACGCGCGAGTGGAAGTGCCTTCGAAAACCGCCGTTGCTCGATCAGTTTGTTGATCCGCCGCAGGAGACCGGCGGGATTGTGGAGGGGGATGGGAGATGAAGGCATGTGAGAAAGATAGAGAATATCGGCGTCGATTCCCCCCTCAGTTCCTCACCCGCCGCAGCTCACTTCCAAACGCGAATTCCTTGATCTTTCTCTCCAACCGCTCGTCGGGGATCCAGCGAAATTTCAGGTCTCGGAGCGTTGTGAAATACTCCTGCTCCCGCTGACTCTCCTCCTTGCTCACGTCTCCGAGGATATAGCCCAGATGAGCATTCCACATATCCCCATCGACCTTCCTTTCTTCGTCGTTCCTTCGGCGGTCCAGGCGACCATCGGCATCGAATGTCAAAATCGGATAGATGATCCTGAGAATGGTGACTGGCTGACGCTGGTGCAGATGCGCGATGATCTCGGCGAATCGGACCAGCTCCCCTGCGTACTCTGGGAAGCGCTCGTGCGATTCACCCATGTACAACCGACCGTAACGCGAAGCGGGAATGCGACGAAGCGATTCGTCAGATTGTACGGCAACAATGCGAAGTGTATCCCCCATGATTCCCCTCCTGGAGATGAGCAACAGTTCGAAAGCCAACAGCAACACACGCACTTCTACATTGGAAGTTCCGTGGTCCGTGTTGGACATTCCCTCAAGCAGTCCCGGTTTAAGGTGAAGCAGTCAATAACCAACAGCCAACACGCCCGCCCTTTTATTGAGCTCATAAGCGGTCAGGTAGGGAATGTCTAATGATCAAGTACGATTCAATCAAAGGCCAACCGTGGAGCATTCTTTTGGAGCGCGCCTTACCCCTTCTTGAAACCCCTGCCCTTGACTAAAGGCAAGGGCAGGTTTAAAAAAAGTCCCTACGGGACTCTCGAACCAAGCGCTTCCCTAATCAATTCCCCTTTGCGTTCTTTGCGTACCTGTTCTCCCCCGACCTTTGCGACCTTTGCGTGAAATTCTTTTCCCGGGGCACTTCCAGTACCAATTGCCCCTTCGTGTTTCTTAGTGGACAATTTCTTTCCACCCCAGCACTTCCGTTACCAATTACGCATTCGTGACCATTCGTGTCCATTAGTGTCCAAGCTATACGAGGCATTCGTGTTCATTCGTGGAAGAATCTTTTACACCGCGCTTC
>MHAK01000063.1:0-6980 GCA_001802945.1 Ignavibacteria bacterium RIFCSPLOWO2_12_FULL_56_21 | reverse complement strand
CTTTTACACCGCGCTTCACCCACCACAACTCACAGCTCGCAACTCACTACTCTCCCTTTCGGCTCCACCCCCGGAAGGACGATCAGCTCTACTCCTTGTGTTTCATCAACCAGACGGTCGCCGGTCCAAATCCGAGCGAATCTGCCCTGATCATCCATCTGCGTGCTTCATCGGGTTTTCCGAGTTCTCCCATTGCAAAGCCCATATAGTAGTCGATAAGCCCGAACTGTTGGTGCGTTCGCGACGTAGATCTGTGCAGATGTGCGCGTTGGATGAACTCAAGTCCTCCCCTGATGTTCCCTGCATCTATCGCTTCCCGTCCGACGGTCTGCAATGCTTCCGTCAGGAATTGTCCCGTCCAATCGCCGGGAATGCGCATGGCCTGCAATTCCCTAAGCACATGGGCATCAGTCCGGCCCTGCGCCAAAAGGGTATTGCAGAGCTCACCGACGATGGACTCTGTCGGATAGGTAATGCCGACAAGAACCGAATCGATGACAGGCGGATACTGAGCCAGAATCGATCGCAGAATTTGTTCCCGGCGTTCGTGCTTACCCATCTTCCCCAACAGACCGCTTAACATCTCGTCCAACTGATGGCCGTATATCCCCCATTCTCTCGATGCTTTTTGTCGTTCGATGAATGCAACAGCTTTTGCATATTCTTTTCTGTTATTGTACTGCTCTACACGGAACCATATTTGATTCCAGCTGAGCGGAGCCGCCATGCGGTCCAGGCGAAGTTCCAACTTACGTTGAATCAGAGAATCTTTCCGGGCCACATACAGCGCGGATTCCCATCCAAGGGGGCAGTTGGGGTCGAGTTCCAGCGCCTTATCGACATCCCGCATCACCTTTTCGGGCGATTCATACCATGTCTTCGACCTTGCCTGGTCTGCATACAGGTAGCACTTCCGATCCCCGCGGGCAAGTCCGAAGCTCGATAGCGCCTCATTGCCCCGGTAGTCGAACCAGCTGTCCTCGTCCGACTCTCTCAACGTCGTGTAGTAGTCGTATGCGCGTGCTGTGTCCCCCGCATGGAGTGCGAGACTGGCAAACTCGTTGAGTGCTACGGAGCTGTAAGGATTTCTTCGATAGGCTTCCTGCATATACTTGGGGGCCAAAGTCTCTCGAAAATCCAGCATTGTGAAGTAGACTGCTGCCCCATATTGACCGATCAGGAATTCAGGGATTCTTCCCCTGAGCTCGCGCATAAAATCATTGACAATGCCATCCTCCCACACCCACCTCAGCCTGCCTGCCGCCCGGAGGAGATATTCATCCTGTTTGAATTCTTCGGGAGCGATGCTGCATATCAGACTGAGATCATCGGGCACGATGGACGACGTATCCGAACGGCCTCGAAGAACCGAGCCGACCCGATAAAGTTGCTCCGTCGACAGTTTCCGTTCGATCACGCGTCGCCGTACAATTCCCAGCACATCAACATCAAGCGCCGACACCATCGGCCCGTCCAATTGTCTGTAATTCGCTGCGAGAGTGACAAATCCGATCGCTGCCTCTATGTTGGAACTGTCTTCTTGAAACGCCCGATAGTACCAGTATCGCGCCCTGTCCAGGCGGGTATGGCGGCCCCCTCGCGCGTAGAGCAGGGCAAGAAGATGGGAGATCTTCGACGTCCCGGTATCGGACCGATGAGCGCGTGAGAGAGCCCGAAGAGCGGACCCGACGTACTCATGGGTGTAAGGATCGAAAGTTTCAGACCCCCAGTAGCCGGACCACCATCCGTTGAAGACGCCGACCTCAAACGTCGTATAGTCAACGACCGCCTGGGCGTACTTCTCGAGCGGAACGAAATTCGTGGAATCCGATTCCGACAGCTTTCTGAGCGAATCAAGAGTGGTGTGCCACGACGCGCGCAGTGTGGACAAGGGGGGTGGAACACGCTCCTCCTCACCGCCACAACCGGCGACGATGCCGCAGCCGAAAAAGGCGAGAATGCAGCAGTGCCGGCGCAGTTGTGACCGCATCGACTCCGCGCGATACCGCGGCTTCCCGGACATTGCCCTCCGGTCGTTCACCGTTTCCGTTTCCATTTTGCCAGGGCTGTTTCGAGCTGTTCGTAGAACCCACGCGGGTCCGAAGGCGTCAATGAAATGTCCCTGCTGTGCGAAGCTGTATTGAGCCATGGCAGCATCAACCGGAGCTGTCGTCTTCCTTTCGTCCGGGTCAGCCGGACCTCTCCTTTCGCCGAACTGTAGCCAAAGCCGAACGGGGGAAGCAGGTTTCCCGCCACTTCCCGCAACCACGTGGCAAACGTGAGGGTGCTGTAGTCCCGGACATGTCCCATCGGATCGATCAGCGCGTGTCTCCACAACCGGCGTCTGTCACCGCCGACGAAAGCGACATCTGCGATCTCTGAAAAGAAGAGCTCAAACCACTTCGTGCTGCTGAACATGACTCGTACGCGATCTTCCAGGATCTCGTACAGTTGCGCAGAACCCCTGAACACGGGAAGTACCCCCAAGAAAAAGAAGACCAGCCCCGCCCACGAGTACCCGAAGCTCAGAACGAAGAAGATGAGTGCAAAGAGAATGTTGCCCAGGATCTGCGAGCCGAACGCCTCAAACTTGACGTAGGGGGGTAGCTCGATCAGAAAAATTGCCGACCAGTACGGTATCGCGACCATCAGGGCGGCCACCGGTGTGATAATGACCGCCGTGATCACCCCGAGCACGACCCAGCCGAGCCGTTTCTCACTCCGGGATTCGAAGAGCTTTTCCATCGCCTCCTTTTTCCGTTCGGCAAATCCTTCGGATTCCTCCTGCGAATAGATCTCCTTCGCCTTTTGTCCCGCCCGGCTGAGATACTCCGCGGCACGCGACCATTCTTCGGCCCGTTCGTAGTGGTAGGCGAGGATCTCGTAGAATTCTTTCAACCGTTCCGCGTAGAGCGATTCGATCGCCCTCGCGATCAGGGCGTGGATCTGTTTCCGTTTCTTCTGCAGGATCGTGTTGTATGCGACCTCCTGGATGAGGTAATGTTTGAACAGGTATTCGAGTTCCTTCGCATCCTCCTTCTCAAACACCAGTTCCAGCGTTTCCAGCTTTCGCAGACCGCCGGGTACATCGATCTTCTGGGGTACAATGTGCTCGAGCACCGGCCTGGAGAACTCCCGGCCGATGACAGATGCATCGATCAGTACTTCCCGGATCCGTGATTCGAGGAGGTCGATACGGGCCAGAATGACACCCTGCACGGTTTCCGGAATGCTTGCTTCGAGCTTGTCGTATTGAACGTTCAGGTTCTCTTTCTCGGAAACGACGATCCCCCGCTCGCGAAGGGTTTTGATGATCTCTTCGATGAAGAACGGGTTCCCCTCCGATCGCTGTTCGATAAGGTTGGCCAGTCTTTCGGGAAGTGATGCGGTTCCGATGCGCAGACGCATCAATTCTCTGGCCTCCTCCTCCGGCAGCCGGCTCAGGTCCAGTTCCTGTCTGGAGCCGCGCAGTGTCGACCTCGATGCGTACTCGGGCCGGTAAAAACAGACGATGATCGACGGTCCCTGCCCTTCTGCGCTTAACACGAACTCCAAGAGATTCTGCGAGAACCGGTCGATCCAGTGAAGATCTTCGAACAGAAATAACGAGGGTTTTCGTACGGCATACGCCTTGAGCAGTTTTTTGGCGGCTTCAAAGATCTTCGGCTTGCGGTGTTCGTCTTCTTCTAGCAGGATCTCTTCGTATCGAAGGGAGAGGAGACTCGCCAGATAGGGCTCGTCCGGTTCCATCGACAGAATGCGGACCAATTCGTGGAGGCGCGACCGCACTTCGGCTTCCGCCGTGTCCTGTTCGACCCGCAGGAGGCTTCGCAGGAGGGTGTTCCAGAGAAAGTACGGTGTGTTCGTTTCGAAGCTCGAGCACTTCCCCTCGCAAACAGACATGTGCCGAAGCCGCGCCCGGGCGGCAAGCTCCCCCTTCAGCCTGGTCTTTCCCATGCCCGCTTCACCCCGCACGAAGAATCTCTCATGCTGCCCGCTGCCGACGCGATCCATGGCCTCTTCGAAGAGCTGGATCTCATTCGCTCGTCCGACGAACGCCCCTTTGCCGACGACACGGCGTCCGGGTTCGGCCCCCGGCTTCAACAACACAAGAGGGAAAGCCCGGACCTCCTGTGTCTTTCCCTTCAACGAAACGATCTGCTCCTGACTGACGTCGACAATGTCGCGAACCAGTTTGAGCGTATCCGCACTTACCAGTATCTCGCCGGGTTTGACCGTGTCCGTAATACCGGCGGTAACGTTGATGACGTCGCCGACGAGCGAATAGCCGGATCCCGTCTGCGAGCCGACGGTTCCGGCGATGGCCGTACCGGAGTGGATCGCGATCCTCAGCGCGAATGCCGACGACGATCCCATCACATCCATTTCATTCATGCGCCGGACATACTGCATCATGTCGATGGCGCATCGCACCGCCCGCTCCGGGTCGTTCTCATGCGCCGTCGGGGCGCCGAAGACAGCCATGAGTTTGTCCCCCAACACGCGGTCTTTCATGCCTCCATATTTCTGGATGATCGCAGCCAGCCCGTCGAATCTTTCATCCAACCCGGTCGTCAGCGCTTCCGCGTCGTCGTCCCCCGTTTCCATCGTGGCGAGCAGGACCGTAACGGGACGTCGTTCGGCTTCGAAATGCTTTTCGCCGGCGGATGTTTCGGGGGGACCTTGCGGTGCGCGGCGTTGTTCCGGACTTGCGCCGCGCAGGGCTTCGACCAGCTCCTGTGCCGACTGAAAGCGGTCTGAACGGTCCTTCGAGAGGCATTTTTCCACGATCTCGAGAAGCGAGGCCGGGACGTCCGTGCGGGAGTTCCGTATCGGTGTCGGTTGCTCGTGGATGATCTGGTACAGGACGGCCGCCTCGTAGTTGCCCGGGAACGGAGGCTTTCCGGTGAGAAGCTCGTAGGCGACGACGCCCAGGGACCAGATGTCGGTCCGTTCGTCGAGGGCTTCGGCCCGCACCTGTTCCGGCGACATGTAGTGTGCCGTACCGACGGTCACCGTGCTCTTCCAAAGACGGCTGTGACCGTGCACCTGTGCCAGACCGAAATCGGTGATCTTGACCGTACCGGTACCGGTGAGGAGGATGTTTTCCGACTTGATGTCGCGGTGAATGACGCCGTGGTGGTGGGCTGCGCCGAGGCCCAGGGCGGCTTCCTGAAGGATGCGGATCGTTTCGTCGATGGAACAGGGGCCCGAGCGGATTTTCTTTGCGAGCGATTCTCCTTCGACATATTCCATCGCAAGAAACGTTTCGCCGTCCGATGTGCCGAATTCATACACCGTCGCTACGTTGGGATGGGAGATCTTTGCCGCGGCGCGGGCTTCGTTGGAGAACCTGTTACGATCATCGTCGGTAGCGACGGATTGGGAGGGGAGCAGTTTCAGTGCAACGAGGCGGTCGAGCGTGGTATCTTGGGCTTTATAGACGACGCCCATTCCCCCCTCGCCGAGTTTCTCCAGAATTTTATAGTGCGCGAGTATGGTGCCAGGAGTGTGCACGCAGGAACATAGTCAAGGGAAGCAGCAACGGCAAGTGCGGAGAAGGAAGAAGATGAAGCATTCAATACGGGGAGAGAAGCAGGACACAAAGGGCACTGAGACAATTGGTGAATCGTAAATAGTGAATAGACAATCACCACCGAATCAGGCGTTACCACGGCAGGGGCGCACAACAGTATGAAAACGACGAAACCGGTCCTTTGCAACAAGGGTGGTTTGATCACAGCGGGACTCCTGGCAGAAGTTGGCTGTCAGTGGTCAGAAGTGGGGCGTGGCGCTGAAGGATTTGTCGAAGCGGGGAACTTCCAATGATCAAGTGCGGAAGTTCCGTGGTAATGCGCAGCTTGGGACAGAGAACAGAGACAGTGAACGGACAACTCACTACTCGCAACTCACCACTCACCCGAGAGCCAACTGCAGGCCCGGATTAAGATGAATCAGTCAATAATCAACAGCCAACACGGAATTTCCAATGACCAAGTGCGTGCTTCTTCGAAAAGACGACTTAACCAATGAAGAGCCTCGAGCTCTCATTTCGCGGAAACATAAACCAAGCCGCCCGAAATCTTCCCTCTTTTCAGTGCAATGCACTTCACGTAAGACGTTGTCTTTTCACCTAATACCTGAAACGATTAAGTATGCACTGTCGGACGATGGTGAAAAGACACGATGAGTTCCGCCGTGCGGTTGCTTTACGAAGAGAGCGGCGGAACGTAAACGGACGGCTGTCCCTTCGACCTTGATTTCGGGCGAATGTTCTTTCTTTGTTACTTTTCCGCAACAATTAAAAACTAATGAGCGAGATCCCGTACAGCGGGACTTTCTTCAAAGAAAGAAAGTAAAACATGAACTCTTTACGAAGCACATCACAATTCCGTGTTTCCCGACCGCTCATATATTTAACTAAATAGCGATCGGGCGACCTTGTTGATTGTTCAATCTCTGGCAGTGAATGCACTGCCTTTGACTGAAGGCAAAGGCAGTTTCAAAAAAGTCCCTCCGGGACTCTATCCGCTTTGCGTGCTCTATTAGAAAGACGTCCACTAAGGGCCACTAAGAAACACGAAGAAAAAATGTATTCATTCCACCTTAGTGTCCCTTAGCGTCACGGCTCTTACCCGCCTTCGTGGCCCTTCGTGGACAATTCCTTTACCCTGCACTTAGAATGCCCGACAAGAAAGATATCCACTAAGGGCCACTAAGACACACGAAAGAAGAAAATATATTCCCCTCACATTGCCCCTTCGTGTCCCGGCTCTACCTCGCCTTAGTGGCCCTTCGTGGAATAATCTTTTAAAGCGCGCCTCACAGCGATCCTTTTCCGCCTCAGTTCCTCACCCGCCGCAGCTCCCTACCAAACGCGAACCCCTTGATCTTCCTCTCCATCAGCCCATCAGGGATCCAGCGAAATTCCAGGTCTCGAAGCGAAGAGTGTCCCCCATGATTCCCCTCCAGGAGGTGAG
>MHAK01000062.1 GCA_001802945.1 Ignavibacteria bacterium RIFCSPLOWO2_12_FULL_56_21 | reverse complement strand
CGAGTTTGCTCATCGCCAACTTCAACAGTTCCGCCCCTTCCTCCCCTATTCTGCAAAACTCCTTTATCTCATGAGTTCCCATTTCGGCATTGCAGAAGAATCCTTTCCTTCCTTTGAATCGTCGCGACTGGATTTCTCGCGCTCCAATCAGGCGGGCACGAATGGATCGTGAGGTTTCTCCAGCACTTTTCGATGAAAGCTCGTCATATTTCACCGCTGGTACGTCGACGTGGATGTCAATACGGTCAAGCAGGGGTCCGGACACCTTTCCTATGTATTTCTGGATCTGTTGCAGCGTACAGGTGCATTCTTGCCGCGGATTTCCGTGATTGCCGCAGGGACAAGGATTCATGGCGCAGACGAGCATGAACGAAGAAGGATACTCGACAGACATTCTGGATCTGCTGATCGTCACGCATCCTTCCTCCAACGGCTGCCGCAATACTTCAAGTACATTCCGCGCGAATTCCGGCAATTCATCGAGGAAAAGTACTCCGTGGTGCGCCAGCGAGATCTCACCCGGACGGGGCACCGTTCCTCCGCCTACCAACGCAGCATCTGAGATCGTGTGATGCGGTGAGCGGAATGGACGATGAACGACGAGCGCAGAATCGGGGGGAAGTAATCCGGCAACCGAGTGGATCTTTGTCGTTTCGATCGCCTCTTCGAATGTCATCGGCGGCAGTATGGTGGGAAGACGTTTCGCCAACATTGTTTTGCCGGAACCGGGGGGACCGATTAGCAAGACATTGTGCCCTCCTGCCGCAGCTACCTCGATCGCACGTTTTACGCTCTCTTGTCCTTTCACGTCCGCGAAATCCCACGGATAAACCGGATCCTCAGAAAAGATGGTTTTCCGGTCGACGACGAACGGCTGCTTCTTCTCCGGACCGGACTCAAAGAGCTCCACAGCTTCATTCAGGCTTTCCACGGGAAGAACGCGAATTCCTTCAACCATTGCGGCTTCGCGGGCATTTGCGCGCGGAAGTACGATACCGTCAAGTCCCTTCCGCCGCGCCTCAAGCGCCATGACGAGCGCTCCATGGACGGGACGCAGATCTCCATCCAGGGCAAGCTCCCCCATTGTCATGAATCGTTCGGGATTACGGAGTTCGGCACGGCTCGTCGCGGCAAGGATCGCCAGGGCAATCGGAAGGTCGTAGGCCGAGCCTTCTTTGCGAACGTCGGCGGGAGCGAGATTGATGGTGTAATGATGTCCTGGAAGTTCCATGTCGGAATTCCGGATCGCTCCGGAAACCCTGTGGACGCTTTCCCGGACGGCATTGTCGGGCAGTCCGACGACGGAGAACTTGAGCAATCCATTGGTGGTTGTGCATTCGACACGCACCAAGTAAGCGTCGATGCCGAGCGTGGCACCGCTGATGACATGGGCAAACATGGCTTTTCCCCCTCAGTTGAAGAAGCCTTGGTTGGTGAAATGTGAAACGTGAAATGCGAAACGAGAAGACTACAACTTGAGACCCCTCTAAGTCCTTAGAACCTATCTCACAAATACTCTCGCGGCGACCGCAACGGTCGCAACGTTTTGAATTGTTGTGTTGTTAGAACAAAAACCAAAACACTCTTTCGTTGCGAGCGCTGCGACGTTGCGAGATTCTGTTCTTGAGATGGCTTCTAGTCAACCTTTTGCGATTTTTGCGACTTTTTGCGGCAATATCTTTTGCTAAGGTGTTTCTCTCACTTTAATCCATCCCACTCCTCTTCCTTCGGTCTCTGCACCATGAACGAACCAACAGGAATTACTGCCAGCGCCAAAAATATCGGCTCGCCGGAAAACAGATAGCACAGGAGCGCCGCGATCGTAGCAGCTTCAAGCATGGCGAGTCGGACAATTACTGCACGGACAAAAGCTGCAACGCGAGCTTCAGGTTGTTCGAACTTCATTGAACCTTCGACAAGAAATCGTCCAACGGCAAAACTGGAACCGACACCCGTCAATACTCCGATGATTCCTATCATCAAGAGCGTGTTCCCTTCCATCCCCTCGATCGGCACGACTGATCGTTGGACCAACGCCGCCACTGCGGCAAACACGAACTGGCCGGTCAAGAGGACGGAGGAGATTATGGAGAGAGTTCTGCGAGGATCGGTCATGGTTCTTTAAATAGCTGATGAAAAGAAGGTACACGAAGTTCACACGAAGGACCACGAAGCGAAACTTTCGAATCTTACTTCGTGTTCTTCGTGGGATATTTTTTTACCCCTCAGACCTACCCTTCTAACTCTTACCGGTGTTGCCTCAAGAATTCCAGCCGGTCGTGCATTTCTGCGGCGGACTTCAGGAGTTTGTCTTTCCCGAAAACCGCTTCTTGCTGATTATTGAACACGAGCAGGTACTCGTTGCTCATGATGATCGCTTCTTCCGGACAGACTTCCTCGCAGAATCCGCAGAAGATGCAACGCACCATGTTAATCTCGAATTTTATCGGGAAACGTTCCTTTGCAAGCTCCGTTTCCGATGCCTGTACCTCAATTGCCAGGGCTGGACAGACACGGGAGCAGAGTCCGCACGCAACGCAACGCTCCACGCCGTTCTCTTCCACGAGAACAGGGCGTCCGCGGAACTGTGCGGGGGGAGTGAATCGCTCTTCGGGAAATTGAACGGTGATTTCCGGTTTGAACATCTGTCGAAAGGTTAGTACCAGCCCTTTGAGGATCTCGGGTATGTAGAGCCGATCCCAAAAGTTCAGGTCCTTCTTCCGAATAATTTGTCCGTTCGATCCCATACGACTCCTCAATTCGTCGTCAATAACAGCACAAGCCCCGTCACAAGGACGTTAGCAATGGCCAGGGGGAGCATCCATTTCCAACCAAGTTTCATCAACTGATCATATCTGAACCGGGGAATCGTCCAACGGATCATGATGAAGAAGAAGATCATGCATATGACCTTGGCCGCGAACGTACCGACCTGCAGCAGCGCGAGTGTGAACGGCGACAATCCCCAGGTCTCTGCGAACGGCAAATGCCATCCTCCCAGGAACAAGGTCGTCACGACGGCGCTTGCCGTGATCATGTTGATGTATTCCGAAAGCATGAACATGCCGAACTTCATGCCGGAATATTCCGTGTGATACCCGCCGACGAGCTCCGGTTCCGCTTCTGGTAGGTCGAACGGAAGCCGATTGGTCTCGGCGAACGCGGACACAAGGAATGTGACAAACCCGACCGGCTGAAGGAAGATATTCCACGCCGGCAGCCAACCGCCCACGTATTCCGTTTGCTGCAGGACGATCTGGTCGAGCCGAACGCTTCCCGCGATCATGATCACGCCGATCAGTGACATTCCCATCGACAATTCGTAGCTGATGAGCTGAGCGGACGACCGAAGACCACCCAGGAGAGAATATTTGTTGTTCGACGACCAACCTGCCAGCGTCACACCGTACACTCCCATGCCGGTCATCGCCAGAATGTATAGAACGCCTACGTTGACGTCGGCCACCATCAACTTAATGTTCTGCCCAGCAATCTCAATGGTGTTACCGAATGGAATGACAGCGAACGTACTCATCGCAACTGTAAGGGAAATCATGGGCGCAAGGTCATGCACGAATCTATTGGCGCTTTTGGGGACAATATCCTCTTTCATCACGAGCTTCACCATGTCGGCGACAATCTGGAAGATCCCCGCCCAACCGATGCGGTTCGGACCGACCCGATTCTGGATGAAGGCACTGATCTTTCGTTCCGCCCACGTCGTTAACGCAGCGCCCGTCAAGAGCACGCCGAGGACGACAACGATCTTCGCCGCAACAATGAAAAGCTCCATGGATGTCGTTCAGGTAACAGAGACTGGTTTCGCCGCAGCTTGCCGAGCTGCAAGCATGTGGCCCCGGATTCCGACGGACATAAAGGTCAGACCTTTGAATTCCGGTACGCGTTCCGTGATCTCGCGAAAAACGTCTTCCGACGTCTGGAACTTGGCTTTCGCCCCCAGCGCCGCGCCCAAAGCAGTCACAATACGCCACGACGGACGGGCATCGCGCCGCGGGCCCTTTCCCCATTTGTCATTTTGCGAGGCAAACTTGTCCCAACGGCTCATGGCAAATCCGTCCAGCGCCCTGTCCTGTTCCAGAGTTGCAATCGCGGCACGAATCCGCTGCACGCGCCCCTGGAAATTGACGAACGTGCCGTGTTTCTCCGCGTACGTCGAAGCGGAGAAAACGACGTCGGCCATTTCCGTCGTTTCATTCCGTTCGTGCGCATGTACGATGAGCAGGTCCAGGTTCGTGAGCACTTCGCGTATTTTCGGGTCCGATGCGATATTGTCCTCGAGGACATACAAGGCTTTGATCGATCCCCCGGAAATTCCCTTGAGGATCGCGGGAAGTCCCTCGGACGGCGAGGCAGGTCGAACGCCAACGGCCCGAGCACCTCGTGCATTCGGCGTTTTGTCTGCGCGAATCAGCAGGTCATCCTCGTCGCCATCCACGAT
The DNA here is from genome assembly GCA_001802945.1 of Ignavibacteria bacterium RIFCSPLOWO2_12_FULL_56_21. Lineage (GTDB taxonomy): Bacteria > Bacteroidota > Ignavibacteria > UBA10030 > UBA10030 > 2-02-FULL-55-14. Next base: position 63,367 of record MHAK01000062.1, on the reverse strand, counting down.
ATGCTCGACAAAGTCCAGAAATTTTACGCCAAGATTCTCGCGCATCACTTTTTGGAATGCATAATTATCCTCGTTCGTTGCGAACGGGGAACCGATCGCGGCGACCTCCCCCTTCCGAAAAAGCCTCAGGTCTGTCGCAGCTTTTGCGATCGCTTCATCCCAACCGGTCTCCAGGAGCTGACCGTCTTTCCGCACCAACGGCCCGCTCAACCTCCGCGGGCTGTTCACCCAGGGGAATGTCTTCAGACGCCCGTCGTCGCACATCCAGTACGAATTGACGTCCTCGTTGTGACGTGGAGTCAGGCGGAGGATCTCGTTGTTCCGGACCCACATATTCATGTTGCAGCCGCGGGAACACCCTGCACAGATCGTGTCCGTCGACGACATTTCCCACACCCGCGACTTGAAACGGAAATCGCGGCTCGTCAGGGCACCCACGGGGCATATCTCGACGACGTTCATGGAGTAACGGTTGTCAAGCTGGGTCTCCGGAAATGTCGTCAGGACCACATGGGTACCACGCTGCGTGAAGGTCAGCACCGGCTGCCTCGCAACCTCATCTGCAAACCGGACACATCGTGAACACATGATGCACCGTTCAACATCGAGGAGAACCCGTGGTCCGAGTTCGACGCGCTTCGGCTTGTGAACCTTGTCTTCATCAAAACGACTGTATCCGATGCTGTACTTGTAGGCGTAATCCTGCAGCTTGCACTCCCCCGCTTCGTCGCAGATGGGGCAATCGAGTGGATGATTGATCAACAGGAACTCCATCACGGCGTTCCGAGCCTTGATGACCCGGTCGCTCTTCGTTCGAACAACCATGCCTTCGGCGACCTGGGTGGCACAGGCGATGGCCAGCTTCGGCATCTTCTCCACTTCGACCAAGCACATGCGGCAGTTGCCCGCCACGGAGAGTTTCGGGTGCCAGCAGAAATGCGGAATCTCGATACCGTTCGCTGCAGCCGCCTGAATGACGGTCAGTTGTGGGTCGACATCGAGGACGCGTTCATCAATGGTGAGCTTTGCCATATCGATCCAGCGCTGCCTGCAGGATATCGAGCGACCGTTGCAGGTCGTTCGCGTTCAACATAAATGCAAGGCGAACTTCGTTCGCACCCTTGTTCGGAGTTGCGTAAAAGCCGGCCGCCGGCGCAAGGAGCACCGTCTCGCCGTTCAGCTCATACTCTTCGATCAGCCAGCGTGCAAAATGGTCGGCATCGCGAAGGGGAAGGCCGATGACAATGTAGAACGCTCCCTCGGGTTTGTAAAATGTAACACCCGGGATCTTCTTGAGTCCGTCATAGACCACATCACGTCTGTGCCGGAACTCCTTTACCAGCGGAGCAGTATACGGTCCGGGATCGCCTAACAACGGCGATACAGCCGCCTGTTCGATCGTCGCCACAGAGAGCCTCGCCATGCCGAATTTGAGTGCTGTCTGAACCACGCCCGAATGGTGACTCGCGAGCACGCCAATGCGCGCGCCGCAGACGTTAAACCGTTTCGAGCAACTGTCGACGACTATGGCGCGGTCCCAAGCGTCGGGGAAGTCCATGATGCTATGCGCTTCGGCATCGTACGCGAATTCGCGGTAGACCTCATCTGAAATCAGGAACAGATCGTGTTTTCTCGCCAGCCGGACGAGGCGCTCCATCTCCTCTTTCGCGTAGATGGTGCCCGTTGGGTTTGAAGGATTGCAGAAGAGGATCGCGCGAGTCCGTGAGGTTATACAACGCTCGATCTCTTGTTCCTCGGGAAGGTGGAAGCCGTTGTTGATCGACAATGAAACGGGGACAAGGCGGACGTCCGAGATCGTGGCGAATCCGTTGTAATTCGTGTAGAACGGTTCAAACACCATGACCTCGTCGCCGGCATCACAGATGGCGCACATCGCGAAGATGATCGCCTCCGATCCTCCCGCGGTCACGATGAGCTCGGATTCTTCGAACTGGATGCCATAATGTGCGTAGTATTTCTTCCATGCCGCCAGCGCGACCGGGATGCCGTTGGAAGGAGCGTATGCGATCGTCGGAAGCGAGAATGAGCGAATGGCCTCGAACACAGCCGGCGAGGTCGGCAGGTCCGGCTGTCCGATGTTCAAATGATAGACCTTGATCCCTTCCATCTTCCGTTTTTCAGCTATCGACGCCAGTTTGCGCAGAGGCGAGGCCTGCATCTCCCCGGCGCGCCTGGAAAGCCGTAACGCTTCGACGCGTTCCGCTACATCGGATTCTCTCATTTTCACTCCTTGGGTCCGGACGATCCGTCCGGCTCAATGATCACCGTTGCACACCGATCGCGCCTCAGGATGTCTCCGGCGACCCGGAGGATGTCTTCATTCGTGACGGCATCGATCGATTCCAGTATGGAGTCGAGTGTGGGTAGTTTCCCCAGGGCGAGCTCTGAACCTCCAAGCCGCATCATGCGGTTTGGAATGCTTTCGAGGCTGAGCATCATGCTCCCCTTGAGCTGGTCTTTGGTCCGCCTCAATTCGGGCCCGGCAACGGGCCGTTTGCACAGAAGCTCCAGTTCTTTCCAGATGAGATCGCTTGCGCGGCCGATGTTCTCCTTATCAAGACCCGCATACACGCCGAACGTGCCAGTGTCGCTGAGCGTGTTCACAAAACTGTAGACCGAGTAGGCATACCCCTTGCGTTCCCGGACGCTCTGGAAAAGACGGGAACTCATTCCGTCCCCCAGCAGCGTGTTCAAAACAAGCATGGGAAAGCGCTCTTTGTCGAGCACGCTGTACGCCATCGTGCCAAGGCAGACGTGCGCCTGCTGGATCGGACGGCGCAGTTTCACTTCTTTCCCGTCACGACGACGGGGTCTTTCGCGACGGCCGACGATCGCTTCCGCACGTACCTTTGAAAGATGCTTTTCCGCTAATGCCACAACATCCTCGTGGCGAATCCGTCCTGCGGCAGCAACAACGATCTTGCCCGACGTGTAGTGTTCTCTGCGAAAGGCCATGAGATCATCCCGCGTGAATGCCCGCAGGTTTTTCTCCGTACCGATCACCGGCTGACCGAGCGGATGTTCCCCAAAGACCTCACGTTCGACATAATCATGAATGATGTCGTCCGGATCGTCCTCGGCATTCCGCAATTCCTCTATGACGACTCCTTTTTCCTTCTCCAGCTCCGGCACAGGAAACGTTGGTCCGCACACAAGGTCGGAAAGGACATCCACTGCGAGCGGCATGTGTTCGTCAAGAACGCGGGCATAGTAGCACGTGTGCTCTTTTCCCGTGAACGCGTTGAGGTACCCGCCGACAGCCTCCAGGCTTCGAGCAATATCCTTTATGGAACGACGTTTGGTCCCTTTGAACACCATGTGTTCGATGAAATGCGAAACGCCGTTGAGGGAGGGGTCTTCGTCGCGGGATCCGGTGTCCACCCAAATGCCGATCGAGACGGACCGAACATGCGGGATCTCTTCCGAAACCACACGAATCCCGTTGGCCAGGACCGATTTGCAGTAGGTCGCGACGTTCTTTTGATTCAGGGGGGAAGAAAATCTCGGAGTGTGCTTCACCAAGCCCTTAGCGAAATGCAGTCGTGCATCGTCCATGTACTCAACAATATGGCAACATCGGATCAAGAACCAGCGAAAAAATAGTCGTTTTTTGCCGGAGACGCAAGGAATCTGCCCTGAAGACGCGTATTGAAAGCACTTCAACCAGCAACCGCCAATGAACCCGCCACGAAGATGGCGCCCGACCGAACGACCGATACTAAGCTACTGTCACTTCGGTCGGGCGGGGGCAGACGCGAATCAACGTGCATTGTTGTTCACCCTCCCCCAAAAAACATTTCTTTCTAGAATCCAGTCTTCGCGTTCATTATCGTCCATTCGCGGTTCACATTCTGCGGCGGATTTTCATATCGCAAATTCGATAGGTTGATCTAAAGCGCCTGCATCGCCCGTATCTTTGCCACCACGACGTCGATAGCAACGGCATTCTCTGCTCCACGGGGAATGATGACGTCCGCCCAGTGTTTGCTCGGTTCGACAAACTGCAGATGCATGGGTTTGACGGTGGTGAGATACTGCTGAATGACCGACTCCAAAGAGCGTCCTCGTTCAAGAATGTCCCTGCGAATCCGCCTCACAAGACGCTCATCAGCGTCGGTATCCACGTAGATCTTGATGTCCATCAACTCTCTCAATTCTGCATCGACAAATATGAGGATCCCGTCGATGAAGATCACATCGCTCGGATCGACTCGACGCGTTTCTGTCATCCGGCGGTTTGTGGCAAAGTTGTACACAGGGGCATCCACACCCTGTCGTTTCTTTAACGCCTTTATGTGCTCTATCAGGAGAGATGTCTCGAGAGAATCAGGATGGTCAAAATTGATTTCCCCCGCAGATGATCCGCCGAACGCAGGAAGGTCCTTGTAATAGGCGTCAAACTGAAGCACGGCAACACGACCGGAGTCGAGCTGTTCGACGATCTTGCTTGTCACCGACGTCTTACCGGACCCGCTGCCGCCTGCAACGCCGATAACGAGAGGAGTCATGATTGAAGAGTAAATTTCAAATTCCAATGCGACAAATTCCAAATACATCTCAAATTCTTGCGATTGGGTATCTAGTCAGGGTCCAATATTCAAATTGAGTTCCCTGAGAGGATTGCCTATTTGATGCTTTGAACATTGTTAGTGACTTCAAGCCGCAAGCCTTTGGTGCTTGTAAATATACATGAATGTTGGTCGACCCGGAACTTACATTGAAAAAGAGGGCATTTCTTGGCATACTGAATCAATGTCGTTCGAACTTATGACCGTTGTTGGTAGTGTCTGTCTTGCTGCGGGAACATCGTACGCCCTTTTCCATGTGACTTTGACTGCGGGACTCTTCCGCCTTCGCCGGAGGGGCCAAATTCCGTCTGTGAAAGTGTCCGTGATCGTCGCCGCAAGGAACGAAGCAGGATCTGTCAAGGGACTCCTTGACGCTCTGCTTCATCAATCGCGCCTGCCGGAAGAGATCGTGGTCGTCGATGACCGTTCCACCGACGAGACCTTCAGCATCGTCACCTCATATCGGGCGCAATTCCCGGTCATTGTGCCGATTCGCGTGGCAGAAGTACCCGACGGCGTATCTCCAAAGAAGCACGCACTCTCAACGGGGATAGCCGCAAGTTCGGGCGACATCCTGTTCTTCACCGACGCAGATTGCCAGCCACCGCCGGGATGGATCGCAGGACTGCTCGGCATGTTCGACGAACACACGGGTGTGGTCGTCGGTACATATCTCCCTTCCCTGTCCCCTCCAAACAGTACACAACAACGCGGAGTGCTGCCAGCATTTGTGAGCTACGAAAAATTCAAATCTACCGTTCTCTGCGCAGGATCGCTCGGTCTGGGGTTTCCCTGGATGGCCAGCGGCTCAAGTCTCGCTTATCGCCGCGAAGTCTACGATGCCGTCGGTGGCTTTACAGCATTCCTGGAATCCCAGAGCGGAGACGACGATTTATTCGTGCAGCGCGTACGTCGCATGACTCATTGGTCCGTGGCATTCTCGGGTTCTGTCGATACCGCAGTGTTGACAACCGCTCCAGCGAATGTGACCGATTTCCTGAGGCAACGGATGCGGCACTTTTCGGCAGGACGAAAGTATGCAAAGGACGTCCAGATTGCCCTCGTTCTTTATCATGCCTCAAACCTCGTGGCTACGGCCGGACTCTTTGCATACTTCCTCGGGCTTGCCCCGGTGAGTGCTCTGGAGGCATATGCAATCAAAATTTGCGCAGATATCATACTCCTGGCTTTTGGAGGGCACATACTGGAACGACACCGCGCCTGGGCCCTGGTCATACCGATGGAATTTCTGTATGTCTTGTATACTACTCTTGTCGGCCCGCTCGGAGTAATATCCCGCGTTGCCTGGAAGCCGGGGTCCTCCGCGTGAAAAAGCCAATCGGTTCATTTGTGATCGTTGGCCTCAAGATACTTCTCTCCGCAATCGTGCTATATCTCCTCTTCACTGTGGTGACACCCGCCGAAATTGCGGCCACATTTCACGATGCCGAAGCCGGTTGGGTGATCGCAGCCATCGCCCTGATCCCGGTTCAAGTGGCCTTCAGGTCATTCCGGTGGAGAGTGTTGCTGCGATCCGGCGACGTATCCGTCACTCTGCGGGCCGCGACCGACGTCGTTCTCATGGGCCATGCATTCAGCAGCGTCACTCCGGCAGAGATCGGCGATTTCGTCGCGCGTGTGAACCTTCGCGGGGCGACTTCCCGCTCACTCGTCGTGGCACTGACCATCGCAGACAAGGTTTGTCACAGCGCGGGCGTGCTGACCCTGGGTTTACCGTCATTGATCTTTCTCCTGACTGCACAGGCATTTTGGGCGTTGGGTGTCCTGGTCTTCTTGTGCGTACTCTGGTGGACGGTCTATCGGTTTCGGAGTGCGACCGAATTCCTGCTTCGGATCGTACCCACCGGCATTCGCGGCATGATAGAGCGGGTCATAGGATCACTTATTGCTGTTCCGACGAACGCGATCGTCCGTGCCGGACTATTGACTGGTGCGACACTGATCGTGTTCGCCGTGCAGGAGTACACACTGTTGAGGTCGGTGACGACTGTCGGAATGGTCGACGCGTGGAACGGTTTCTGGTCGGGCATGGCTGTTCGGAGCGTGTTCCCTTTTTTTCTCGGTGACCTCGGAATACGCGAAGCGACGCACATATACTTCTTCGGCCGTGTGGGAGTTCCGGCGAACGAGGCGCTGTCCGTATCACTCATGATGTTTGCGGTCAACACGGTCACACCGGCGATCGCAGGTCTCGTGGTTTTTCTCCGTCGGCCTTCCCCGAACTCGTCATGAATGCCGTAGAAATATTTCTCTTTGTCCTCGCGGGCCTGACGGTCTTTTACACTTCGTTCTTGACGCGCATTCATCTCGGTCTGATGCGCATTTCCGCTCATCCGTCTGCCGGAATGATGCCAAGGGTCACAGTGATCGTCGCGGCGCGTGACGAAGAAACAAACATCCTTCCGTGCATGCAATCGATCCTCGCCCAAGACTATCCGCATAACCTCCTCGAGATCATCGTTGTGGATGATGAATCAACGGATGGTACAGCTGACGTCCTTCGCACGCTCGTGGCACGGGAATCACGAGTCCGGGTATTTCAGGTTCCACCACGTCCCAAGGGGATCATCGGCCGAAAGCCGGAGGCCGTGGCGCTTGGCGTTACACAAGCGACCGGGGAGATTGTCGTTACAACGGACGCTGATTGTCGCCATGCAAGCACGTGGTTATCCACTATGATCTCCTATTTTGACCCGTCGACGGCCCTCGTCGCCGGACCCGTGGTCATCGCTCCGGGAAATTCCCTATTCGACAGTGTCGAACGGCTGGATTTCCTGGGTCTCGTGACCGCCGGAGCCGGTCTTATCGGTGCCGGACGTCCCATCATCTGCAACGGCGCGAACCTCGCCTACCGATTGTCGGCTTATCGTACGGTTCAGAACCGAGTTCAGGTCTCCTCGAATGATGATGGAACGCTTATGAGCCGCATTGTAACACAGAGGGTTGGAAGCGTCCGATTCGCGGCTTCGCCTCGTGCAGTGGTCCGAACGAATCCGACAGGCTCTATCGGGAACTTCTTTCGGCAGCGAACGCGCTGGGCCGCTGTGCGTGGACGCTTCCTGGATTGGACGATCTACGCGGAACTTGTCCTTCTTTTTCTTTTCTTTCTCGCGCTTCTCGCCGGCTTCGTCCTGGTCATTCCTCAACCGTTGTTGTTGATACCGCTCGGCATCGTGTTGGCTGGAAAAGCGCTCATTGATCTCTTTGCTCTTCGCCATGGCGCACGCATATGCGGTATGGATGTGCCCATCACATCGTTCCTGCTCGCAGAGCTTTTCCATGCCCCATCCATCGTCGCGGCGACCTTTCTGAGCGTCACTGCGCAGTTCCATTGGAAAGGGCGGCACCTTTCTCGATGACACTTCTGTCCCTGGAATCGGTCATTTGGCTGGTGCTGTTTGCGTATGGCCTTCAGGCGTTGTTCTTTCTTGCCGGTCTGCGAAAGCTGCGTGATGCGCGGACCGAAACGCTCCGTTCAGTTTCCGTGATCGTCGCAGCCCGCAATGAGGAGCGCACCATCGGACCATGCATCGACTCCATATGCCGGCAAACGATGTCGCCGTCGCAATATGAAGTATTGGTCGTAGACGACGAGTCGACTGACGGTACTGCGGAGATCGTCCGGCAACGAGCCGTGCAGTACGCAAACTTGCGATTGCTTTCCGTTCAGAAAGATCCGAACCTCCGAGGCAAATCCCGGCCCCTGGCGGCCGGAATCGACGCTGCGCAAGGAGAGATCATCCTCATAACTGACGCAGACTGTACGGTGCCGACCACCTGGGTCGAGCATACTGCGCGGCGATACGCCGACGGCGTTGGACTCGTCGGCGGCATGACCCTTCAGCGGTCCGATGACGGATTCGGAGGGATGCAGTCTATTGATTGGGCGTATCTTCTCGGAATTGCAGCCTCAGGGGTTGCCTGGGGTGTTTCCTTCGGCAGTATTGGCAACAATTTGTCGTTCCGAAAGCAAGCATATCTTGACGTCGGTGGATATCGTGCGCTTCCATTCAGCGTGACCGAGGATTACACGCTGGTCGCTGCGATTCTGCGCACCAGATCGTGGAAACACGTGTACCCTATCGACCCCACGGTCCTTGTCGAGAGCGCTCCGTGCCACAGCATTCCGTCGTTGGTGAAACAGAAACATCGCTGGGGACGCGGAGGGCTTGACGTACACCCGATTGGGTTCCTCATCATGGCAGTGTCCTGGCTTCTGCACGTCTTGCCGTTCGTGTATCTCGTTGGGTGGGGCGCGTGGGGTCACACGCTGACAGTCCTCTTTTTGAAATCCGTGTTCGACTACACGTTTGTGAACGCCGTCCTGAGCAGGCTTAACCGGCGACATGAACTTTTGTATTTCCCGGCCTTTGAAGTGTACTATTCTGCGTATGTTGTCGTTCTGCCTCTGCTCGTGTTTCTTGGGCGACGTGTGAACTGGAAGGGAAGAACGTACTGATGTTCGCTCCTCTGTTGCTCCCCGTTTTCTTGTATGCCGAAACGCATTACCGGTTTCCATTCTTCTTCAGTTTTCTGTCCAAAGCGGAGCCTGAGCTCCTCGCGGATGCGCCTCATCGACTCGAGCCAGGTCGTCGGCTTCCGATTCTTCTGCTAGCAAAAGACGCGCACAGATTTCCATCCGTGCTCGTCTCGGCAGATGCAGTCTTGACTGCACCAGGAGAGGCGCCCCGCACGGTCGCGCTGATCACGCATCGTATCCGCCTTGACGATCGGCTGTGGTGGACGGTATGCGACATTGACGTCGGCGTCGCGGTTGGATGGGTCGCCGTGGATGTGAGGTTGACATTGGAGATCAACGGGACGACGAAGACGTATCACAACGATAACCTCAGGACTTCGAATCACTCCCCTTTACAGGTCTATGTCAGCCCGGTCCCTTTGCCAAGTCTCCCCGGACTTCGGTTTGGCGAGGCACATGCACACTCAGCGGCGACCGATGACCAGGTTGAGTTCGGAGTTCCAACGGGCGCTGGTAAGGCACTCGGCAGATCTATGGGGTTAACCTTTTGGTGCGTGACGGACCATTCGTACGACCTCGACGATCGGACCGATTCTTATCTTGACAATCATCCGGATATTCCAAAATGGAGATCTCTGCAGTCGGAGATCGACCTTCTCAACGATTCCGTGGACGGTTTCGTCATTGTGCGGGGTGAAGAAGTCACTGTCCGGAACCATCGGGGAAAGAACGTGCATTGCCTGGTCTATGGCGACCGGGAGTACCATCCCGGATCCGGCGATAGCGCAGAACATTGGCTGCACACGCGGAGCGAGTTGTCGCTCGGAGAGCTCCTGAAGCGTATATCGCCGCACGCTCTCGCTTTCGGTGCACATGTACGGGAACGCGTCCCCATCCTGCAACGTCTCCTGCTTGGCCGCGACGTCTGGCATGCCCAGGACATGGCGCATAGCCGGCTTTCGGGCGTCCAATTCTGGAACGGATCACGCGAAGGCGGCTGGGAAGAGGGTAAACAAGCATGGATTGCACAATTACTCGCTGGACGCAAGTGCATTGCCGTCGCAGGAAATGATGCACACGGAAATTTCAACAGATTTCGACAAATCGGAATTCCGTTTCTTCGCATCGCAGAGGCCGATCACCAGCTGTTCGGTCGGGTTCGAACAGGTGTGTTCACAAAGGTCGGATCTGAAGCCGCTATACTCCGGGCATTGGCAGAGGGCCGGTCAATCATGACCGACGGCCCCGCCGCGATGATTGCGGATGGCAATGGAGAGTTACTACTGGGAACACACATCGCGGGCTCAACACGCGCGCATATAACGGCGGTCAGTTCGCCGGAATTCGGCATATTGCAGGAGATCACATTGTTCAGAGGCACACCGGGATTCCAGCGCGAGACTGTCGTGGAACGTTGGTCCTCCGAATCATCGTTTCAATTTGAGGCGGACAGAGTACTCGAGAGTTCCGGCAGCTCATATTATCGGCTTGAAGTCATTACCTCTGAAGGACGTCGCGACGGCCGGCAGCATATGTGTCTGACCAATCCGGTGTGGTGCGCATCATCGAAGGAACTTTGAAGGCCGGACATCTTTTCCTATGTTGATGAAGTCATCAACCATTCTGTTCACGGCGACAGTCTCCATGCGGCTTCTGCGTCGTTGCGGACGAATTTATCTCCTGACTCTACTCCATGAGTGAATTCCCAACCGATCCGTTTTCACCTCCTGTATCGCAACGTTCGAAGCGTGTCTGGCTGCATCTTCTGCTGTTCGTGTTAACATTCTTCACAACGACGATCGCCGGCATTTTGTGGGTGAGACCGGACCTTGCCGGCGATCTCAACAACTTCACCGTGGGGCTCCCGTATTCGATCTCCTTATTGTTCATTCTCACGTGTCACGAATTCGGGCATTATTTTGCTGCACGGGCACACGGTGTGGAAACAACGTTGCCGTACTTCATACCCTTCCCTACGATTCCGCCATTCAGCGCATTGTTCCTGAATTTTGGGACGTTTGGAGCCGTCATTCGTACCACGAGCGTGGTTCCATCCAGGAAGGCGATGTTTGATATTGGCGTTGCCGGACCGATCGCCGGTTTTCTAGCAAGCATAGCGGTCTTGACATACGGTTTCATGAACCTTCCGCCGCGTGATTATCTGTTGATGATCCATCCAAATTACGACTTTTCAATCAACGGCATTCCGGGCACTGACGGATTGCAGTTGGACTTCGGGTCTACACTTCTTTTCAGCGGATTGCGTTCTTTTTTGCCACCATCCGACGGTGTCTTCGTTCCACCAATGAGTGAAGTGTATCACTACCCCTACTTGTGCGTCGGATGGTTCGGACTCTTTGTGACAGCGCTGAATCTGCTGCCCATCGGACAATTCGACGGTGGACACTTGATCTATACCATGTTCGGCGACACTCATAAGAAGATCGCTAGGTGGACTTTCTACGCACTGCTCGCGATGAGCGCTCCGGCTCTTTCGGACATGGTTCTGCGGCTGATGTTGGGTTGGGCGACCGGTCAAGATCAACCGCAAATCGTCCCGTTTGCCGAACATAGCTGGAGCGCATGGTTTTTGTGGGCCATGATTTCACTGTATTTTGTAAAACTGTACCATCCTCCTGTCCCTGACGAATCCCCTCTCGACGATCGGCGCATGATTGTCGGATGGCTGACTGTCGGCATCTTCATTCTGTCGTTTTCCCCCAATCCATTTGTCATTGTTGCTCCGTGACGTCACCCGGAAAGAATCGATTCAATCCTCTCTCCGTCTTTTCGACGGTCGTGCTGGCTTGTGTTTCGGCTCTGTCGATCTCCTGTGAACCGAACCCAGCATCCGTTGTCGAGAACTTCCGATTACCGCCGCTCCTTACTTCCCTGATCATCGGTACGACGGTCATCAACACGGATACGATGAATATTGGCTCTGTTCGTTCGCCGGACGACATCCTGACGATCCGCACACCGGCAGTAGTGCGTGCAAGTCATTCCGCCGGACCAACGGCAATTGGAGAGGTTCGATACCGTGTTCTGTCGCCGGACTGGAGAGATAACGGAGCGACGGGAACGCTTCGTGACGATGGCAGTGGAGTAGATCAAACGGCCGGTGATTCCCTGTACTCGGTTTTGGTGAACTTCTCAATCCAGAGACCGGAAATCGGCGACTTTTTCATAGAAGTTACTGCCACTGGCGATGGGGTCGTTCAAAGTGCTTCCGTATCGGCGTCTCTGCTGATCATACGGGCGAACAAACCACCCATGGTTTCAAACCTTGTCGCGGACAGCTCTGTGTCCCTTTCAGGCCAAAGCCAACTGATCCAATTGTCCATCTCTGCGTCTGATCCGGATGGAGCTCTCGATATCCAGCGTGTGTTGTTTGACTCCTTTCAGCCACCGTCGGGAGCACCTTCTTCGAAAAACCCATTCCTCATGTATGACGATGGGAATGAATTCGGTCCGAGCGGAGATGCTGTCGCCAAAGACGGGACATACAGTCTGAGGGTATTGTTTGAGGGTGCAACAGTTGGGACATACAGATTTCTTTTCCGGGCGGTCGACCGCTCTCTCGATTCCAGTAATGTTATTACGCATATCCTGACTGTAACTCCATGAAGAGACTAATGTTCAATCTCTTTATCGGATGTGCGTTCTATGGTATAAGCGAGGCCCAAGTGGCGCGATCGTACCGACTGTCGACAGGGTCTCTGACTTTCCTCCTGCCGAGCAATTCCGTGAATGAGCTTGTCGCTTCCGGGGATACTATCTGGGCAGGGACTTCGCGGGGGCTTGGGATCACGGCGACAGCCGGAACTACTTGGGAGCACTTTGGCTCGGTCCCTCCACTGAAAGCCTCCAGCGTAGCTAGCATTGCCGTGCGTGGCCCAATTGTCTGGGTGGCTCACGCCACGTCGACGGATGCGGGGGATGAATCCCTTCCGACCGGTGATGGACTCTTCCGGTCTACCGATGGCGGGTCGACCTGGACGGCCTTTCCTCAACCGGTCGACGTTGGAACCGTTGACTCAACGGAATATGGCGTCAATTGGATTGCGACTCTCAACATTACTACAGCTGTCAATAACATCACGTATGATATCGCCATAGGTCCCGGAACCGTGTGGACGGCGAATTACGCCGGAATGTTGCGAAAGTCGGTTGATTCCGGAGCGACGTGGACCCGTGTTGTCCTGCCCCCCGATTCTCGTGACTCGATTCGTCCCACCGACTCACTCGATTTCGATCTTGCACCCACAGGGGGCCGTCTTGGGCTACGGCAAAACCTCAACCACAGGGTGTTTTCCGTCCTCGTCGCCTCTGATTCTTCCGTTTGGGTCGGGACGGCCGGCGGCATTAACCGTTCCACCGATGGTGGCAAATCTTGGAGGCGGTTCTCACATCAGAACCAGGCACGATCCATCAGTGGAAATTTCGTTGTAGCCATTCGCGAACAATTGAAGCCCGGAGGAAGGACAATCTGGGCAGCGACCGTCAACGCGGAATCTCCGGACGAAACACGTGGCATTAGTTGGACCGACAACGAAGGAGCCACTTGGCAGACCGCGCTCCTCGGAGAGTTCGCACACAATATCGCATTTAAGGATTCCATCGCTTATATCGCCACAGACAACGGATTGTACCGAACGTCCGACGGCGGAGACAGCTGGCTACGTTCTGGCGCCGTTGTCGATAACATCGCGCATCAGCGGTTGGCCATGACAGAAGTGATCACGGTGGCCGTGCACGGCGACACCGTATGGATTGGGACGCCCGATGGCGCTGCGTGGACCCTTGATACACCTTCTTCCTCTTTTGGCAGTATTTGGCGCATTATGCGGACTGCAATATCTGTCGCACCGTCAGTCGAAACGTATGCGTACCCACTCCCTTTTTCGCCTGACGACGAGGTAGTGCGCATCCATTACGCAATCCCTTCAACCGGGGTTGGCAATGTCACTATTAGGATCTATGATTTTGCCATGCTCCCCGTTCGAACTCTTGTCGCCGGCGTGCAAAGGAATCCCGGAACCCAGGTTGATGAGATATGGGATGGAACGACCGACGATGGCCGGCGTGCGTCCAATGGGGTGTATTTCTACAGACTTGAGCTTGACGGCGGCGAGCCCGTGTGGGGTAAGATCTTGGTGCTTCAATGAAACGACCTCTCTCTCTCATGGTGTGCCTAACGTGTATATCCGGCATCGTGATTGCTCAACCATCATTGGGCGGACGCGCGGGGGCTCCAATGAGGTTTGGGTTCGGCGCGGCCGCCTTGGGCATGGGGAATTCTGTCGCCTCGCTTGCCGGTCGTGACGCAGTGGCACTGTACAATCCCGCACTTGCCCCGTTTCAGACAACACCGGCGATCCTCGCCGGTTCGGCCTTGATGTCGCTCGACAGGTCACTGCTTTTTGTTTCCTACGGGACTCACCTGCCGCCGAGCGCCGGTATTTCGTTCACCATCGTCCGCGCCGGAGTCTCTTCCATCGTGGGCCGAGACCGAAATGGCGTGCCCACACAATCGTATTCGGTGGCAGAGAACGCATTTGGGCTTTCGTTCGGCCTCCGTCCTGCTCCGGACCTTTCAATCGGAGTCACTGCACGACTACTCTATGCCCAAATGATTGAGGAACTTACGAGCACCACCGTTGGACTTGACTTGGGGGCTTCGTATCTTGTTCAGGAAGGACTCCGCGGCTCGATCGTCCTGAGGGACGTGAATGCGAAGTACAAGTGGGATACGAAATCTCTTTACGGTCAGAATGCGAATTCCACAATCGACAAATTCCCGACGCGCTTCATCGTCGCTTTGGGATGGACACCGGCGGAAACGCAAAGCGCCATTTCGATCGAAGCCGAGGCGGTCGCAGGAGGCTGGCTCTATCGGACGGGAGCAGAGATCTCCCTGCACGAAATGCTTGTGGTTCGTGCCGGCGTAGACGGTATTGATCCCACGGAGACGCTGGGTTCGAGATGGTCTGCGGGATTGAGTGTGGTGCACACGGGGCTTCCCTGGAATCCGACATTCGATTATGCGTTCATGTCAGAGCCATATTCCCCGTCTCCCGTTCACGTTATCACACTACGGCTGTATGTGAAAGAATGAACAAACTGACCTGTCTTCTGATCGCGGTATTCCTCTACACGGAAGCCCATGCACAGGGTACTTCCCTGGGGGGCGCGGTTCTTAAACTTCCCGAGCATGCGCTCGCGGGGTCATTGGGAGATGCTTCCATGACCTCCGGAAGGTCGCTTGCGGCCGGCCAATTCAACCCTGCCAATATCTATCGAATCGACCCTTCGGTCACGCTCTTGTTCTCCCACGCGTCCTGGTTTCAGGACATTTCCGCACAGCACCTTTCCGTTGGAATGCCGTTGCCATTGGGTCGACTAGTTGTGGGCATCGGCAGCACGTCAATCGACAACATTGAACTTCGCGACAGACCGGGACCTTTCACATCGACATTCAGCGCAAAAACTGCCCAATTCCGGGCAGGATGGGGTGTTGAGATATCGACGGGAATCGTCGCAGGGATTTCTGCATCATACATTTACGATAAGTTGTATGTCAATGAATCGAGCGGATTGGGAGTTGACCTGGGCTTCCTGTACAACACTCCTCTCGACGGTCTCACGCTCGGAGGCTCGCTCGTTAATGTCGGTTCGCTTTCCGCATTTCGCACAGAGCGTGTCGACCTTCCGCAAACAGCCCGTTTTGGCGCGGGGTATCGTTGGTCGTTGGAGGACCTGGCGGTCGAACCCGCTCTCGGCCTTCGATTGCCAACGTCGCAACCTGCAATGATATTTACGGGCGTCTCCGCCGAGTATGCCGGCGCAATTTCAGTCCGGCTCGGATGGCAGTCGGGAAATTCCGCCCGAGCCGTTTCTTTTGGCTTTGGAGCGGTTTACGGTGCAGCGTCGCTCGAATACGCGTCTGTCCCGTTTTCCGCGGACTTGGGAACGACCCATATGATCTCGATCGCACTTGAACTCTGAGCACACTTTCGGCCACCAATGAACAGGCGTCTCATGCTTGCAGCCGGATTCGGCATACTTCTGCTGGCCGTCGCCTCCCCCTTTTTTGAAGCACTCACATCCCCTTCAACGAACGCCAGCGGGGCGATCGTATGGATGAGCTTTGATGAAGGCGTGCTCAAAGCCCAACGGGAGAACAAGAAGATCCTGATCGATGTGTTCACAGATTGGTGCGGCTGGTGCAAGAAGATGGACAAGGACACCTATCCGGACGAAGCAGTCCGCTCGGCCATTGACAAGCATTTTGTGGCCATAAAACTCGATGCGGAATCGGAAAAGACGGTCACTTTCCGCGGACAAAAGATGACGCAGATCGCTTTCGCACAATCCGCCGGGGCCACAAGTTATCCCTCAACACTTTTTCTCGACGAGAAACTCAAGCCAATCTCGCTGCTGCCGGGATATATGACACCCGAACGATTTTCACCGATCCTGCTGTATATCGGGGAAGGTCATTACTTGACCACAAAGTTTCCCGACTATCTTGCAAAGCAGCGCAACCGTAGCTGACTCCCTTTTCTCATGATCGTCAGCGGATGTACGTTCATTCGGAACGGCGTTACGTTTGACTATCCATTCCTGGAATCGATCTCCTCTCTCCTCCCGCTCGTCGATGAGCTCGTCATAGCCGTCGGCGATTCCCATGACGATACGAGGGAGCGCATTCTCTCTTTGGCCTCAGCCAAGATTGTCCTCATCGACACGATCTGGGATCCCAATCTCCGCTCTGGCGGCGAGATCCTCTCCCAACAAACCAATTGCGCTCTTGAACAATGTCGCGGAGACTGGGCCTTGTACCTCCAGGGCGATGAGGTTTTCCACGAACGGGACTTTGACAACATCCGATCATCATTAACGAAGCATCTCTCCGATACCAACATTGAAGGACTGCTGTTCGACTATACACATTTTTACGGCAGCTATGGCTTCGTCGGACACTCAAGGAAATGGTACAGGAACGAAGTTCGGGCGGTACGGAACGGAATCGGCGTGCGCTCGTGGCGAGATGCACAGGGCTTCCGGAAGGACGGAAAGAAGCTCCGCGTTGTATCCTCCGGTGCATCGGTGTATCACTACGGTTGGGTAAAACCACCGAAGGCACAGCAGGAAAAACAAAAGAACTTCCACAAGTTCTGGCACTCGGACGATTGGGTCAGAGAGTATGTGGGGATTGCAGACCAGTACTCGTATGATGAAGGCGGCCGGCTGCGCACCTTCACGGGCAGTCATCCGGCCTTTATGAAGGAACGTGTCGCGTCACAGAACTGGTCTTTCACTTACGATGAACGAAAGATGCATATTCCCCTCAGAGACAAGGTCCTCGACGCAGTCGAAGATGTAACGGGTTGGAGGCCGGGCGAATACCGTAACTATGAGCTGATCACGTGACCCTCGTGCGCCGGCGCTTCGTCGAAGGCCGATAGAGCGCCGACCATTCCCAGAAGGACCCGCAAGAATACTCCCGCAACAGGGTCTGAAATAAACACGCCTGTCAGACCAGCGACCGCGAACGATAGTAGGGCCATCACACCGCCCAAAGAGAACGTCCTCAGTACTTCGCTTCCACTCGAACGACGCCAGGTCCGCACTCCGGCTGCCACTGCCGCCGTCAAGAGCCAGACATACGCCCCCACCGCAAGGATCCCGCTTTCCATGTAGAGCTGCAGAAGGTCGTTATGCCAGGACCCTACCCGCTTATCGCCGATTTCGTTCATGTAGGGAAACACTTCGTGGAATGTGCGTACTCCCCACCCCGTGAACGGATGATCGCTTCCCATCGCAACTGCTCCCCTCCAGATGACATCGCGATCGCTGAGATTCTCCCGCATGGCCAACAATTGATCAAAACGATCCATCAAGGACGGCACCAGCACAAGCAGGACTCCTCCTGTTACTACTGCGACCGCGAGCAGTCCACGCTCACGCCACACGCCGACACCAAGAATCAGACATCCCGCAACGACCCAGTGGATCCGGTTCATCGATAACAGAATGCCTGCCAGGATGACGATCACGCCCCCCACCCAGATCCATCGGATGGGAAAGATTGTCCTGTTGTTCCCAAACGGAAGTGCCAGTGCAAACACCGCCGTCAGATACATGCCAAACGTGTAATAGCTTGAAGTTATAGACGACGCTCTGTGGTCAAACCCCAGGACATATCTGAACGAACCGATCACTGCTACGATCGCCGCGGCACCAAATGCCACGCGGAGGAAAAGGACCAACCGATCCTCTCTGACCGGATCCCACAATCGAACAACGGCGATAACGACAAGATAGAACGGGATCTCTTTCCACAGGGCGGGCAAGCTGGTGGATACGTTTGTAGATGCCAAAACCGCGAAGAGTCGAACAAGAAGAAGAATGACGAGCGGAAGCATGAGAGGCGAGCGGCCGCCCCCCAGTCCCCGGCGTCGAACGACGTCGACGGCCAATGCGAAGATCATCACAATGGCCGCAGTTTGAGCGATGGCGGTGGAAAGCATCATGAAAGCGGCTAGCACGAGCACACATGCCCACACGATCCGAGATTCCAGGCTCCCTCGTTCCATCAAAGCAATCTCTCTCCAGCGCCGTCTACGTTCAGACACTGCTCTTCTCCAGTTTTCGTTCAACGAGGATACGTTCGAGAGCAGCGACAATCCTGTCTGCCCCAATGGCAGACATCGATTGGCCCGGTTCACCAATGATCACTTCGTTCCTAACCTTCCACGGCAACCATTCGTTGTAAGCGACCGCCGACGTGAAAACTGCGACCAACGGACAACCCACCGCAGAAGCAACATGCACAAGCGAAGTGTCAGGCGTAACCACGGCCGCAGCACGCCGTACCAGGGCAATGATGTCCTCAAAGGGAGCTGTTCCGTTGAACGGATAACGACGCACAGCTGAAGAGTTTACGCGTTCGACGGAGCGTTGCACCAGTAATTCGTTGCCGGGACCTGCAATAAAAACGACGGGATGCCCTCGTCTTGTTGCTGAATCGACCACTGCGTCGACCTGTAAGGCAGATGGATAGCGATCAGGATGGCCTGCCGAAAGATTGACGATTACTGCACGGCCGGCATCGGCACCCAGAAAGGATTCCACACGCCGCACTGCATCCTTATCGTCTCGTAGTTCCAGCCGCATATTCCGTACGCTCCACGTCCGGCCGAAAACGTCGGCGCAAAATTGGTTCAGGATCTCGGCCATGTGTACGTCCCCCCTTCTCAAGCTCAGCAGCGCATTGAAATAGAATGCGTACTTTGAGTCCCCCTGTCCCACCTTGACGGCGAGGGGCGCCATGAGATTTGCCAATACCCCCCCCGAGGTAGTACGGTTGAAAATAAAATTCAGGACGACATCGTACTTGCCCGCTCGTGCCCGACGGATCTCGTTCAGCGATCTGAGGACAGGTCCACCGATGATGAAAATCTCATCCACATCATTGAGCAATCGCGCAATCGGTGCGTTCAGCGGACTGGCAACGATCGCAACGTGCAGGTCCGGACACAACTCATGCAACGTTCGACAGACCCATGAGGTCACCACCATGTCTCCCAATCGGTCGTACCGCAGGATGAGAAGCTTCTTCACCTTATGGATATCGATTGGCAGCTGGACCGGCATATTCCGGAAAAGCGCGCGGAACACGGGATAAACGACTCCATGCCGCCACACTCGCTCCAATGCTTTCAGAAGATCACTCATGGCGGTAGAAAACCTCTGGCGGAACGTGCCACGGCCGGAATCCCCACTTCGGCCTTCAATCGGCCCCACGCCTTGTGCACATCGTCATGACGAATCGATGCAAGGTCATTCGAAGCCGTGATCACAGCCTGATGGGGCGTGTGGTACGGGTCCCAGATGCGCAGGGAAGGATTCGATTGCACATACAGGACCACACACGGGATCCGGAACGCCGATGCAAGGTGCACGATAGAAGTATCCGGCGTCAGAAGAAAATCGAGATGTTCGACCATCGCCGCAAACGCATCGAACTCTTTCACCATCGGGCATTGGACTGCACTCGGAATACCTTCAGCGATCTGTCGCGCCCGGGCAGCATGTGAGGGTTTGGCAAGAAGAACAGACACCCAGTCGGGATGCTCACTCGCCAAGGTCGTCACGAATGCTCGGTACTGATCGACACCCCAGAACCGGGATTCGCTTCCTGCCGAGATATTCACGCCGACTTTGACCTTCGCATGAACGCCAAGCTTGCGAAGAGATTCGGCTGCAGACTTCCGATGCTCGACTGACGGCTCATACACGATCGTCTCCGGCATGTCGGCTGGATCGACCCTGAACACCCTTAGTATTTCAGCCAATCGCTCAACTATATGGACGTCACGCCGTGACAGGAGCGGAACCCGGACATCGTACGTGAACCCATTCTCTTTGTCGAGTCCGATCGTCCATCGCGCGCCGGACAGCATACAGAGAATCGTAGATGTGACTGACGGATTGTCCATGAGGTCGACGACATAGTCGTAGTGCCGGCGTCGAATGTCTCGAATCATCCGAATGGTGCTGATCGCTCTTTTGGTATAGACCCAGGACTTGCCGATCATTGGAAGTCCAGCGAGCGCGCCAGCGTTGTTGGTGCTGACAACCATGTCCATGATGAGCGAGGGATACGCTGAACGGAGGGCGGCAAACAGGGGCGTCGACACCAGAACATCACCGATTCTGTCTTGCCGGATGAACAGGACTCGGGCGCGGGAGAATTCCGCATCCGGGGGCATGGCGTTGTCCCGGTGCACGAGAGAGCCGAGCATGCGGAGCGAGCCACGCCGGACAGCAATCTCAAGCCGTTTCCACCATGGATCGGTGGGGCTCACGCCGACGACGGCTCCTTCTGGAACTGCAGTTTGTGCAGTTTTCGGTATAGGCCGGATTCATTCTGCATGAGTTCCAGGTGAGTGCCGGATTCGACGATGGAACCGTTGTTCAACACGAGTATCTTGTTGCAGTGCGCCACGGTAGACAAACGATGGGCGATGATGAATGAAGTCCTCCCCTCCATCAATCTGTTCAGGGCTTCCCGCACCATCAGCTCCGACTCGCTGTCCAACGAAGACGTCGCTTCGTCAAGAAGCAGAATGCGCGGATCGCGCAGGATCGCGCGGGCAATCGCAATCCTCTGGCGCTGTCCGCCCGACAACTGAGCACCCCGTTCTCCCACCTCCGTCGCATAACCGTTGGGCAGATCACGGATGAATTGATCGGCGTTCCCGGCCACGGCTGCGGCACGAACCTCTTCCGCAGTTGCATCGAGCCGTCCGTAACGAATGTTGTCTTCGATCGAACCTGAGAACAGAATGATATCCTGTGGTACGATGGCAATATGACTCCGAAGGTCCGTGAGCGACACTTCCGAGATGTCGACGTCGTCGATCAGAACGCTCCCGCGTGTCGTCGAGTAATACCGCGGGATCAGGTTGATCAACGTACTCTTCCCCGCACCGCTTGGCCCGACCAGGGCAACTCGTTCCCCTCCATCGACCCGAAAATTCACATCCCTGAGCGCCCACCCATCGCCCTGATACGCGAAACTCACATCGCGGAATTCCACCCGGCCTTCGGTCACATGGAATCCTCTCCGGTCGGCACGATCCTGTTCACGTTCCTGATCGATGATCTCGAAAATATACCCAGCCGACACCAGCGTTTTCTGTATTCGCGCAACGCTTTCGCCGAGCGCCTTGACCGGCTTGGCGAGATTGATCATCAGGATCAGGAAGAAGAGCATCGTTTCGATGGTCATCGTTCCCTGGATGAACAGATATCCTGCTGCCACAACCAGCAGCGATGCGGCGGATGTATTGAAGAGCTCGTTCGTCGGGCTCAACAATGCAATTGTGCGGACGATCTTCATCGAAAAGTGGTAGTTCGACTCCACGCGCTTGCGAAATGCCATTCGTTCGTATTCCTCGCGCGTGAACGATTTCACCACGCGCATCGCAGATATTTTCTCCTGAAGAAAGGAAGAGATGTCGGCAAGCGTATTGGAAAGGTCCCGGCTGTATCGACGGATCTTATCGCCAAATTTCCTGGAAATGACGCCGGAAAGAGCGAAAATCGCGATCGTTACCGCGGTCAATTGCCACGATGTAAAGAACAGTGCCGTCGCAAAGATCAGCGTGTAGACGAGATTCTGCGCTATCTCAATGATGAGCTGGAGCGATTGCTCGAGGTTGGTGACGTCGTTGGTGATGCGTGACATGATGTATCCCGTCCTGTTCGCATCAAAATACCGCACGGGGAGGGCCACGACGGTATCGAACAATTCGATGCGTACGCGCATCATCACTTTCTGTTGGACGGAACTCATCACGTATTCGCGAAGGTAGACGAACACGACCTTGACCATGATAACGACAATGACCGTGCCGGCAAACCAGAAGATCATCTGGAAGCTCTCATCACGTCCGGCGACGGTAAAGGAGGCGAGGGCCAGGTCGAAGAGCGCAAAAGGAACGGTGATGAAGATCTCCTGTCCCGCGCGTACCTGCTGGCTTATGGTCTGGAGAACGTCGAAGAGGCGCGCCATGAGGAATGCCGAAACGGCGTCCGAGAGGCTCATCATGGCCACGGCAAACAGTCCGGCGACGATCCGCCAGCGGTAGGCAAGAAAGTAACGCAACAGACGAAGGAAGTGATGTCTCGGCGTCATGACGCAAAAACGTAAGCCGAATTGGATGGAAACGCAATCATGAAGAAATACCGCCGGAACAAACGGGACAAGAACACAGGGAACGCAGCGTTTGCCACGTGTAGATCCCCGTAGAATGTCCGTCGCCCCACGTCAGTTGCAGGGCATAGTACCCGACGGGTTCGGCTTTGAGGAGGTCGAACTTTCCGGGAACATCCGGAGAGGGAACAGGGTCGTATGAGTGCATCAGGAGCGTTTCCCCTTTGCATCCGGCACACGGACACGCATCCCTGACCACGTTGAGGGATAATCTGCTCTCGTGTCCGTCGTCCCAACGAATGAACATTGTTCGCTGATCGGCGAGGCTGATGTGTGTTGCGGTCACTAAAGTATCAAGATGTTCGAGTCGAGAAAGAAATAGCCACAAAGAAAAACAAAAAAAGGACAACCGCGTCGATTGTCCTTTTCGGGGTCACGGAGAGAGAATCCGTGGACCGTACCGGGATCGAACCGGTGACCTCCACAATGCCATTGTGGCGCTCTCCCATGCTGAGCTAACGGCCCGTATGAAGTACACATGCGGGGATTACTTCGGCGCAAAGCTCTCGAACACCGTCCAACAAACAAATATACCCATCCATCGTCCGAAAGTCAACGAACGTTGAAAGTGCGGGAACCTTGGCTTATACTTAGAGAATCTCCTTTACAATTTCGATTGATACTTGGTGCTTTGAAACTCATGCCGTCCATTGACCACTTGCGTTCTCAACTCCGCCGCTTCTTCCCGCTCATAGCCATTGGCGCGATCGGAATCACCGGGATCATCTGTATGTCGTGCGAAGATGACGTCGCGGGGCTCGGTCCTTCCAACATTGTCTTTCCAGATTCCGGCGTCAGCTTTGGGCGACACGTCGACCCACTCTTCCAGCAATCGTGCGTTTCAAGCATGTGCCACGGCGGCTCCACCCCCACATCCGAGCTGAATCTTGAAACCCCATCCTACCGTGCTTTGATCGACCATCATCCACGACTCATCCTCACTGGCGACGGCGCCAATAGCCTTCTCATACAGCGTCTGACTGGCGAGGTGGGTCAACGTATGCCCCTCAAGCTGCAACCATTGACAGAAAATCAGATCAACGGCATTCGCCGGTGGATCGATGAAGGGGCGATAAACAATTAGCCGGTTGACACTACGATGTAGTATCCGTCCTCACATCCCTTCCCCACTGCAGCTTTCCGCGTAAGACCTCGAAATAACTCACATCCGGACGTTTGACCAGCCTTGTCATGAACGGCGCCCGACGAACCACGATCTCGACCGGTGCATTGACGAAGTTTTCCGGCTGTCCGTCGGCGGTAATGTGCACTTTGGATGGAGCTGTGCGTACCCGGAGTCGGATCACCGATGTTTCGGGAATGACAACTGGCCTGGCGCTGAGTGTGTGCGGACAGATTGGACTGATCATGATCGCGGGCGTTTTCGGTGCGATAATGGGCCCGCCGTTCGAAAGCGCATATCCGGTCGAGCCTGTTGGGGTCGAGACAATGATGCCGTCACCCGTAAAGGTCGCCAGGAATCGGTCATCCACCCAGGTCTCCACATGCATAACCCGCGCCGACCCCGACATGTCAACGACGATGTCGTTCAGCGCTGCGAATCCCTTCCCCAATCCTTTGCCCTCTCCAACGATCATCATTCTGGACTCGGTCAGGATGCGGCCCTCCAAGATCTCGGTCAGACATTCGTCAACCTCTTCCACCGAGATCTCAGCGAGAAAACCGAGTTTTCCCAGATTGACACCCAAGATCGGAGTTTCCCTGCTGCCGACCATTCGTGCCGTCCGCAAGATCGTACCGTCGCCCCCGAGTGATATCATCATGTCGCATCGTCCCGCGAGCGACGATGACCCTGCCGTCTTGACGCCTGAAAGGATGCCTCTGGGCAACTTGCCTTTGAGTGCTTTGGCAAGTTCGTCATGAAGTATGAATTCCGTACGCTCCTTGCTCAGCCGCCTGACGAGATGTGCAGCAACCACCGGAAGCTGCTCTTTTTCCTTGTTGCCGACAATTCCGAACGTCATGATGTTGCCTGCGACCCTTGATCCTTCAGGGTCTCGTCGACGTAATTCAGCTTCAGTTCTTGCAACGTCCTCGCGAGCAAGCGCGATTCGTCTTCCGAGAGGTTTCCGGCAGTCCTGCGGGAAAGCATTTCGAGCAAGTCGATCGAAATCTGTGCCTGGTTCAGATTCCGCTCCACTTTGCCGGTTGTTGGGTTAGCGGTCTTACCGAGATGTTGCATGCATGCCGCATGGAACATTAACACCAGCCCCCCAAACAACTCTTTTGTCTGTGCATCATCCATGGTGGATTCCGTGTTCTTGTTGCGTAATGTGCCGCAGTTTCACATACTTGATGAAGACGGCATGCGCCGATATCGCAGCGACGACAAGCCCATGGTAGCCGTCCATCCATCCCCCCTTTATTACATAATCCCTGAAGAACCTGAACGGCGGGGCGACTATCGTGCGAAATACTCCCGCCGACCTGCCCTGCATCGCCATTTCCCGCGCCGTGATACCGGTGAAATAGTCCACCTGACGAAGATGATCGCTCACGGTGTAGTAGCTGTAATGCAGCAGATCGCCGGAAAGATGGACCACCCGGGCCGAAGGTAGCGTTAGGGCAAACCGGTCATGGGGGTTCACTCCCGTCCAAGCACCCTGCGACTTCCTGAACATTCGCACTTTTCTGTCGGGATACCAGCCTCCATGACGTATCCAGGTGCCGCAATAGTTCGTCAGGCGGTTCATAGAGTACCCATCGGCCGTCCATTCGTTCTTGACGCGTGCAATCGAGACGCACAATTCGGGCGATAATGACTCATCCGCATCGATCGACAGAACGGCATCATGAGTACACTGGGTAAGTGCAAAGTTCTTCTGCTGGATATGCCCTTCAAAGGGATGAGTAACGAACCTTGCCCCGTAATGCGCGCAGATCTGGGGAGTCGTGTCCGACGAACCCGAATCGACAACCACGATTTCGTCCGCGATGCCCCGCACCGATTCCAGGCAACGGCTGATGTTCCGCTCTTCATTGAGGGTGATGACGACCACGGAAAGTGACGTCACGGGCTGGCTAGTCCTTGGAGACGACAAGGTTGACGAGCTTATTGCGGACAACGATCTTCTTCACGATCCGTTTGCCGTCGACATACCGAAGGATCTGCGCATCGGCCAAAGCGATCCTTTCTAACTCGACTTCCGTCGTGTTCATCGGCACCGTGGTCTTGGAGCGAACCTTGCCGTTCACCTGCAGAATCACTTCGATATCGTCAGCCGTCAGTTGTGTCGGATCGAAAACGGGCCAGGGCTCGAACGACAACGATTCTGTATGTCCCAGCTTCTCCCACAATTCTTCCGCAAGATGCGGCGCGAACGGAGCAAGCACGAGGACAAACGACTGCGCCAAGTCCCTGGGTACTCGTTCCGCCTTCATCGCCTCGTTGACAAAGATCATCATTTGTGAGATCGCGGTGTTAAAACGAAGCGCTTCAATATCTTCCCCCACCTTCTTCACTGTCTGATGGAATAGCCGCTGAAGGTCTGCAGATGCGGGGCCACCACCAAGACGCGCATCAATATTGCCGCTGTCATCGATATACAACCGCCACACCCGATTGAGGAAACGGTACACGCCCTCAACGCCCTTTGTACTCCAGGGCTTCATTTCTTCGAGCGGCCCCATGAACATTTCGAACAGACGAAGCGAGTCTGCGCCGTATTCTCTTACCACATCGTCGGGGTTTACGACATTTCCCCGCGATTTTGACATTTTGCGAGAATCTTCGCCGAGGATCGTCCCCTGGTGACGCAGCTTCTTAAATGGCTCGTGAGTACTGACGTGCCCAAGATCGTACAGCACCTTGTGCCAGAAGCGAGCATACATCAAATGCAGGACCGCATGCTCTGCGCCGCCAATATAGATCGTGATCGGCATCCATTGACGCTCTTTCGCCCGGTCGCAGAATCGTATATCGTTCGTCGGGTCGATATAGCGAAGATAGTACCAGCACGATCCGGCCCACTGCGGCATAGTGTTCGTCTCCCGCCGCCCCTTCATGCCCGTCTTCGGTTCGACGATGTTCACCCAGTCCGTTGCCAGCGCCAGCGGCGATTCCGTCGTTCCACTCGGCTGGAATCTTTCAAGGACGGGTAATTCCAGCGGCAACGTGTCCCATGTCTCCATCGTGCCGTCTTCGCAGTGCACAATGGGGATCGGCTCTCCCCAATACCGCTGGCGTGAGAACAACCAGTCGCGAAGTTTAAACTGCACGGTAGCTTTCCCCGCTCCAATCTTTTGCAGCCATGCGATCACGAGCCGTTTGGCTTCAGCGGTCGGAAGTCCATCGAGCGTCACCTCGGCATTCATGGAATTCACTGCGACGCCTTCGCCGCTGAAACATTCGCCCTCACCCTGCCCCCCTTCAATGACCTTTCGGACCGGCAGCTTGAAAGCGATCGCAAACTCATGATCCCGTTTATCGTGGCCCGGAACAGCCATGATCGCTCCCGTCCCATACCCGGAAAGTACGTAATCGGCAACCCACACAGGGATCGGCTCACGCGTTGCCGGATTGACCACGTAGGATCCCGTGAACACTCCCGTCTTTTCCTTTCCCGCCCCCCGCTCCATTTCTGATTTCAACGATGCCGCCCGGCAATATGGCTCCATTTCCGGACGACGATCTTGTGTCGTAAGGCTGTCAACGAGGCTGTGTTCCGGTGCAAGCACCATGTATGTGGCGCCAAAGAGCGTATCGGGCCGAGTGGTAAATACGTTCACGGCCGATCCGGCAAGACCCTTGACGGGAAACGTGATCTCTGCACCTTCCGATCTTCCGATCCAGTTTCGTTGCTGCTCCAGCGTTGAGGCCGGCCAATCGAGATTGGAGGCATCTGACAGGAGTCGATCGGCATACGAAGTGATCCGCATCATCCATTGCTTCATAGGCCGCCGCTCTACTGTGTATCCCTTCTCCGTCCAATCCGCAACTTCTTCGTTCGCCAGCACGGTTCCCAGCTCCTGACACCAGTTGACTGGTATCTCTGCCACGTACGCAAGGCGGAAACCAGCAAGCAGATCGTGGCGATCCTTCCTGGTCATTTTCGCCCAATCTCCAGCCGTCAAAGTCGGGGCACCCGGCAGCTGTGCCGTGCCCGAGGAGGCTAGCTCCAGCTCGAGTTCAGCGATCGGACGTGCAGCGTTCTTCCGAGGATCGTACCATGCATTGTAGATCTGCAGGAAGATCCACTGCGTCCACTTGTAGTACGCCGGGTCGGTTGTGTTCACTTCACGGCTCCAGTCATAGCTCAATCCGAGCATTTTGATCTGTCGCCGGAACGTGGCAATGTTCTCTTCCGTCGTGGTACGGGGATGAATGTTCGTTTGCATCGCATACCGTTCAGCCGGAAGTCCGAAGGCGTCCCACCCCATCGGATGGAGAACATTGAAGCCTTTCATGCGCAAGTACCGGCAGACGATATCTGTTGCGGTA
Organism: Ignavibacteria bacterium RIFCSPLOWO2_12_FULL_56_21; assembly: GCA_001802945.1. Taxonomy (GTDB): domain Bacteria; phylum Bacteroidota; class Ignavibacteria; order UBA10030; family UBA10030; genus 2-02-FULL-55-14. The sequence goes on along the minus strand of MHAK01000062.1, from coordinate 35,027 downwards.
TATCCCTCGGGATGGCCGACATGCAATCCGGCTCCGGATGGATACGGGAACATGTCGAGGACGTAGATACGCGGCCGCTGGTCTTCGTCGGGAGTGCGAAAAGTCCCGGACCGGTCCCAGTGTTGTTGCCACTTCGGTTCAATAGCGCGGAAGTCAAACTTCATGCAGAATCATCGAAAATCGCACATTTCCCAGAAGGAATGAGTAATCAAGGTACCAAAAGAAGGAAGGAAGTGCAACGCGGAGGTACGCAATCGCCCGGAGAGGAAACTGACCGCTTATCCGCTGATCATACTGCTTTTGCAACCAGCATGGTGATATCATCCGATTGTGGCGTGTCATGAACATGTCTATTCACAGACTTCATGACTGCCTCGATGATCCCGGCGCTCGTCATTCCGCGAGAAGCGCGGACGACTTCAAGCAATTGCTCTTCTGTGTAATCTTCGCCGGCCGCATTCATGGCTTCGCTTACACCGTCAGTAAAAAGAAAGAGGACATCACCCCTTTCCATACGCGCGGACCCTTCGTCGTACGGCTTTGCAGTTTTGAATATGCCGAGAATGAGCCCTCCCTCTTCCAGCCTCTCAACGGTTCCGTCGGACCGGACCAGCATCGGAGGATTGTGGCCGGCATTGACGTATGTCAAGAGGCGTTCCTTCGTATCCAGAGTCCCCCAGAAGAACGTAATGAATTTGCTTCCGCCTCGAGTATTTGCCGATGTAAGATCGTTTATGCGACCGGTGATCGCGGCAAGCGGCTGGTCGAACGGCGCCAGAGCCCGAAGTGCGGCCTGGACATTGGCCATGAGCAACGCCGCAGGAGTCCCTTTCCCCGAAACATCTCCGATGGCGAAGACGTACTGATCGTCCTTCCTCGGCAGGACGTCGTAATAGTCGCCCCCTACCTGTTTCGAGGGAATATTCATGGCGGCTATGTCGAACCCGGGTACCTCGGGAAGAACCTCCGGAAGCAGACCCTGTTGAATGTCGCGAGCAATCAGCAGCTCGTCCTCCATTTTCTGTTTCTCGAGTGCCTCCATGAACAGTCGTGCGTTTTCAATTGAAATGCCGGCAAGATTCCCCAGTGCATACAGGAATTCAAGATCAGCTTGCGCATACCGCCCCCCGCGCAGACGTTCGCCGACGAGCAGAAGTCCCCGCGTCTGATTCTGGATGTGCATCGGGACCGCCGCGTGCAAACCCAGCCGCATAAGTTCGGCGGCGGCCGAGCGATAGGATTTCATCCGCAGCATGTCCGATGTCAGCATTGGTCCTTTGAGTTCGGCAAGGTCCGGGAGGATCCCACCCAGCTCCTCCCCTTCAGCGAGCCGCGACGCTGCGATCTCCATTGCCGGGCCGTTTCGTAGACAGACAGCGTATGTTCGCACTCCCACCTGCCCAAGAAGGGCGAATGTGATCAATCGCAGGATCTTCTGAAGATCAAGGCCCGCGTTGAATTCCTTGCTGAGTTCGAACAACGTATTCAATTCCTGAACCTTTCGGTCGAGATTCCTGTTGGCGTCGTTTACCTGGTCGATGATGAGCGCTTTTTCGATCGCGGAGCCGGAAAGGTCTACGAGGGACTGGATCAGATTCCGATCGTCCCGGACGAATCGCGATCCATTCAACCGACGACCAAGGCCAAGGTATCCGACGAGCCTGTTCCGCGATGTAATGGGCACCATGAGCTCGATACCCCAACCGGTCAACGTCTCACGCCAAGGCATTGCCGAGACTTTCCGTCGAAGATCCATGAACGACGAGGGGGGTCTCGGAATTTCAATGTGGGCTGACTGGGCGCTCTCGGACATCCCTCGGACGAGGAGCACACGGAACGTTCCGCCATGTTCCCGGCTGAGGATCAGGCCTTTGCCGACCAGCATTTTGGCCATGAGCGTCCGAAGGACGGTGGCCAGTATGAACTGGAGGTCATGCGAGGAATTGACGACTTTGCTGAACTCAAAAAGTGGAAGGAGTTCCGAAGAGATTTGGCGGGAGGACAACGTCGGCCCCGGAGGTGAACGCGGCGTCTAGCCCCGCTGGCCCGCTGCGGGGCGCGCGAGGAACTTGGTCAACCGGACTTCATTCGGCTGGCCAGGGCGAAAGGCATATTCGACGCGGTCCATCAGGCGGCGCATAAGATACACGCCAAGGCCGCCGCGCCGGTAATGTGTCAGTTGCTGTTTCAGGTCGGGGGGACGCAGGGTTTCGGGGTCGAACGTCCGCCCATGATCCTGGATCTGGATCTGGAACCTTGTTCCCTCCCGCAGGATGGTCACTCGAATTTCCCCGTTTGGGGATCCCGCATAGGCATGTTTGATCACATTCGTGCATGCCTCATCGACAGCAAGAACGATGTTCGACGATTCTTCATCGCCGAACCCAAACTCGCGGGCAGCCTGTTCAACAAACTCGCGGATGTCCAGGAGTTGGTCCGTGCTGCTGCGAATGCTCTTTGATATGGTTTCAGTGTAGGACGACATGACCGGCGAGTTAGCGCGACGGACCTGCGTGCTCGTTGAATTTCCGAACGGCCTCCTGCTCCTCTTTGTAGATCTCATACAGGATGGGAAAGCCGAGAAGGTCGAAGACGTTGTAGACCTTCGTCGACATGTTTGTCAGCTTGATATCTCCCCTATTCTTCCGCACGTCTTCAATGTACGCCATGAAGACCCCCAACCCCGCACTGCTGATGTACGTGAGGTCCCTGCAGTTGACGACGATGTTGTACTTGCGGTCATTGAGCAGCCGCTGGAAAGCGGTCTCAAGGTCGGTGGCCGTGTGCGCGTCGAGGTAGCCTTTCAACTCGATGACATTCACGCCTTCGCCTTCACGGTGGTGGACTTTGAACTCACTCATGCTTTGTCTCCTTCTTTTTTCGGACCTCTGAAGCGGGAGACGTGGACGAATGGTCCGTATGCGCGTTCGTGCGCAGCCATTTTACGACCACTAGTGTCATGTCGTCCATATACGTCCCCGTACTCACAAAAGTTCGAACAGTATCCAAAATACGAATTTTTATCTCATCTGCCGACCGTTCTCGAACTTCGGAAATTCTCCTGAGGAGTCGATCGTAACCGAATTCTTCGCCGGAAGGATTTCTTGCTTCCGTGATCCCGTCCGTGTACATCACGCATACATCGCCCTCGTTCAACTTCAAGATCTGTTCTTCGGTTGACTCCGTGAAAACGTGGCTGTCCGCGATGCCCAATCCGAGTCCGTTTGGACGAACGAGGACGGTCCCAGAGTTGGCAGCATATATCATCGGACAATGTCCGGCCCGCGCGAGGCGAAACGTTCCCGCCTCCGTGTCGAGGATACCATACACAAGGCTGATGAACGACCTTTTGTCGAGACTTCCGTGGAGCGCGTCATTCGCCCGCGCAAGAAGCTCCTTCGGGGACGCATATACTTTGCTGAGGGACAAAACTATTCCTTTCACCTCTGCCATGTAAAATGCCGCCGACACACCTTTGCCGGAAACGTCGCCGACGGCGATCGCCCACGTCGTCTCCGAAAGCTTCACGATGTCGAAGTAGTCGCCGCCGACTTCGGCCGAAGACTCCGACATCGCCGCGAATTCCGCCTCTTCCAGTACGGGCAAAACCTGCGGCAAAAGTTGCTTCTGCATCCGCTTGGCGACCTGGAGTTCTTGCTGCAATCGTTCCCGTTCGATGGACCGGGCGATCAGGCGCGCATTCTCGATCGCAATCGTCACGTGGTCGCCGAATGTTGTCAGCACATCGACGTCATCCTGATCAAACCCATGTTCAAGGTCCTTCGAAGCGTGCAGGATCCCGATGACCTCACCGTGTGATGTCAACGGAACACTCGCCAGAGACCCGCGGAGAACTCCAAGTTCTTTCACTGACTTCGTTCGCCGGTCTGACCAGGTATCGTCGACAAGGACGACTTTTTTCGTCTCCATCAGGATTTCGCGCAGCGACGGGTCGAAGACTTCGCCCACCGCTTCAAGGTCGGAGAGCGTGATGTTCCTGTTTGCCACTACCTGCGTTTTCCAGCCCCCCGACGAAGCCGGCGTGATCAGTTCCAGCCACACCGACCTGGCACCGCAGACCTCCTGTGTTAATTGGGTGACCGTCTCCACCAGAGTATTGAAATCGAGTACTTGCGTCGTCAGACGGGTGAGATTGTGGAGCGAATTGATCTCCGACTGCTTTCGTTCAAACACTTCCGCGGTCGGAAGGTGGAACAACGTTGTGACAAACGCCATCCCGAAATAGATTGTCGTCAATAACGCGTTCAGTTTTGTCAGCGTGAGAAGCGGCCGGCTAAATGCGTCGAATTCCTTTCCTGCGGCACTCTCCTGGAATAACAGGACGACATAAAATAGTCCGGCGAAGAACAACAGACCCGCATAGATGAGGGTGTAGACCTTTTCCCTTCGCGAGAGATAGACGATCCAATTTTGACGGAAGGAGATGACCACGATGGCGACGACCGTGAGCGGAAGGAACAACGAGAGCAGGAATCCCCCTTCAAGAGGAACGATGGGAGAGGCGCCGGCGCAGGACAAGAGCAACAGAACGAGAAAGACTACAAAATTTCTTTTCGTTTCCTTGCGACGCTTGAACAGCACGATCTCCCGTACCGTCTGCAGCGTCCAGATAGCAACGAAGCCGAGAACAACACCGGATATCGTTCCCCAGAACATACCGAGGACGGAGTCATTCTGGGCGGCATCCGTACCCTGGATCAAGTCCCCTGCGCCCGTGAACACGAGAGTCCCGAAGAAGATCAGGGCCACGATAGTGAGAATGAGCAGACGGCCAATCTCCTTCGCAATTCCCCGACGATGATGTTTCCGCCAATCGTCGAGCAGAGCGTTGATCGCAAGGAAAGCCCCGACGAGCATCACCTCCCGAAGTGCCCAAAGACCTCCTACATCGAGGTCCACGACCGCCCGGACCACGTCCGTCACAAATACGACTGGGAGCACGATCAAAATAGTGCTCAGATACAGGAGACGTCGCAGTCGGGTCATCCGTGCTTCAGGAAGGGAGAGTGGTCATGGTCACAAACGTGTTCGGCCCCAAGGCCGGAAAGTTTCACAGGCTGGGGTAAACATGAAAAACCCGGAGCGGGCAAACGCCTTGCTCCGGGCTCGTGAATGTCGGGTGCATTTTTCCTATGACGCAAATTCGGCCAAATAACGGTCGACGTCGCGTGCATATGCGGAGGTCGGATACTGCTTCCGAAGCGTTTCCAACACGTCGCGCGCTTGTTCCGGGTTACCCGCTTTTCCGTAATTCCTTGCGGACATCACCAGACGGTCTGGAGCCAGCGGGTTTTGCGGGTCTTCTCCTGCCGCCCGTTCGAAGGCCTTCGCCGCCTCGGCATATCGGCCCAGTGCCTCCAGGCATATCCCTTGTCCCGATTCGCGGCTGGCGGTGATGAGTCTGTCGTCGTGGTCGATGTCTTCGTAGACCCTCAATGCTTCTTCGTACCGCAACAGATTCGTCAGCGCGGTGGCGTAAAAGAGCTTCGAAAACTCGCCCGCAACCGTGCCGCCGTATTCCTCTGCGATAGAGCGGAGTCCAAACTGTTTTCCCTGCGACGGCACACCATCGATCGCATCTTGCCAGCTGCCGGCATCATAGACGCTCATGATGTTGGCAAGACGGGTGGCCGCCTCCTCTTCCGCAGTGGCAACTCTTCCGCGCCATACGAAAAGAAGCACGGCAAGCGCGACGACGCCCACCACGACATATGTTAACGATTTCTTGTTTTCCAGCGCCCACGCCTCGATCTGCATGGTGCGTGTTACAAGCTTGTCTTCTTTGATCTCTTTCCGGCTGATTTTCTTTTTTGGTTGGAGCATGGTCAGTTGTATGTGGTCGAAGTGGTGCGCCTGGGGCGATTCGAACGCCCGACCTACAGCTCCGGAGGCTGTCGCTCTATCCAACTGAGCTACAGGCGCGTCGAATGATTAATATATCGAAATCCCGTCTGACTTTCAATCAGTCGTTATCGTGCGACGCCGACGACGGCTTCCATAACGCGATCCGGAGAGATTTTTAGCATGCATTCAAATGTTCCGATGGGACATGTGGGACCGCCGTGGACGGCACATGGCCTGCAGGGCAGGCCGGTCGTTTCCAAGACGCGATCCTTCTCTCCATACGGCGCAAATCCATACACTGGAGCTGTCGCGCCGAAGATCGCAACGACAGGTGTTCCTACGGCCACGCCAATATGCTGCGGCGCCGAGTCGTTTGTGACAAGCGCGCGACATCGTGCAATCAATGCCGCAGACGCAAGCAGGCCGAATTTCCCCGCAGCCGAAGCGGAATGAGACGCGCCCGATCGAATCAGAATGTTCATGCACACATCCTCGTCACCCTCACCGCCAATCATGACCGCGCTCATGCCGGCATCTTCGATCATCTTGACGAGCGCGGAATACCTTTCTTCCGGCCATCGTTTCGTGAACCATACTGAGCCCGGCGCAACCGCGACAAGTCGTCGTCCCACAAGCTCCGAAGAACGAAGAAACGACTCCACCCGCGCTTCATCGGCCGACGACGGACGCAGAAGGGGACGCGGTTTCGGCGGCGGCTCGATCTCCAGGCCGCGCACCAGTGCCAAATTCCGATCTGCTTCATGCGCCGAACGCTGATACGGTACTCGCTTCGTCATCAGCCACGGAGCTGCCCCCTGGTCGAATCCAACCCGAACTGGGATACTCGCAAGATATGCGAGGAGCGCACTTCTCAGCGATCGGTGCGGAACGACGGCAACATCGTAGCGGGTCGCGCGTATTCTGGACACATGCCGCACCAATGCCCTCCATCCGCGTTCGCTCCCCTTCTTGTCGTACCGGATCACCGACCGGATCGATGGGTGCCCTTCCATCAACGGGGCCGCTGTCGGCGTGAGGACGACGTCGATGTCGGCATCGGGAAGCTTCTCGTTCAGGACCTGAATGAGCGGAAGTGTGAGGATCACGTCGCCGAGGAACGCGGTTTGTATGACGAGGACCTTCACTCTGAATTTCCCATGTCGGCGGTCTCCGCAATGTGCTTCCAACGCTTGTGCATCCACATCCATTGTTCTGGATGTGCCCTGATCACCCTTTCAGTCGCACGTACGTGCCGCTCTGTCAACGTCCGAATGTTCGCCTCTGAAGAGCCGTCGAGGTCGTCATGGGGGATTCGCTCGACGGACAGCGTATATCGGTCGTTCACATTCCGGTGCAGCATGCCGAGTACCAACGGAGCACCCGTTCGCAGAGCAAAGACCGCGGGACCCTGAAAGGTTGAAACAGTCCTGCCGAAGAAAGTGACGGCCATGCTCTCCTTCGGGGCGCTTTGGTCACCTGCCAAAGCCACCCAGCCGCCGCCCTGCAAAGATCTGAGAATCTCCCTGATCGACGTGGTAGGAACGGTCACATTGCCGAATTTGCGCCTCCATTTGTCCACTTCGGCATCGACGAGCGGGTTCGATTGAACCTTTACGAGCAACGTGCCCGGCATGTCAAGGACAATGCAAATGGCCTGGCCAAATACTTCCCAAGAACCATAGTGCGCTGTCAACACAATCAGGCCTTTTCCCTGGCTCAACGCGTCCCGCAGAACTTCAGCATGCTGGACGTCTATATCTCCAGCAATCGCCTCCCTCTTCCACTTCGGAAACCAAACGAATTCGAAGAACGTAGTTCCAACCGAGCCAAATGCCTGGGCGGCGATCGAGCGGAGTTCAGCTTCGGGTTTCTCGGGGAAGGCGCGACGCAGGTTTTCCATCGTAATGCGCCGGCGGAATCCCAGCCCCTTGAAAACGAACCCGCCTGCGATCCTTCCGGCCGAACGCACGGTGGAGAGCGGAAGCCTGCACAGAACCGCCTGCAGGATCTTCAGGACCAGAAATTCAAGAATGTGCATGTTCGAATCGCCGCGTGGAAGCCCGTCCGGCAATTAGCCCGGCGACCGACCTCATTCGCCCAGTACTTTGACGATGACCCTTTTCCGACGTTGACCGTCGAATTCCGCATAGTACACTTGCTGCCATGGTCCAAAATCCAGCTTTCCTCCGGTGACGGGAACGATCACTTCATGATGGACGATGAGACTCTTCAAATGCGCATCGCCGTTGGTTTCTCCGGTCCGATGGTGGCGATACTCACGGCGAAATGGGGCCAGATGTTCAAGCCATTCGTCGATATCCTCTATCAATCCCTGTTCCGCATCGTTCACATACACGCCGGCAGTGATGTGCATGGCTGAAACAAGGACCATCCCTTCCCCGATCCCGCTTTTGGCGAGAATGCGTTCGACCTCGCCCGTAATGTTGATGTATTCACGTTTCTGCTTCGTCGTAAACCACAAGTATTCCGTGTATGATTTCATGGCGATATGAGATAGAGTGCGTATCCAAAAGCGGGCAAGTGAACTTTCAATTGTCCCTGCCGCGGCAGACTCGCATTTGTCACTACATCAGTCGTCGTACCATGTTGCATATCCTCGGGTATCGGCACGTCGAGGACGGCTGCGCGCGCCGCAAAATTGAAGATGCACAGAAGCGACGTGCCGCTGGAATCGTCCGTCCTCACGTATGCTAGGATGCTTCCGCCCCCATTGTGCTTCAGCGGTCGAATGCTTCCGGTGCTGAGCCACGAATGGTCGTGCCGCAACGCACCAAGTGTCCGGTAAACTTCCCGATGACGGCCCTTTGACTTCCAATCAATCACAACCTGTTCAAAAAGGTCGAGACGTTTCGAATTGCCCACTTCTTCCCCGTTGTAGATCAGCGGAACTCCGGGGAGCGTGAACATAAGAGCCGCCGTGACATCCGCGCCTTTGTCGCCAAACTTTTCCACGGCGGGCGCATCCCATGCGTTCTTGTCATGATTCGTGTTGAACCTCAGCCTGAGCGAGCCTTGCGGATATCGGCGTGATTCGCGTCGTATGATATCCACGACCCGTCCTGCCGACGCAGAACCATCCAGGACGGATGTGAGTACGTCGTACGTGTTCCATGCGTACGTAATGTCGAACGCCTCGAGATGATGCCCCGGCAACGAGCCTTCCGAAAGCATGAGCACCGGCTTCAGACGCTCCAACTCCCTGCGGGCAACATCCCAAAAGTCGGATGGAACAAGCTCCGCCACGTCGCATCGGTAACCGTCGATGTCGAACTCCCGCACCCAGTACCGCATCATGGCGATCATGTATTTTCGTAATTCGTGGCTTCTGTAGTCCAGGTCTGCCACGTCGGACCAGGAGGCATTGGGAGCCACGATCGCGCCATCGCTGTCATGCGTGAACCACTCCGGATGTTCGAGGAGGAGCTTGCTGTCCCAGGCGGTGTGATTGGCGACGAGGTCGATGATAACCCGCATGTCGAGCGCATGCGCGCTGTCAACGAGTGAATGGAAATCGTCGGCAGATCCGAACTCAGGATTTATGCCGTAAAAGTCCCGGATCGCGTACGGACTTCCGAGCTTTCCTTTTCTGTTCAATTCGCCGACAGGATGGATCGGCATGAGCCAAACGACGGTAACGCCGAGATCCTTCAGCTCCTTCAGGCGCCGTTCCAATCCGCGAAAGCCGTCCAAAGAGAACGAGCGAAGATACACCTCGTACATGACCGCATTTTTCACCCACGGTGCGCTCACACGGGCACGGCGGGAGGCTTCCGGAGATTTCATGAGTTCCTCTGCTTTATCCGCAGGAACAACGGACACAGACCGGTGAAGCCCTCCCGGTCCGCCATTGTCCTTCACGCGTACGACGAGAGAAATACTGTCCCCCTTCACTCCATGAGGAGGGAGCACAAAGAACGGCTCATTGTATCCTGTATGGCTTCCTGACGCACGGCCGGCGATCCACACATCTGCGTCGTCGTCAACTCCTTCGAACATGACGGCAAACGCTGCGGTGTCCTTCCAGGCAAACGTCGTTGCATACCAGCCTGCGCCGTCATAGTCCGCCAGCCCAAGCTCGTCCCAGAAACCAGGCACGGTGACATCTTTCCATCCGGTACGGTTTGCCCTTCCCGAGAACCATTCTTCCTTTTCACCCACGCCGACCGAATCCACGGCAAACTTCCACATTCCGTTCAACGAAGTGTGGCTGTCCGCCTGTCCACTGCAACCAGCAGCCCAGGTCAGTACGATCACAGCGGCGCTCAGGAGCTCAACGACTTTCATCCTTTTACGCTTCCGAGCGTTAGTCCGGACACAAGCCACTTGCTCAGTGCAACAAAGAGAACGACAACGGGCACCATGACGATGATCGAACCGGCCCCATAGAGTCCCCATGCCGTACTCATACTCGATTCAAAGCTCTTGAGCCCCAACGGAAGAGTCCACAACGTGGTTTCCTGAAGAATCTGCGCCGCAACGAGGTATTCGGACCAGGCGGTCATGAAGGAAAACAGCGCAGTGATCACCAATGCTGGTGCCGCAAGCGGCAGAATGATCCGGTAGAACGAACTGAAATAGGTGCATCCGTCGATCCGTGCCGCTTCTTCGAGGCTGACAGGGATGGTGTCGTAGTATCCCTTCATCGTCCAAATGCAGAACGGCAACGCCGTCGCGGAATACACGATGATCACGCCAAGATACGTGTTGATCAGCCCAAGGTGTATGAGCATAATATACATCGGCAGCAGAAGCATTGTCGCCGGAAACATCTGCGTCGTCAGCAGGGCAAGCAATCCGGCCTTCTTCCCAAAGAACGCGAAACGGGAGAATCCGTAGCCCGTCGTCGAGGCGAGCAGTACGCCCGTAAGAGTGACTGAGATGGAGACTAGTGCGCTGTTGCGCATCCAGAGAAGGAAGTCTGCTTCGGTGAACAATCGTACGTAGTTCTGGACCGTGGCGTTCGAAGGAATGAGCTCCAGAGTCGTCGTCAGCAGTTGATCCCCTGGCCGCAGCGAGATGTTCAGCACCTGCCAGATGGGGAACATTGCGATCAGCGCGAATAGAGCGAGGGTCGCATGCGTTACGGCGTCAAGAATGCGGCGACGAGTCTTATGAGAGATGGGCATGAGAAACGAAATCAAGTTGGCATTTGCATTTTGGTGCTTGTCAATAAGCTGCTTCCGTCGCCTTCGACCTGTTCATGAAGAGCAGGGAAAACGCCAGCAAAATGGCAAACAGGAACATCGACAGAGCGGCCGCATAACTGAAATTGTAGAAATTGAATGCCGCTTTGTACACGAAGGAGACCAGGATATGCGTCTGGTCAGACGGTTCTCCCGTGTTGCTCACCAGCCATACGATGTTGAGGCTGTTGAACGTCCAGATGACCCCCAGCGTGATCGAAGGGATCATCACAGGGCGGAGGAGCGGCAAGGTGATCCTCCGAAGCTTGTGGTACCATTGCGCTCCGTCAATGTCTGCCGCCTCGTACAATTCTTGCGGAATACTCTGCAACGCTCCCAGCGCCACTACCATCATGAACGGGAATCCGAGCCAGACGTTCGTCAGAATGCACGCCAGGAACGCCTCCATCGGACTTTTCAGCCATTCGACTGCGGGAAGGCCGAGGTATTTTGTCAGGATAACGTTGAAGGCGCCGTATTCATAGTTGAACATGCCGCGCCACGTGAGCGCGACGATGTACTGTGGAATCGCCCAGGGAAGTATAAGAAGCGTCCTGTAGATGCTCTTCCCCTTGAGATGACGATTCAGGAGCAGAGCAAGAAAGACACCCAAGACCACATGGAAGAAGACGTTGACGACCGTCCAGAGAATGGTCTTGAAGAAGATCGCATAGAAATCCGGCTGCGTCGGTTCTGTAAAGATCTTCACGTATTGCCGGAGGCCGATAAATTCCCAGCTGCGAATCCGCGTCAGGTTCATGTTCCCAAACGACAGGATCACATTGTACACGAAGGGGTAGAAGACGACCGCAGCCAGCAGCACGAAGGCAGGCAGGACGAGGAACATCACGAACCACTGTTGACGACTCAGACGCACGTCATTCCTTCATATCGCGAATTTTTCGTTCGGCCAGTCGCTGCATGTCCGCCGCCGCCGGTGCCGCCTCCTTCGCGCCGCCCATAACGGCCTGGTAGCTCGGGCGCATCGCATCCCATATTGCCCGCATCTCCGGCACGACGGGCATGGTGCGACCGCGCTTGATCTGCAAGAGCGAGTTGAGGAGAATATCGTCCGACCCAATCGCCTCATGATGCTCCAGCGAACGAAGTGTCGGGGCAGTGCTGAGCGCTCGTACTGTTTCGAGCTGGCATTCCTCCGATAACAGGTACTGCAGCAGAGCGGACACCGCCGGCAGCTTTACGTCGGCCGTGTTCACGTTCACAGAGTACCCCTTTGGCGACGTCATCGGAGCGCACCAATGGCCGGTCGCTTCGATCAGCGGAAGCGGCGCAACGCCAATGTCGAGCCCTTTCGCTCTGTATCCTGCCCACGACCAATCGCCGTTGATGATCATTGCCGCTTTCCCGTCTTTGAAGAGAGCATCGGCGATCTCATAATCGGCCTCGTTCGGAATGATGTGCTCGACATCCCTCAACGACCGGACGAATTCCAATGCCCGAACCATTGCCTGGGTGTTCAGCGATGGCGTCACTCCGTCAGGACCAAAGACCCATCCGCCAAATCCGGTGAAGAATGGAATGAAAAAGAACGGCTCTGTATAGTTCCAGGTGAGGCCGTACACATTTGGACGGCCGGATGTCGATCCGTATTTCGCCTGGATCCTGTGCGCCAGAGATATGAGCTCCCGGTCTGTCTTCGGGGGCTGGTTGACGTACGCCCTGTTGTACACTAGTGCGAGATGATTGCCCACCTTGTCCGCCACCTGATACAGATGGCCGTTGTAGAAGAGCAAAGCGCTCGAATCTATGCCGGCGAGGAATGCAGAGGGGAGCAGGTTTTCCAGTGCTCGGATGGTCGACGTCGCTTCGTAGATCCCAACAGGGTCGGAAGGACCGTAGACAAGGTCGGGTCCCTGGCCGGCTATGGAAGCAATAACAAAGCCGCTCCTGAGTTCCTCGGTTTCCTTGTAAAGCTCGACGACTTCTACGCCCGGATGGGCGGACATGTAACGCTGGAGCTGACGATGCAGAATATCCCGTTCATCGGGACGCATTTGATGCCAGATGACAATCCTGTCGGACTGCGATTGCTCCGGCTTGCCGCAGTGCAAGCCAACCAAAGCAACCAGTGCTGACATCAGTACGAAGCGCATGTGGCAGGTGGCTCAGAGAGTGCCAAAGATATCGGAGATTTCCAGCCGTTTGGATCCGTTCCGCTCGATCCTAACGACCCTATTGGCGGTGGGAAATTCTTCGCCCGGATTCCACGATCCTTCCGGTCCGCTGTTCGTGTATTTGTATTCCAGTGTGAATCCTACCGGAAGATCCGTCTCCAGGGACCAGATACCGTCCCCAGCCTGAGCGTCCCCGTGAGTCCCGTCGTCATACATTCGCACTTTGTTGGGCGTCCAATTGCCGAGGGACTCATGATTGCCCGCGACATACACAGCTTTTCGCACGTACGTCTTGCCTAAATTGCAGTGAAGCACGACTCGTATTACATCGCCGTCACTTTGCGCCATTGTGCCTTGAGACGACGTTTGCGGCGGCTGGGGACTCTCCAAAATGATAGGCGAGAAGGTGCGACTGGGAATTTTCCCTCCGGCCAGCTTTGCGAACCGATAGATGTTCTTGAGGTGCGTGATATACCCTTGATCAAACGGCCGGTCGCCGGCGGGAGCATTCTGGTCAGTTCCATACCACCAGAACCAGTCCGACCCTTCGGCAGCATACATGGACTCCCATGCTTTGAACGCGTACCAAGCCTTCGTGCCCTTCTTCGGAACCTTGCTCTTGGCGTCCGGTTGGCGCAACCCTGACGCATCGAGGTCCTTCCGTGCTGCAAGCAGATATTCCCAAGCCCTATTTTCCTCATCCTCACCTATCCATGTGTCATAATTGGCGTTGATCCAGGAGCCGGGAGCTAACCATTCGATCTTTGGAAGCGATTCGACAGGATGGGGAGGGATTCCACGCAGTGGATTCCCTTTCACGTATTCAGTCACTGTACTTGTAACAACTTGTTGTGTTTCATAGAGTTTAGATAGTTTTCGATAAAGTGCATTCTGGAATTCTTTCCCGTCATTGTCGTGCCGGTACCATTCCCAGGCGTTTTCTCCGTCAAGGATGACCGTCAAGAGTCTGTCCTGCTCACCCTCATGTGGCGCGAATCCGAGAATCGATCGGACGAAATCGTCCGCAGCATCCTCTCCCCTGAAATTCTGATAGACGAATCCGATCTTGTCTGACAACTCCGTCTGACGGAAGACTACGACCACAGGGCCCCGTGCTCCGTGCTCCGCTTGGACCGCATAGGGATAGTAAACCGGTTGCCCCTCAGGTTTCGATCGATACAGTATCTTTTCGTCCGTTGCCACCCAATTGATGCCGTGACGCGAAAACACCGGAATGACGTCGTGTGCGACGGAACCTTCACCCGGCCACATTCCGAATGGCGCCAGTCCAAAGATCGATTTGAAATACTCCACAGCCTTTCCCACCTGCGCGTCGGCGTCCTGAGGATAATGAAATCGGGACGGCAAAGGGTCGTTGGGTTGACAGATCTTCGCCAGATCGGAATCATAGATTAACGGCAGAATGGGGTGATAAAACGGAGTTGTGAGAACTTCCAGTTGTCCCCGGTGGGTATTTGGGTGATATATCAGCTTCCTGTGCAGGGGAACAATTGCAGCGCAGATCTTGTAGGTCTCCGCCACGATCCGGTTACAGTCATCTTCCGTCACCTGCTTTCGAAGCCAATACGCGCCATTCTCATCTTTGCGGACCAGATCTGTAACATCCAACATGACGCCCGTGGCGAGTCGTGTTCGTGCTTCCAGATAGTCCGGGTCGAAGTTCGCGAGGTAGAACCAAAACTTCACCTCTCTTTTTTCCTGAACAGTCATGGATGCGGGTCCTTGCATCTTCGCCTTGTCCCGCAACCGCTTGTATTCCGGGAAGCGCTCGATCATGACGTCGCTAATGCCGAAGGCGTTCCAAATATTCGTCATCAGGAACTCATTGTCCTTTTTTCCAAATTCACTGGTCGGTTTCAGCGCAAGATCGATCCAGGGATCGGTCTTTCCAGCATTCGCAGCCAGGAATTTTGCGGCGTTTACCCTTCCCTTTTTCACGTCAACATACGGCCGCAGTCGATTCACATAATATTCCTCGAGCTGATGCAGGAGCGATGACGTAAGATTGACCGTGAAATGAATGTTTGGGTACCGTTCCAGCGCGGACGTCATGTCGTAATAATCTTTTGTTGCGTGCGTCCGTACCCAGGGTCCTTGAAGTTGGTCGCTGCCCGGGTCAAGATACAGCGGCTGGTGCTGGTGCCAGATAATGTTCAGATACAGCGTTCGACCGGTACGCGGATAGTCGTCGTTCATGGGAGCGTCAGGGGACTGGAGGAATGCTGAAAGAAGTACGCATGCTGTACCGATGACCACTTACTTCACCAAAACCATTTTCCGGGTCAGTGCAGTGGATCCGGATTGAAGGCGGACAAAATACACGCCTGAACTCACGGAACTACCGTTGCTGTTTCTGCCATTCCAAACGGCCCGATACGAGCCTGCAGCATGCTGACCGTCGACAAGCCGCGACACTTCGATTCCCAGGATGTTATACACGGCGATCGTGACATCGGAGCGGACAGGGATTTCGTAGCGTATTTCTGTCGAGGGATTGAATGGATTGGGATAGTTCTGGTGCAGTTGAAATGTTGACGGGATCATTTCTGTTGTTACTGCATCAGATATTCCAGTCAACGATGGAAGCGTCAGTGTTCGCGCCGTTTGCGCCAGGAGCAAGACCGCACTTCCATACGGAGCAAGCGAAAGTTGAACGGGTACGTTTCCCGAAGCCGGTGTTACTTGGTATGTCGAATCGTTATAGACGTCGGACAATACGTATTGAACTCCGTCGGAAACTGTCCCCGTCAATTGTGTCACCGGAACTGAGAAGGAAACCTCTACCTGGCTTGCGCTGGCATTTGCGACGACTAGCGCGTTTTCGCCTGAAAACGGCCTCGCGTAAGCATACACCAGACCGTTCCCTGTGGTCAATCTGGACATTTGTTGTCCCCAGAATGCAGGAAACGTCCCCCGAATCGTGGCTAGCCGCTGATAATGTGCCTGCAGAACAGGTTTTCCCCCGAAGTTCCAATCGATCACCCCGCGACGACGCCCGTCGTAATTCGATATCCCGAGCCCGAATCCAACTTCCTGTCCGGCGTAAATCATGGGCATTCCCGGTGCGAGCATGTATGCAGTCGCGACGGGTTTCGTCTTTTCATAACTTCCGTAGACGGACGAAATGCGGTCTTCGTCGTGATTCTCAAGGAACCTCATGAAGGACGCGTTGGGACCGGGAACATATCCGGAGTTTGAAAGCCGGGTATGAAGATTGTCGACGGCCAGCGGAGTAAAATTGAAGTTCTTGATCGCATTGTGATACAACGGCCAGTCGTACCCCGAATCGACGCCACCGTTCTGATCTGCATAAATAACTTCCGTGCCTGAGCCAGTTCCGTCATCTTCTGCAAGCAAGTAGATGTCCGCCTTTCTGTGTTTCAACGCCTGTCGAACCGGAATTCCCATCTCTTGCTCGCCACCAATACCGTTGTTCGTTCGACGCCTCGGTCCCCAATACACGTCAAAGCGATATCCATCGATATCAAATTCATTCACCCACCAATCATAAATGTCCGTCATTGTGAGGCGTGCATCAAGGTCGGCCCAATTGTAGTTCAGAAGTTGGTCCGAAAACCCTGAGTAATAATTGAAGCCGTCCGCCGTCAACGATTGCCCAAGTCCATTGGTGTTGTGAGAAATAATAGAATGGACATAGGAGTTCCAATACGGAGAGTTTTCCCTGAACAACCGTGCATGTTCCACCCACGGATGGGCAAAACTCGTGTGGTTCGGAGTCACGTCCACTATCACCCTCAAGCCAAGTGCATGGGCCTGCTGCACAAAATTCTTGAAGTCGGCGTTTGTCCCGTATTCAGGGGCGATCTTGAGGAAATTCTTGATGTTGTACCCGGGTCCCACACCGTTGTCGATGGGATAGGCGTTCTCCATGACCGGTAGGACCCAAATGATGTTTGCTCCGAGATTCCTGATGTAAGAAAGATACGGGAGCGCGGCGTTGATCGTCCCTTCAGGAGTCAGTGACTTGAAAAAAATGGTATACATCCTCCCATTCTTCACCCACTGTGGAACTGTGGCCATCGTCGCTCCGGCGACAGCTCCTCCCGACGCAACCTGAAAGAAACTTCTCGTCGTATCCTTGAGTCCTGTCGAATCGCTCACGATCAGGCGCACGAGATATTCTCCGGAAGTAGGAGGTTTTGGGACAGACACTTGAGATGTTGTGGCCCCCTGGACACCCGAAAGTGTGTCGGGATTACCCGGAAGAACCTCCCATCGGTATGTAAGATATGCAGTTTGTCCGCTGTCCGGGTCGATACTTCCCTGTCCGCTCAGAATGAGATTGGACCCGGCATCGATGGTGGTGATGTGCGCTCTTGGCCGATGGTCTTTGGTGTAGGTGAAGTTGACAGGGTCGGAGACATGGAGCACAGCGAGCGTGTCAACCACGGCAGCCCGGAATTCATTGACGCCCTCTGTCAGCGTCGCTCCTAACGTGAATTTCCCGGAGGACGCAGTCACAGAAAATGTATCAATGCCGTTACGGATCACTTTGACATCGGTGATCCCGAGATCTTCCACGGAACCATACAGCGTCCGCTGAGGATTCCGCGTGGCAAAGCCGGAGACATTCGTGATCTGCACGTACCCTGCTTGGAGGGTGAAGGTAACGCTGTCGATGTTCGAGCCGACCGTCAGCCATACGGAATGCTGACCGCTCAAAAGCGGCTGGGGAATCTTGTACGTAAACAGTTGGGTGGCGGGATTGTATGAAGCACCTATTCCCGTGTACGTGGTGGTATCTACACGCACCACGATGGTTCCGGTGTCAACAGGACTCCCAACAGCCGGATACACGTAGGCGGAGATCACAGGCTGAGCATCACGAACTATGCTTGACCGCGCATTAGGAAGGAAATGGTAGATCGTCGGATTTTTGATGTACAGAATTGAATTTGCATTGCCGTCGCTTTGGTAACGAGGATTCAACGGATCATTCGGCCATGTCGCCGCTCCATTGTGGTAAAACTTGTAGAGGATGGCTCCCGGTACGCCCCCCGGAGTCCCGCCGACATTTAGTGTTACTGTGCGGGTATACAGTCCATCCCCCGCGTAATTCAATGGCAACTGAGTATTGTTCCAGCCGTTGAAATCTCCCACGACATAATATGGGCCCGTCTGAGACGGGAGCGGCTTCCACCGAAAGGTGACGTTCACTTGCTGCTGTGAAAGCGCTTCCAAGAACATGATGACCATACAGCACATGACCCACAGGGTTCGACGTTTCATTGGTTGGACCCTTAGAAGAGCGTGTAAATGAACGGAGCAAGCGCCGACCCTTGGGCGAACACCACCAAGACGCTGAGCAGCAGGAACATGATGACCAGCGGCAACAACCACCACTTCTTCCGCTGGCGGAAGTAGGCGAGGAATTCTTTGAGGACGAAGATCTTTGACATGCGAGGTCCGGTCAATCCGGTGAGGTCTTGAGGTCGCCGAATCGACTGGCGTCGACGTGCGACGTGCGCGACTTCTGAACAAAATAGCCTCCCATCGCCAGAGAATCAATATTCGTGGAAAAGAAACACCTCAACGCGTCCACCGGCGTGCACACGATTGGTTCGCCCCTTACATTGAACGACGTATTTATCACCACAGGACATCCGGACTGTCGCCCTACTTCCGACAATAACCCGTGGAAGAGCGGATTCACGGAACTCTTGACGGTTTGCGTTCGAGCCGACCCGTCGACATGCGTCACTGACGGGAGCACTCTTTTGTCGGAACGGACAGAACACGTTACCAGCATATACTCATCCTGTGGTCCCGCAAACCACTCGCTGAAATGTTCTTCGGTGACTGCCGGCGCAAAAGGTCGAAAACTCTCCCGGAATTTTATCTTCTCGTTCACACGCCTTTGATTGTGAGGATTTCTGGCGTCGGCGAGGATGGACCGATTGCCCAACGCGCGGGGACCCCACTCCATTCGCCCCTGAAACCATCCCACGACGTCCTGGTCGAGAATGGCGCGGGCTGTTCGATCGAGTAAACCCTGCCGGTCGCATTTCTCGAAAGGCACGCCATACTGTTCTAATACCTGACCGATCTCTTCATCCGAGAACTCTGGACCGAAATATGCGTGCTCCATCTTCCATGACCGCGGATGGCGTTCCACGCTGTGGAAAACATCGAGCGCAGCCCCCAGCGCGCCTCCCGCATCTCCGGCAGCAGGCTGCACAAAGAGCCGTCGCACACCGGCTTCGCGCAGGATGTTCGCATTAGCCACGCAGTTCAGCGCCACACCTCCCGCCATACACAAGTCTGGTATTCCTGTTTCCCGTACTGTCGCTGCAGCCAGAAGCACCATCACGTCGCTCGTGACCTTTTGGATCGAAGCAGCCACATCTTTGTGAAACTGATCCAGTGCAGAAGCCGGCTCACGCGCTGGTCGTCCGAACAGTCGCTCAAATTTGCCGTTGAACATGCGAAGCCCGTAGGTGTACGCAAAACACTCCTGATGCACGTGAAAACTGCCGTCTGTGTGCACGTCGATGAGATGGTCCCTGATCAGGCTCTCATACCTGGGTGTTCCGTAGGGCGCAAGTCCCATGACCTTGTATTCTCCGCTGTTCACCTTGAACCCGAGATATCCGGTGAACGCGGAATACAGCAATCCCAGAGAATGCGGAAAGCTGATCTTGTGCGTCAAAGTAATGTCGAGATTACGAGCATATCCCCGCGTCGCCGTCTCCCATTCCCCTACCCCGTCGATGGTCAGCACGGAAGCCTCCGGAAACCCGGAGCAGAAGAATGCACTCGCTGCATGCGATCGGTGGTGACTTGTGAAGAGCAAACGGCCGCTGTACCCAAGCTCCTTCCGCAGACTCGCCGGGAGCCACAGCTTCTCTCTCATCCACACCGGCATGGCCGCCAGGTACTGTCGCATGTTCCTGGGAGCCGTCGCCACGATCGTTGTCAAAAGCCGCTCGAATTTCACAAACGGCTTTTCATAGAAGACAACCGCATCCAGGTCGTCCATCGAAAGGCCCGCGGCGGACATGCAATACCGTACTGCGTGACGCGGAAAGGAGGCGTCGTGCTTTTTCCGCGTGAACCGTTCCTCCTGCGCCGCTGCAATCGGCTTTCCATCGATGACGATCGCCGCCGCGGAATCATGATAATACGCGGACAGTCCGAGGATGCGCATGAGTCAGAAGGGATGCGAACGTTCTTCGATCGATGGTTCTTCCGCGTCGCGTTCTTGCCACTGCGTCGATGAATGAACGTGCCGCAATTGCAGCGGATCTTTCCGAATGATCCACCACACTGCTCGCATGGGAAGAACCATAACCACATACACCGCTGTCAGCAGAAGCGTTGTATTGATGATTCCCAGGACATGCGCAAAAGCCATCCAGCCCCTGAACATCGAATCCCTCATGTTCTTTAGCCAGTTCATCGTCCCGGTCCTCCAAGTCTCCGTCTGACCTCATCCCTCAGCCCCTGTGCAGGCTGGTAGGATGGATATTCGGCAGCGAGCTTTTCCGCTTCACCGCCCGCGGCGTTAAGATCTCCTGACCGAAGAAGCGCCGTCACCAAGGCAAGCCGTATGTCGGGTAAGCTGGTACGCGGCAGTTGGCCAAGGGACAACGCCGAGCGGAGCTCCCGAGCAGCATCAGCATAGTTCTCCGAGTCAAAATAATATTGGGCCAATTTCAGGCGAGCCTGCGAAGTCTCTTCGATCTTCAGCGATGCCTCATAAACATGTTTTGCGTCGTCACGCCGGCCATGTTGCAGAAGGACTCCACCAAGACGAAGGAATGGCGACACATTGTACGGCGTTGCTGCAATCAACGCCCGATATTCATTCGCCGCCGCATCCCATTTCGCATCACTCTCGTATCTCTCGGCTGCGCGGACATGCATTTCTTCCCACGTCAGTTCTCTGCGAAGGAAGCCAAGGGACAACGATTCTTCCCAGGATCCTGCGCGAAGGTCCGAGAGCGATCTGTTCGTTACGGTGAACGGCCAGCTGTGTACCAGAATGTCAATGCGCATGGAAGCTGCGATCGTATCGACCGGCGTCACCACTGCCCGAAACTTGCTGGACTTTGAGACGGCGGCACGACCGGCTTTTGGCAACACTTCGAGCAATGGATCGAGCATTGCCTCCGCCAAAATCCCATATCCCTCCAATGTAGGGTGTACGTGTTCAAGGAGGAAACGCGATCCGATCAATCCATACCGAGATCTCCGCTGCATGATCTGCTCGGGTTCTGCCACGGGCATGCCGTACGTCTTCGCGAGCGTGCGGATAAGCTCATTGAGATCACTCGAACCACGGAATCTCAGGGCGTCCAGATCCCGCGCTCTCGCGTACCACTGCTGTGCGGATGCATAGTCTTCTGCAAGCTCGTTTGCCCTGCCCAGCAGAAACGCGATGTCCGCCGCGCCGGTGTCGGCATTCGCCAGGACGCGCAGCTGCTCCCGCACGTCCAGAGCCTTCCCATGCACCACCATATTCCGAAAGCTGACAATCGCCGCATCATGAGCTGTTCGATCAAAACCTGGCGAGGTTGCGGTGAGTACGGTGCGAAGAGGCTCAAGGTCTCTCAGATTGGATGTCAGGGTGCTCAATACGACTGGAACGCTTCGGCGCTGTGCCGCCTCCAACAATGACCCGATGTTTGCTGCAAACTGATCCAGCCCCTCTTGATACAACGATGAACCGAACGGAATGTCTTTCTCCCGCGCGAGTGCTTCCATGAGTGTTCCCGATTTCCTTTCGGGAGAATCCGACCCTGCATTCCCGCCCAATCGACCAATGAGAGATTTGACCAGGAGGAACGTTTTCCACTCATGGAGAGCGAGATACGTTCGAACGAACCACCGGGCTCTTCCCACCGATTCCGTCGAAGCGACGCCGAGCGCGCCGTAATATTCGTTGTGGCCGGTGTAGACCACCAGGACATCCGGCTCGAAGTCCAGACACCACCTTCCGAATTCCGCCACGGTGTACGAAGAGACTGCCGTAACCCCGAGATTAACGACTTCGACAGGTCGTTCGGGATACAACAACGCGAGTTCCTCGCGAAGGATAGCCGGAAACGATCCGTTATACATGAACGGATAGCCAAGCGTCGAAGACTCTCCAAGACAGAACACTCTGATTGTACCGGGCAGTTTGTGAACGTGGAAGAGATCCGACGAGATTCCGGGCTGGACATGAAGAGAAGGGAAGTACCTCGACGTCACTGCAACGTTCACGCCATAGTATTCTGTTCCGCCGATCGTCCGTGGAACGAACAGCCGTAGGTCCGGACCATAGCCGCCGATCCGCAATCCTACTTCCAGAAACGCCAAGAAAATAACGGGGACACTCAGCACGAGTGTCGCATACAGGATCCGGCGACTGAACGGAATCTCAGATGCAGCCGTCGGGGCTGAATTTGGCCGGGTGCGTTTCACGGGATCGGCATCCGTTGAAGTGATTCCACGTCGACCCAACCGGTGAACGGCCGGACGAACGGGACCGCGAACATCCTGCCGCCGAAGCCGAGGATTCGATACGTCATCATAGGAACGGATGAAACGCGCACACTGGGCAGCACATCATCATACAGCACAACATTGTTTTTCCGGGCGAGACCGGCAATCGTCACGTCCAGAGTACGATTGATCTTCGCCTCCCGAACCCGGGCGGTCAGGGAATCCCACACAGACGCCGGGGGACGCGGAGGATCATATCGACGGATCAACTGGACGACGACGCTAACGGTGTCCAGTTTCGCGGGATTCGACCACGTACCGGGAGTAAGATTCCATGCAATCGTTCCATAAGCTCCGGCCATGTTCAATGGCACTTTGTGCAGGTCTCGGATCTTTACGTCGTAGACCTTGAAGCTGGACAGGTAAGCAAGAATCGTATCCAGCGAGGCTCCTGCTCGCAACGCATCATGGAAATGAACAATGCTCGTCAGCACGGGAGACTCGGCTATGCGCAAGTCGAGCGTCGGGACAGCAATCGTCGAGTCCAGAGAATGCGCATATGCATAGACATCCGGGTCGGTCACGGAAGTGGAAGCAGCAATCTTCGCCCTGAGCCCTTCGGCAAGGTAATGTGCCTGCCAGTATTCGATGTGCCGTGCGACTTCCGGCCTGGAGTCGAGGCCTCTTTCGAGTGCAATCGATTCTAATATATCCTGGAGGACCCATTGCCGAAATGCTCGGTTCAGCGACCGTTCAAGTTCGGGACGCTCCGTCGAAGGGATCCGAGTTCCACTGACAAACAACCGCGTCAGTCCGTCATCCACGGTCATTGCACGCTTCCCCATCACCAGAAGCGTATCACCAAGATGCTGGGACAACAACGTCCGGGCGGAAGAAGTCTGTGCTTCGTCAAGAACACACGGTGAGCATCGTCCTTCAGCGTTGAAGACTGTCCTCAGTACTTCAGCGATCTCCCGAAACCTTTCCGGGGTTGACCTTCCTTCAAAACTGAGCGTCGCGGACGCCACAAACTCCTCGAGCCTTTTCTCTTCTTTCCGCAAACGCAGAATGCGTTCAACATTCGCGCGGAGTTCGTTGTCGCCCTGGCCGACCGCGTTCGGATTCGGCTCCTCGTGGAGCAGTTGCAGAACAAACCAGCCAAGACTGGAGTGTATCACCGGGGATACTTGACCGGGTTTTGCCGCGAATGCTGCGTTTTCCAGTTCGGCTTCGGCTTGACCCCAATCGACCGTAATAGTATCGTGAAGTACTCCCGACGTCGAATCAAAGCTCATGCTGTTCAATCCCATGCCGCGCCGTATCTGCCGCCTCGCGAGGTCAAGCGGCGTGCGGTCCTCTGAAAACAGATACGAGACGAGAAGGCGTCGCTTTGCACGTTGTACTCCCAGGCGGATCTCCGAAGGAAGTACTTTCACTTTATGTTGCACTTCATCCCTGAAGAGCTCATCCCTGGCCAGAAGTCGCCGGACCTGATCGATCTCTCGAGTGATTGCAGTATCCCGAAGCAATCCGTTGGCTTCGGCGGCATTTGCGAGGAGTTTTTCAGCCACCAGCGAAAGAAGCATATCCTGCTTGGCGGCTTCGATCTGCCCCGGTGATGAACGTCCGGGTCCGGGAAGAAGATCAAACCGTTCTTGAAATTCTTTTTCCGTTATAACCTGCCTTCCCACGCGCGCAAGGATGAAGTTCTCCTTCCCCCCAGTCTGACCATGGGCGTTAAGGAAAGCGATGAGAAACAATGCCAATAGCGCATTTGGCGTGGCGAACATATGCTTATATGACATACGATGAGTGTCCGTGGTCGACGCACATAAACAGACAAGGCGGGAATCGCTCCCCGCCTTGTCTGCACAACGAACTCAGCCTCTTACTTCACCAGCACCATTTTTCGCAGGCTCATGAAGTCGCCGGCCTTGATCTGATAGAAATACACACCCGTCGAAAGTCTCGACGCATCAAATGTCACGGTATGTATTCCCGGCGTCAACACTCCTGCCACGACTGTCGCCACTTCCTGACCGAGCGTATTGAAGACCTTCAGGCTCACATTTCCTGCCTTCGGGAGTGCAAACTGAATGGTCGTGCTCGGGTTGAACGGATTAGGATAGTTCTGGCGCAGCTCATATGCAAGGGGAATGCCGGTTTCACCCGATACACCGGTGGTAAACCTCGGCACCTGATTGTCGAAATCCCATGCATCGTAGAAGGTCGGATCAATGCTGCCAAACTGCGACGCTATAGTCCACGTCGAACCGGCATCATTGATGTTTTCGTTATGGTTGTTGCCGAAACCGCCTTCATTATCGAACCCGCCAATGCCGAACTTGAATTCCTGCCCGACAACATCGGCCGTGGTGTAGTCATAGAGCAGCGAGAAAACGGAGTCGCCCGCGACTAAGTCACCGTGGGTTCCATCGTCATACATATGCGATGTCGTGTCTGCCCGACGGGCAGAACCCCATGCGCCCCGCGTGTCCCATCCTCCCACTGCCGGACCGTTCATCCAAACGCCCCAGAGAAGAACGCTGTCCGGGTCCGAAAGGACGTAGGCGGTGATGTTCGTCGCAACGAGAGATTTGCCGGCCAACAGCGTATAGATTGCCGGCCGAACATCGACCGTATACGTGACGGTCACGTTTTGCGTAAGGTGCTGAAGGTTTTTGAACCGCGGCACACGATGCGTGTTGGCGGTCGATGTCGACGTATCCTGGACCGACATCGTGTTGCTCGTGACCGCAATGCGTCGTTTTTCAGCGGCGGCATCGCCGGCGGGCAGGTAGTTGAAGTCGTAGTAGATCTCGCGAACTTCGATGCCGTTTTTCGTCACATAATACTGGTAGTTCAAGTCCTTCCCAATATTCGCAACGACCGTGTCGATCGCCTGATAGTACGTGGACAGCCCTTGTCGTGTCATCCGCTTAATGCGCACTTCTTGAGCAGTTGCATTGTATCCTGAG
The DNA here is from genome assembly GCA_001802945.1 of Ignavibacteria bacterium RIFCSPLOWO2_12_FULL_56_21. Taxonomy (GTDB): domain Bacteria; phylum Bacteroidota; class Ignavibacteria; order UBA10030; family UBA10030; genus 2-02-FULL-55-14. The sequence goes on along the minus strand of MHAK01000062.1, from coordinate 9,374 downwards.
CGGACATCGAGGGTGTCACCGATGGAGAAACCCCGCTCGGAAATCGCCCTGTTCATATTTGCCCGGAAGGTCACAATAATCGTGTCTTTCACGACTGGCGGCGCATACGGAATGTCGTCAAACCACTTCCAGTAGAGTGTGGTATCGCCTTGCGCAGCATTCTGCGCAATGGTCCTGTTGCTCACATTCTCCCACGCCACGATCGCCGCACTGTCCGTATTCGCATCGAGGACGACGTACTTGTATTCGACAGCCCCGCCAGCAAACGCGGATGCAGGGATCTTCGCAACTCCGGACCAGAAGTTCAGCGCGTCGTATTTGCGGCTTCCGTTGTTGCCGTGCTGGGCTTCCTGCTTGAGCAGTAGGCTCTTCGGGCCCCAACCGTTGAAGCTGCCGCGTACTCCGATCGCCTCGATCCCTTTCTTGAAGGTTTCACGGCTCTGCAGATTGACGCGGAACCACACGTCAACGCTGTCGGACGGAGTGTAGGGCCTCCAATACTGGTCCTGAGTCGTGGCGCTACCATTGACAAAGGCGAGCGGAAGCACCGTATCCGCGCTGCCGACGGTCAATGTACGGTTGCCTGATCCGTCCGTCGTGTTGTTCTCCCATCCTGCACCGTAATCGTCCGCCGTAAGCGTGCCGTTCGCGAACGTAAAGATCTTGTATTGAACGGTCGCTCCCGGGAAGAACTCCACGTTCGCCGTCCAGTAGTCGCCGCCGATGTTCGTGAACATTACCGGACTGGTTTGGTCCCAGGTAAGCGGCGGCGTACCGCCGCGCATCTGAACAAACGAGGTCGGCTTCAGCGTATCGGGCACCGTGGACGTGTTGACAAGGATCGTCACTGTGACCGGCAGGACCTGGACGATCGGTTTGTCTTCGAAGGACTTCCACACTAGCGTTGTGTCGCCCCGAATAAGGGACAAGCGATCGCCAATGGCATCCTCCCAATATGTGCCTCCCGTCTTGGTGAAAGTGAATTTGTATTTGGCGCTGTCAAGCGCCACGGTAGGAATCTTCACCTGTCCGGAATAGAATTTGGAAACGCCTTCTCGGGCCAGCGGATTGGAAGCGCTCCAACCGTTGAATGTACCGCGCACCTGCACAGAATCTGTGGCCGGGTCGAAATCCGGCCGGCTCCCCATGTGCACGCGGAACCAGACATCCATGGAATCGCTCGGCGTGTACACGGGCGACGTGCGGTTCCAATATGCCAACGCAAGAACAGTGTCCTTATCGACCGTAAGTGCTTTGTCACTGCCGCCCTCCCAGCCGTCGCCGCTCCAGGTCACAAAGTATTTGTAGTTCACGCTTGTTCCGAGGTCGAACACGTGCGTGATGGACCAGTAATCGCCGCCGACGTTTGTCATCATTGGCGAATCGCCGCCCCACGTCAAGGGCGCAGCGCTTCCACGCACCTGGACGCTCGAATTCGCTTTGAGCGTATCTTCAACTGACGCCGTATTTACGTTGAAGGTTACCGACGCGGTCTGTCCGGAAACCGATTTCCACGAACGGCCGACGTTGATACCGTCGATAACGAGGGCGGCAGCTGAGCTCGCACCACCCTGCCGAACCGTGACATAACCGAGGTCCGCAGCATCTGCTTTCGTGTTGGCAGCATACGCTGCAATCTCCGGACTTCCCGGTTCCGCCAGCCGCAGGGAATCCTTCATGACGTACACATCGATCACGTCATTCGAATCTCCGGCAGAGAACGTGTACTTCATTACGACCGCAACAGTTGTGTCAAACCCAATGACGGTCGTACCGTACACCGCACCGCCTGTTACTTCATTGCTCTTGTTAAGACCCACGGAGAATCCTCCACCGGACGCCTTGATGTGGAGTCTGCCGTAGTAATTCGTCTGCAGTGCCGAAGGCGAGAGTGCGATAAAGTAATCGCCCGTTGCAGCCGATGAAACTTTGAGCATGAACGAGAGATAGACGGAACCGGAATTCAACGCCGCAAAAGAGCGATAGACGTCCTGTCCCGATGTTTTCAGAACGGCGGCGTTCCCGACACCCGACCCGGGAAACTGGGTCAGGGTCAGACCGGCGCTATCGATGGTGACGGGATTCGTCGCCGTCGATCCGCTTTGCGTCCATCCAGCCGTAGTCAGCTGAGTTCCCAGGGCCCCGGTGAAGTCCTCCCGCAATACCTGGGCGAACATCACACTTGGCAGGACCAACAGGGCTCCCATCAGAAGCCGTATGGTTCGATTCATGTTGCGATCCTTCCTGATTAGTGAATTGTGAGGTACAGTTGTACTTCTTGCATCCTGGTAAAATCAATCTACAGCGTTCACATAGACACAGAAAGAGCAATAGTGTTGAGATTTCCAAAGAAACCGAATTGCGTATACGCGTAATGCACTTCCATGGTTGCCAAACCCTCGATGGCTACCTTCACTCCGCCGCCGAAGGAAAGTCCTTCTTCACTGTTGTCCAAACCAATGCCCTTGAATCCCCCGCGGAGAAAGAGCATGTCTCCCCATCCGACCTCCGTTCCCACATTCACCGATTCGACATTGTCGCTTGGCCGCAGTGCGTCAGCCGCCAGCGTCCACCGAAGCATATCATTCTTGACCACGTCCATCGCGACACCGACGCGGAACAGCAATGGAATGGGCCAGTCATCCGTCTTCAGTTTTCCCGGGACATTCTTGTTCGACCCGCTGTTTGCCGGGTCGATATCCACCCGTTGAAGAAGGTCGCGTCCGTCGAGATTCATGTCCCCTCCGAAATTGGAGATGGACATGCCCAACCGCATGTCGTTGAACCCCGTGAGGAACAGCAAACCGAAATCGAAGGCGAGCGTATTCGCTGATTCGTTGTAGATGCGCTGATGGATGAACTTCCCCGAGCCGCCGATCGCGAACCTGTCCGTAAACCTGCGCGTGTACGTCACTGCAAACGCAACGTCCGACGCGCTCCACCTCTCCCCCGTGCCGTCGGGAGATTCCACGGTCGTCACTTCATCCTCGCCGTAATCAAGGTTCGTCAGGCTCACACCAAAATAGTTGACCCCGTCAGCCGTCAGAATGCCGCCGATCCACCGGAATTGAGAGCCCGCCAGCCATTCGGTATTTGAGAAGGCGACCTGTGTTCTGTCGAGGAAACCGACCGAACCCGGGTTCCAATAGAGTCCGGTCACATCCTCAGTCGATGCAACGAACGCCGAACCCATGGACACGGCCTGGGGACCGACCGGAATTCCGAGGAACTGGGCGGCAGTTGTCGCAATCTTCGCCTGTCCGGTGGCGATCACCGCCGTCAACAGAATAAGGCTCGCAGCCCGAAGCAGAACATTCTGATGTCGGTTCATTTCGTTCACTTGATGATCGCCATCTTCCCGGTTTGCGTGCCTGCGTCGCTCTCAACGACGTAGAAGTACACTCCGAACGCGATGTCCAGGTTTTCCTTCGACTTCAAGTTCCAGGAGATCGTCCCGTCCTCAATGTCTCCGTCGTGCTGCAGCGAAATCACGTGTTCGCCGCGGGCAGTGTAGATGTGGACTTTCGACCGGGCAGGCAGCCTGGTGAAATCAACTCTCCGCAAACGACCGACAGTGACGCCCGGAGGCAAGGGCGATTCGTGCGCAGAAGCGGCGACGTACGGGTTTGGCACAACACGCACTCTACCGAGATCCTTTGCCGCCTGGACTGCGTTCACGCGCGGCAGAGCGGGTGCAAGACGAAGCGTATCTCCTTCGCGGAACGGCTTGCTCGTCCTGAGCTGCAAAGTGTCTCCTGTCTTCAAGTCGTAGACCACATCCACGGATTCGCCGAATTTGTTGATAAAGAAAATGTCCCATGTGTACCGGAGTGTTCCGTTGGAATCGGGCTCGACGAGGACCAGTTCTTCAATGGCACCCAACTTGCCGTCAAAGACGCTTTCGCCAAAGAGGAACTTGACAAACCTTTTTTCTGTGCGATTGAAAATGCGGAAATTCACTGGAACGGCCGGAGTAAATAAGACCGGGTCTTCGTACGAAGTGTCAACGACGGTGTTCGAAAAAACGATGTCGTAATCCGCCGGCCGGGCATACCCCAAGGCAATCAGTACCCCAAGATCGTCGTAGTATTCGAATGGAACGAAATTGAAGACATACGCGTTCGTGCCGCGCCAGCGCGACAGGGAATCGATGAGCACTATATCCCACTGGTTTTCGAACATCAATGTCAGTCCATCGAAGTCCTCTGCGTCATTGGTCTCAGCGACAAACGGGCTGGATTTGATGTATGGACTGCCATGGATGGGATAATAGGTGTATGAAATGCTGTACTTGGCGTCGGTCGGCATGGCTCCCGGGGCTGCACCGCGAATTTCGCCCCTCGTCGTATCGAGATTGTAACTCGTAGGACTGAGGATCACGCCGTTCGATGTTCGGACAACGACGGAGCTCCTGATAATATGCTTGTGGTTCAGTTTTACGAGGGCAGTGTCTTGAGCGAAGAAGTCCTCGATGATCTCGTTTTCGTCGTACACAAAATATTGGGTGGTTTGTCGCAAATATTCGGATGAATCTGCGGCATCGATCAGTCCATTACCGTTATTATCCACCCGGTCGACCTGGGTATCAAGGAAGGTCACCCGATACGAATGGCCGGTGAGTTTCGTCTCATCCAGGATACGATACAATACTGATCCGGTACCGTATCGCGTTTGGACGTCCAGGGGGATCGCGTCCTCAGGCCGCTCATAGCCGGCCACTTTTGCGTTCGGAACGACAATTACCGTGTTCACGTCTTTCGTGACCTCGCCGGACGAAGAGACTCTAATGATCTTCGTATTCTCCGAAGGGAAAATACCGATGAGTTCGTCCCCGCGGTCGTAGGCCACAAGTGCGTAGTAGTAGCGACGACCATTTTCTACGCCGCGATCGACATACGAGTGCGATAATCCGCTGTTGCCGCCGAGGTAGAAGGAAAATCCAGAAGACCCCTGGAAAAGCTCGTCGTCCGCCCTGAAGTAGCCGGACACAGAGTTCTTCAAGTCGAACTGTGCAAGTGGACGGTATCCCTGAGGCGAACCAGTGGCATCCGTGATCGTGAAAATGTCCGAAAAATCGGGGTCCGTTGACCTATAAATCCTGTAGCCTTCAAAGTCCCTAACCTTCAGTACCGGATCGACAGTAGCTTCAGCTTTACGATCCCAATACAAAGTAACTTGTTTGTCACCAGGCACGGCCGTCAACGTCGGTTTGTCCGGTGGCTGGGGGAACTGGTAATTGCTGTTGTAGATCTTCTGCACAGTTTGTTTGTTCTTCAGAAGATCGGTGATGTCTTCTTCTATTCCCCCTCCCTTTCCGCCGCCATACACAAGCGCGAGAGAGAACCGCTCTGTTGTCCCGGCTAGCAAGGGAAAATAGCCCGACCCGTAGAAGAAGTCGCCGTCCTGTCCCCCCTCCGGCCGATTTTCTACAATTGTTTCTGGCACAGAGAAGAATCCAGGAGCAAGGTTCTGCCAAAGCGTTGAGTCCAGATTGAAAAACACATTGCTTGCGGGCGTGAAGTAGTAGAAACTGGTCAATCCAATCTGGTCAGATTCCGAGACATCCGTTTTGTCGATATTCGGTTCTCCCGGAAGTCCTGTATCGTTCCCGAAGGCGTCGATGCCCGATGTCGGAACGCCGTCGCCTTCGCCACCGTCTCCGGTGCCGTCGATTCCGTCCCGGCCCACGTCGTCGGTTCCAAGCACCCAATCTTGGTCGTTATCAAACCTGTCCGTCCGCTTTTCATCGATCATACTCTGCGGATTCGTGCCGGCTCCTGTCGCGTAATTGATATACCGCACTGGCCGAAGCACATCGATCAGCGTCTTTGGCGGCACGGTATTGGTCCGTTTCACCTGGCGGTAATGCACAAAGGAATTTTCGTCGATGAGGCCGTCAAAGTCGTTGTCCACGCCGTCATAAGCGTTCGGATTGATGAACGTGTTGCCGGTAGAGACATCCCGGAGGACGTTTCCCTCGACAAGCCTTGTTATACCAGGCCTGATGTATAGCGAGAGGCCGCGCGTGGTCACCAACTGACTGTCCACTGCGGTTACATTGTAGACAGTCCGGGAAAAATCCTGGTTAATGAGGACGATCTGCATTCCAGCGTTGATCGTCACGGAGTCAAAACTCGTTTGATTAAACTTTACCGCGCCGCCTGAAAAACCGGTCGTGTCCGAGTCACCGTCGTTATCGATGCCGTCGTACGGATTCCCCGGGCTTTCCAGAAAAGCATATCCCACCATGCCGACGGGTCCGACCCACAACGGGTTGCGGGCATTGGAACGGGGAAAATCTCCTGTATAGGTAAGGTTGGTCTGGACATCGTAAAACGACCAATCGTCGTCATACTCACGGGGAGAATCGTCTGTCCCCGTCACGCCGACATATGTGCCCACCAGCATGCCGAAGACGGCCTTGTTGTAGTCCGTCGTGCCGGTATTTGTAATCTCGTACAGCCAGAAAATATTATCCTTCGCGAGGAACTGCGACCACTGCATCCCTCGCACACGCATTTCCAAAGCAAGGCCATTCCGCAGTGGATTAAGGCTGTCCGGTTTGAAGCTGACGCCCTTCGTGTTTCTTGCGGCAAAGTTCCAACGCTCGTCGTTGTTGTCGTCCAGTACGAAATAGCTTTCCTGGTCGGCGTTGATGCGTTTCCCGAAATACCCATTCCAGGATCCTCGCCAACCTGGATCAACCGGGTCAGTGAGCTTGTCCGGCCACGAAGGAGGCCACGACTCCGCGTCCGTGCTCATCGCCACTTTCTCTTTGTTCGCGTTGAAGTAACCATCTTGGGGCTCGAACGTCCAATACTTTCCGCTGGACGGGTCCGTGTCCGCGGTACCCGGACGATTGACCGGCACAGAAACTACCGACTGAAAGATCTTTCCCTGCCAGTTCACTTCCGCCCCTACGATCGGGCTGACGTCGCCCAAATACCCGTTGTTGTCATTCTTCCACGCGCCACGCGGACCACCGGATGACGGTTGACCGATGACGCCCCAGTTGCCAAAGACCGTCCTTACCTGGTTCGCGTTGTGAACGCCCGTGCGTCGGTACACCCTGTCGCTTACCTGGGCATCGACCATCATCGGAAGGAGAAGGAGAGCTGCGACGGTCACTTGGAATGTTCGGCTCGACATGTCAGAATTCCACATTCATGCCGAATTCGACCCGGCGCGGCTCCGAATAGTTCGTCGGAATCCGAAAGTACTCGTCGATGGTGTTCACGTATTCGCGCGGATTGGTTGCGCGGGCACGCTGTATGTCGGTCGTAAACCCCGCCCGCCCGGTATCGTCGAAGACTCCGACTTCGTTCCGGATGTCGAACAGATTGAAGACACGGGCGAACAGCACGAGGCGGAGGGCATCGAGATCGACCGTATAATACGTTCTGCCGTCAACGTTGAAATACTGCGGTTTCGTCTGGCTATTCGTCAGCAGCGCCGTGGCGTCCGCGGACCGGCGCGGCGTGTATGGTGATCCGCTGCCGTACTGTCCGATGAGGCTCAATCCCCAAGCTTCGCCGTTGTACGAAGCGGTAACGTTCAGCGTATGGCGTTGATCCCATGCAAGCGGTACCTGTTGCACCTCCGGCAATGCCCCGCCCGCAAGGGCATTGCGCGCAGCCGAGGGGTCGGATGCAGTGCCGTTGGCGACCTGGTATGTATAGTCGAGCGTCGCACCAAATCCGTCCACGAATCTCTTGTTGAACGACAGGACGATGCCCTTGACGAACCCGAAGTCGCTGTTGACATACTTGTCGTACGTCGCAGAGCCTCCAAACACGACGATCTCAGCTCCACGTGTTCCGGTGAGGTTTCGGATATCTCGGAAATAAAGCGTCAGGTCCATCGAAATGTCTTCATTTACCTGCTGCTGCACGCCCAACTCTCCGCTGATCGTCTGTTCCGGCACAAGGTCCGCATTCCCCACCACCGCAATGTGCTCGCCCGACCCCGATCCGATCTTGAAGTCCGGATTCTCATACAGTCGTTCGAACCTGGGAACCTGGAAAAAGTGGCCGTAGGAAAAATGGACGACGCCGGAAGCACTGATGGGGAAGGAAGCGCCGAAGCGCGGACTGACCTGGAACTTGTTGCGGGCTTTCTTATACCAATAGGAACTTCGTTCTTTCGCAGTCTTAGTTGCTTCACCCGAATCTTGCGATCCGTTCCCGTTGTTGTCGTGGAATCTGTTCGAGGGCTTCAGCGGGTTGTAGATGCTCGGATCGCTTTCGTCGGCAAGCACAACTCCGTCCGGCAGGAACCAATCCACACGGAATCCGATATTGATGATCAGATCCTTGAACTCCATCTTGTCCTGAACATACGCCGAGAATTCTTCCGGGCGACGCAGATACCTATTGTAGGCGGCCTCAGTGTCTGCGGGGATCTCCGTGGTGATAAACGGAGAGCTCGAAGCGGGGTTGAACGCCGATTGGCCCAGGATCGGACGCAGCGTGTAACTTTCCATCTCCACAGAGTGCCGCCGGGTTTCCACGCCAACTTTCACAAGATTCGAAGCGTCAACCTGCGTGGACAAGTCGGCCTTGATCAGGAAGCTTTGCGTTCTGCGCTCGAACCGACCTAGATCAGTGCCCCCCGTAAATGCGCTGTACGAATCGTACGTCTGCGATACTTGTGGGTGGATGTACCGGCGGTCGTGAGGGTCATCGTACAGATGATAGCGGATCCATTTGTCGAAATATGAACCGCCGAGAGTGTAGAAGGATGAAGAGCTGAGCGTGTGCGTTACCTGGAGGATCTGCGTCAGACTTGTGGTCAACGTATTTCCAATGCCGTCGGGATTCAACGTATAACCGCGGCTGTATGCCTTGGCGACGTTATCGTCATAGATCGCGTTGTACGAAGCCTTCAGCGTCGGAGTGACGCGCACGGTGAGCTTACCCTGAGCGTATCCGCGTTCGCTCCAGTTCATCGGCACAAATGCGCTGTCACCTTTGCCGGACGCGTCGCGATACAACTTAAACGTGCCCGTGCTGTCGGTATACGCAATGTTGGATGGGTTGAATCGTCGCACGCCGTTGAGGTACCCGCCGAAGTAAATGTGCCTTCCATTCACAAAGAAAGTCACGTCTTCGCCAAACAAAGGACCGCTCAAATTCCCTTCGAAGTTCCGAATGGCGAACGGGGCGACCCGGTCGATACCCATGAACATGACATTGTCACCGCTGACATAGTCACCGCCGTAGAAGCCGAGACCTCCGTTGAACGATCCCCCACCCTCCCGCGTGGCGATATTGACGATGCCCGACATCGCCTGGCCGTATTCGGCGTTGAACGCACCCGACACGAGCTGCATTTCCTGCACGAGGTTCTTGTTGACCTCCACCACCTGGCTGCCG
>MHAK01000061.1 GCA_001802945.1 Ignavibacteria bacterium RIFCSPLOWO2_12_FULL_56_21 | reverse complement strand
AAGAGGTTTGGAGCACTAAGGACACCAAGAAAAGATGTGAACCCATTAATTCTTAGTGTTCTTCGTGGGTAAATCTTTATTCACATTCTTCCAGATTCACTGCTTCACCTTCACCTAGCTCCCTACTCCTTTTTCCTTTATTCTTTTTCCTCACCAACGGCTTCTTCCCCCCATGCCCGACCCTCTCCACGGCCAGACCCTCGAAATGATCCTTCGTCACCTCGTTGACCATTACGGCTGGAAGGAAATGGGGGCGAGGATACGGATCAAATGCTTTACGCAGGATCCGAGCGTCATCTCGAGCCTGAAGTTTCTCCGGAAAACGCCGTGGGCGAGGGCGAAGGTGGAGAAGCTCTTTTTAGAAAGCCTCAAAGAGAGGAAAAGGGAGTAAGGAAAAAGAATAAAGGAGAAAGACTCTGCCAATGATCAATTCCTCAAGTTTTCCTCCAAATCCGAGCCTTCCCCTGAACTCCATTACTCCAAATCCGAGCCCTCCCCTGAACTCCATTACTCCACCTCACGGCTTTACGCCGTAAGGCACCCCTTGCTCCTTTCCCCGAGATAACGTAGTTTTGGCCGGTCAGACCGACTGTTGTTTGGTGTCGTGGTCCCCATGTGGATGTCCTCTGGGTAGCCGTTTGACCGAGCCGCCGTCACATACCACCTCCGTCCCCTCCTCGCTGTATGTGGTCGGTCCCGGAGCGTTCGGCCGCCCGTCGCCCAACTGCACGAGATGCCCATGATCGGGCAGACCGTTTCCCACTACAAGATCCTCGAGAAACTGGGTGAAGGGGGAATGGGAGTTGTCTATAAAGCCCTCGACACCCGGCTCGACCGCATTGTTGCCCTCAAGTTCCTTCCCCGTGAATTGATCTTCGACCCGATCGCCCGCAAACGCTTCGAAAAAGAAGCCCGCGCGGCATCGGCCCTCGATCATCCCAACATCGCGGTCGTCCACGATATCGGCGAAGCGGATCCCGGCGGCGCCTTCATGTGCATGGCGTTCTACGACGGGTCAACATTGGACGATCTGGTCGCCGAAGGACGCGTGGACGAAGAACGCGCACGCGACATCGTCCTGCAGACCGCCCGCGGTCTCGCAGCCGCGCATGAAGCAGGCATCGTTCACCGCGATATTAAACCCGCCAATCTCCTTGTCACCAAACACGGGGATGTGAAGATCCTCGATTTTGGTCTGGCGAAACAAGTCACGTCGACAACTCCCGGTTCGACGGACACTTCCTCCGGCGGGACCGCAGCCTACATGTCGCCGGAACAGGCAACGGGAGGCCATGTCGATCATCGCTCGGACCTCTTCTCGCTTGGCATCGTTCTCTACGAGCTTCTCACCGGGAAACGTCCGTTTACAGGTGACTATCTGCCGGCGGTGATGTATTCGATCGTGCATTCCGACCCCGAGCCGCCGGAAAAGCTCGTGCCCGATGTGTCCCGCGGCATCAGCGCGATCACGCTCCGTCTGCTTGCGAAGAATCCCGGCGACCGGTATCAATCCGCGCATGAACTCTGCGCAGACCTGGAGAAGTCGTTCACCGACAGGTCATTCGTACCCGTTGCACGGCGTGGCGTGTCGTTGCGCAGATCGACACTTGGCAAGCTGTCAGCGGCGGCTCTTCTTCTGGCAGTGGCGGCATTTCTCCTGTGGAAAGGACTGCCGTGGATATCCGCAAGCGACAACCTCGGAATAGCCGTGCTGAGGTTCGTCAACGTCGGCGGCGATCCGGAAACGCAAGTCTTCGCCGACGGTCTCACGGAGATCATCACGGACCGGCTTTCACATCTTCAGTACGGGGGCGAGACATTCTGGGTGCTCGCCGCTTCTGAGGTGAGGCGATTCAAGCTGGAAAGTGCCACCGATGCCGGGACAAAACTGGGCATCGCATTCACGGTCTCCGGATCTGTGCGGCATGAGCGAGACATGTTGCGGGCGATCGTGCAGTTGACCGATGCGAGGACTGGGAAGATCATGAACTCGCACGAATTCCGACGATCGACCGCGTCGGCCACCGATATGGAAGTAGAGATCGTTACAACAGTGGCGGGCTGGATGGGGGTCGAGATCCCATCGACGACGGCCGCACTGCTGGCGATGGGAGGCACCGCGAAACCGGAAGCGTATGATCGTTATACCCGGGCGCGAGGGTATCTGAAAGACTATCAAAAGTTGGACAACGTGGTGAACGCCATCGTTCTGCTTCGGGAGGCGATCGCGGAGGACTCTGCCTTTGTGCTGGCCTATGCAGCGCTGGCCGATGCGTACCGGCGCCGGTATATTGCAGAACATGATACGCTGTGGATCAGAGAGGCCGAGAAGGCGGCCGGACGCGCAATGACCCTCAACGATGAGGTCTCCGAGGCCCACCTTGCCGACGGCCATGTTCGCATGGAGAAGGGAGAGTATGAGCGGGCAGTCTTCGCGTTTCGCAGATCGTTGGCGCTCGATCCGGGAATTTCAGAAGCGACACTCGGTCTCGCACAGGCCTACGACGAAATGGACGACACGACCTCCGCGGTCGCCACGTTCCGCGAGGCGATCGCCAGAGAACCGGGATATTGGGGGTATTACAATGCCTTCGGCGCCTTCTATTTCTATCGGAACAAGCTGGACGAAGCACTTCAGCAGTTCCGCGAGGTTGCACGTCTCGCCCCCGGCAATATTTTCGGGCACAACAACATGGCGGCGATCCTCCAGCGCAAGGGATTGGACGAAGAAGCGATCCAGGAATATCGCAGGTCGATCACCATCGAACCATCGTCGACGGCGTATGCGAATCTCGGGACGATCCTTTTCAAACAACGGAAGTTTTCCGAATCGGCGGAGATGTATTCTCAGGCAATTGACCTCAAGAAGAACAGTTACCAGCTCTGGGGACAGTACGCAGAAGCGCTCCGTTGGTCGGGTACCGACACGACGGAAACGCACAGGGCATACAGGGAAGCGGCGCGGCTCGCGGAAGAGGTGCGGAATGTCAATCGGCGGAATCCCGATGTCGTCCATCGTCTGGCGGGCTATTACAGCGGCCTGGGAGAACTCCGGCGGGCGCGTCGTCTTCTCGAAGAGGCCCGGGAACTTTGTGCGAACTACGGCTATGGCCTCGGCCATGTCGCAATGATCTACGAGGAGATCGGAGAGCGGGAAACGGCATTGGAACTCCTGCGGCAGGCGTTTGTCCTGGGGTTCACCCGTGAGGACGTGGAAAACAGCATTGCCATGGAAAAGCTGAGACAAGATGATCGCTACGCGGCGCTGGTGAAGGAAGTGTCGATCCAGAAGTAGATCAAGACTCCGCTGTCGTTGGGAAGAACTTCATTCCATCACGATCACCATTCAAGGAGGACATGCTATGTATGATAATCGGCCAAAGGAAGTCATCACGTGGACGTTGGGCCAAAGCGGCCAGCACAAACGTTACAAAGTCAACGGGTTGAGTGGGAGCCTCAGCAAGCAGACGATCTTCGTCTGGAAGGCCCCGCCGGACAGCGACATCACGATCTTTTTTCCTCCCTATCGGGATCCACTTCGCATCGGAACGCAGACCATAAAGGCTGGGGAAGAATTGATCAGAAGGCTGCCGGAGGATTTCCAGGAAATGCCGCAGCCCAGTCCGAGAAGAATCTATCGGTATGCGATCTACACCGACTCCACCGGGACGTTTGCCGAGATGAATTCGGACCCTGAGGTCATTATTGATGAGTAGTTGAAGAAAGGGGGGCGGTAGTTGGCGTATAAACGGCATAGAAAGCAGATTGCCCTTCGACTCAGCCGACTCCGTCGGCTTCGCTCAGGGCAGGCTTCGTCGTTTCACTTGCCGAAGGCAAGTGAAACTCCTCGCAAAGACGTTGGCTATTGAGTGGCACTCCTTCGGGTTTTCCGGTGTGCAACAACTCAAGCCTATTGTCCATGCTCTTTTCGATTCTCAGAATTGCGATGATCTGATTCATATCTGTAACATCTTTCATTGCTTGGCCGACAGATTCATTGTACCTTCGCCCTTGTCTGTTGACTGCATGCGTCCCCAGACAGGAACCAGGGAAGCTCGTTCTTCCTTGACCCGCTCACCCCCTCCTTCCCGCCAGCCACGCCGCGATCAGCGGACCCGTCGCCGATCATGTCGCTGTATTCACCCGACCAACTCACGGCGCCGGAATGTTCGGGCTCAATGAGTCCCTCCGCGAGGTGTGTCATGACACGCCGCTATGCCTTCATTCTTGCCGTTGCCATCCTCACGACATCTCATGTTTCCGCACAGTCCGACTGGGAATGGCTGAATCCACTGCCACAAGGGAATGACCTGTTGAGCGTTTGGTTCGTGAATCCCTCGGTGGGCTGGACGGTCGGGACAGGAGGGATGATCCTCAAGACAACCGACGGCGGCGCAACCTGGTCGATCCAGCGGAGCAACACGACTTCAGCATTGCGCGGCGTGAGATTTCTGAATGAGCAAACCGGTTTTGCGTGCGGAATGAACGCCACGATCGTCAAGACGACCGACGGCGGGTCGACGTGGCTGAATGTTGAACACCCCTTTGTCAACATAGGGCTTGTGGATATTTGTTTCGTCAACGATTCCGTGGGGTGGGTAGGTGGAGGATGGTATGTCCTCCGCACCCGCGATGCCGGAGCTACCTGGCAGCTCTACACGGATAGCTGGCCCTGGCATTCGATCACCGATCTGTATTTTTTCAGCGAGACGTCGGGGCTGTGGGCATCCCGGGTGAACAAGAAAACGACGGACGGAGGAGTCACGTGGAACTATGCTCCGTCGGCCGGCCTCCCATACGCTTACCGATACACAAACTATTCGTTCACCGACGCACAACACGGCTGGACCATCGGCGACAACGGCGCAGTCGGGAAAACAACCGATGGAGGAGCATCATGGACGGCAACAACGACAGTCCCCTCGGGCATGCGTATCGCCTTTACGGACACGTCGAACGGTTGGGCTGTGGGATTCAAGGGACTGTACAAAACCACCGACAGCGGGATCTCCTGGACGGAGATCATTTCCGGCGACTTCGCAGACCTCTTCTTTACCGGCTCGACCGGATGTATCGTCGGAACAACGGGGAAGATCTACATATCAGGCGACGGCGGCGCGACGTGGACTCCGGCCGTCACATATCTGGCTCAACTTACCGGGACGACGCAGGTGCGTACGTACGACAGGTCATACGCACTGGCCGCCGGGGACTCGGGAAAGATCTTTCGAACTCTGGACGGGGGAACTTCGTGGGAGCGATGCGAATCACCTGTGTTCGTTAACGAGATCTCGTATGTGACCATCCCTACATTCGACCGTGCCTTTGCACTCTGTGACAAATACATTCTCCGGAGCCTTGACACCGGGAAGACCTGGACTGTTTCCTTCACGAACACATTCTATCATTTCAACGACATCCATTTTCTCGATGAGCGAACAGGATGGGCGGTTTCGTCGCAGTCGGAATTCTACACGACGACGAACGGGGGCGATTCGTGGACGAAGAACCCTTATTACCTTTCGTACGCAACGAAACTTTGGATGCTTGATGAACTGACGCTCGTCATGATGAGCTTTGACGGTTCCGTAAGGCGCACAACAGACGGCGGCCACACATGGAGCGCCATGACGACGCCGGGTTCGGCATATCTGTATTCGATGGCCTTTGCCGATCAGAACCGTGGATGGATCGCCGGCAATTACGAGCGCATATGGGCAACCACGGATGGGGGGATGAATTGGACTGTGCGGCAATACCTTCCTTCCTCTCAAGTGGACAACCAGGACATCTGCGTGCTCGATTCCGTGAATCTCGTTGTCGTCGGCTCGGAGTCCGGATCGATGTATACACCTGTGTGGATCCAGGTCACGAACGACGGCGGAACCTCTTGGGACAGTCTGGGCCATCCGTCAGGTATGCCGCTTGTTTCTGTCTCGTTTGCAGACCGGGACCATGGTTTTGTCGCCGGAGAAGACGGTCAACTGCTCAGATACAGGGGATGGACCGGCGTTCCCGATCCGCCCACGAACCCTTCCGCTGAGCCGCTCACAGGTTCGTCG
>MHAK01000060.1 GCA_001802945.1 Ignavibacteria bacterium RIFCSPLOWO2_12_FULL_56_21 | reverse complement strand
ATTCGTACGTTCCCGCGTCTCCATAGATCTGGATGGGCTGGTACGGCCCGTCCCGGTAGCTCGCGATGTTCTCCACGTTGGCCCCGGAGTGCGCCGCGACCTTCCCAAAAACGTCGGGATGATGGTAGGCAATGTGGAGCGCCACGACCGATCCGGCGGAAATGCCGACCGTGGCTCTGTCGTTGGGACTTGTCAGCGTTCTGTATTTCGCATCGATCACGGGGACGAGCTCATTGCAGATGAACGACGCGAACTGCGTCTGTTGATAGTCCCAGTATTCCGCGTCACGATTCACCGGGGGGACGAAAACGCCGATAACAGGCTTTATCCTCGCACGATGAATCAGGTAATCCAAAACATTGTTTGCCTTCCCTGTTGAGAGATACGCCAACCCATCATGAAACACCACGAGCGGAAAATTCTCGCTGCCGGAGGAACTGTACGACGGTGGCGTGTAGATTCTGATCGTCCGTGTATTCGAGAGAATCGACGAGTGGATCGTCGTATCCCGCAACGCGCCATGAGGGATATCTGCGTAGTATTCGATCTCGGGGGGCGGCTCGTATGCAGGCATCCGCAACTCGGAGTTTGCGTATTCACCGAAATGATATCCGTTATTCGGGTCCGCAATCCATTGGGTGTAGTCGATCAGGAACTTGTACTCCAGGCGGGCATCGTCGGGGTGAACCTCCGTCCGATACCAAAGATCGGTGCTCGATATTCTGGTCATGGTGGAACTGTACGGGTCCCATGAATTCACGTCGCCCGGGATGGTGACGTTCGTTCCCACTCCTCGGTAAAGAAAATGAACGATCGTATCCTGCTCTATAAACGGGAATGATGGAACGGCATTGAGGAAGCTGTCGACAAGTGCGGGTCGCTCAGGATACGGCGCCGCTTCCACACGATCGATGAAGGCCGTCAAGAGCGGTCCCAAACCGGAGAGCACGAAGTCTATGTTCGAGAGCTGCGAACCTTCGCCTATCACCAGACGATCTGCGGTTTCTCGAAAGGTCTTTCGATTGTACCACTGGGTCTCATACCCCGAGCAAGATGCTGACATACGATATGTGCCTTCTTCGATATACGTGGCCGAATAATTGCCCAGGTCCCCGTACGAGTACACCGTTTGGACAGCGTTACCGAGCGTATCCTCCACCACGATCATTGCGCTAAGCGGTCTTCCGTGATTATCCTTGACCGAACCGCTCACAATGCCCATCCGTCTCAGTACAAAATCAATCGCCCTCACCTCGCCTTCTTCCAGCACGATTGGAGTGGCTGAGTCCAAATACGGCGCGTCGTCGTACCAGCGGGTACCGTATCCGTCCGTTCCATTTCCCGATGCACACACGATGAGACTGTCGTGGGCCTGCAGTCGGTTCACTGAGTAATGCCCGAATCCGTCGGTATAATCGTATCCGGCCCACATGATGGTGAACGGCCACTTCAACGTGTAGACAACGACAAGAGAACCGGAAATTCCGGACCCCGTTGTGTTTCTGACGGTCCCGGTGATCGATCCGCCCATAACGAGGACAAAGTCCACTTCCGGAGTGGTGTGATGCACAGCGACTTTGACACGAGTTGCAGAGTATGAACTGTTCACGCCGTCATACCATTGATCTACGTGAACGAGGTCGTAGGCGTGCACAAGGTATTCTCCCGAACGAAGTCCGAATGCCGTGTAACAGCCGGCACTGTCCGTCTCGGCATACGACACAGCATTATAAAGAGTATCGAACACTGTAATGGACACTTGTGAGATCGGATTCCCAGCTTTGTCTGTGACTGTGCCCGAAATACCGCCGCCTCGCAACAGGACAAAATTGATGCCGGGCGTGTCAAATCCATCGCTGACATTAAAAGCCGTCGCATCGCCGGATGTTTCGGCCTTGTCGAACCATTGATTGACGTATCCATTGGCGTAGGAGTAGGCTTTGTAGTAACCTGTCCCGATGCCCCCGACCGTATACGTCCCATCGTTGCGTGCATAACCGCCGGCAACTGAATATGTTCCCGAAGAGTCGACGGCAACGATCGCGGCGGAGGAGACCGCGTTTCCGCTTGAATCTGTTATCGTTCCCGAAAACGATCCCCATCGGCGGAGCGCAAAGTTCTTCGTGATCACCGACCCGGCGATGACAACATACTCCGACAGGGAGTAGTACTTGTCAGCGCTCGCATAGACATAGTAATTTCCGTCAAAAAGACTCATCCTGTAATAGCCGCTGTCGTTCGAGTACGTCCCCGCATAGTCCGGTCCAGAGGCATATATGTATGCGTGCGGGACTCCTTCCCCGGTGGAGAAGTCGGATATTCTCCCTTGCAGTCCACCGTTGACCTTCGACATGACGAAATCCACGCCGGTAGCTCCCGCAGGAATGTTGGGGCGATACCCGTCGTTGATGACATATCCCCGGCTCACATATGTCGACACATTGTAAGGCGACACATCCGATGCATGTTTGTACACGGGCAGGACATACGTGCCGTCACCCGAAGTGAGAACTGTGTTATACAGCGAATCGTTGCTCGCTTGCACGACCACTCCGCCGACACCCCTTCCGTCCATTCGAACAGATCCCGAGATGCTGGTGTTGGCTTTGATGATGAGCAGATCGCGTTGCACCGTCATCTGCGAGGGAACGTGGACGGTGTCATCGTAGTCCCATGAACCCATATACTCGCCGTTATCCGGCACGTCATGATACAATCTCCAGATTCCGGCCCCAACTCCGACCCGATAATGGCCGTCGAGCGAAGTTTCCGTTCGCACGAACGAGGAATACTCCTGCGAAGGATAGACCTCTATGGTAACAGATGGAACCGGAGTCCCCAATTGGTCCAGTGCATATCCTTCGATGAATGAAGTTGCCTCCGTGTACGCAACACGGACATCGGTCGTATCGGAAATGAGCTGGACCGTTTGTGTCGACGGAGGGAGGTAGCCGTTCATCACGCCGAAAAGGTCATATGTTCTGAGCTCGAGGGCGCTTGTTTGACTTCGGTCAACGTAGAATGCACAGCTTCCGACGCTGTCACCGAATACATACAGAACGTTGGTTTGCAGATCTATAGCGTACAAAAGGAACCGCCCGGCAGGAGAAACAGAACCACGGACGATCGACGGCGTCGGCTCCTGCACGACTTTCAGCGAAGTCGATGACTGGGAATAGAAATCATCCACCACGATGAGGAAGGCGGCTGCGATATGACTTACAACATCGGACTCACGAAATGTGATCGCGGCCCGGCCGGCGGTCGGATCTTCATCCCCGTCGTCATTGTCGAAGACATGAAAATTCAGGAGCAGAAAATCGTCGCCTCCGACAACGCCGTCGAGGTCGAGATCTATGTAGATCCTTATATTCGCTGATATCATGTCGGAAGCGAATGAGAATGACAGCGTGAAAGGATCACCGACCGAAATCGAGTCTTGCGCCATGCCGTTGACGGCAACGTTTGATACCAGCGAATGCATGGGGGGAGTTGAACGGGAACTCACATATCGCACAGGCGGAGCCGCAGCTTTTCTAAACCTCGTCGGTTTGCCAAAAAGCATTGCCCTTTCGGCGAACGCGTCGTCGCGTACAATCTGCAGCGGCTTTTCGGCGCGGGCCTTTGTGAGTTGCCGGTAAAGTCCTTTGATCATGCTCTTTTGTGCATCAATCTTCTGCAACTGACCGATGCGTGTCGCCGCATCCGAGGGAATCGATACAGCCCGTTCCTTCGACTGTCGTGCGGACTGGCCTGAGGCGATGAGTGAGAGGGAAACAACGAGAGTCAGGAGGTGGCGGCGAATTTGAGTCTTCATGGTTTTTCTCGCTTGAAGTTTTCTGTATATCGACAAACCCACACACTTAATTGTCAACGAAATATCAACGCGATGTCATTTTTTCTGCCACTTGGTTGTGTCCTACTATCGTTTTGAAATGCAGTCGGATCGTCTTCCGATGAGGCCCAAACGAGAACGGCCTTTGCAGACAATCGCCGGCAGCGGTTCTGATCATTTCGCGTTGACACCCGCAGGTTCTCAGATCATCACAGCCCTTCGTACCAGCCCGCCCGCGTGAGCGGCAAGCCGCTATTCCCTCGATCGACTTTGGCATACAGGGACTGGTAGACGTTGTATCGACCCGTGACAAACTGATATGCAGAGGCCGACATGAAAAGTCTCCACACGCGGTAGGTGGATTCGTCGGTGGCCTGGACGGCCTCTGCATGATGTGCCTCTAGCGCACGAACCCAGTGGCGCAGTGTCAGCGCGTAGTGCTCTCGCAAACTCTCGACATCGCGGACCTCGAATCCGGCAAGCTCAGCGGCTCGTGTTGAAACATGGATTGCCACTGGATCGCCGTCCGGAAACACAAAAGCTTCCGAAAAGGATGAACCGCGGGAGGTCAGCCGCTGATGTGCAATACCGTGATTCAAAAACAGTCCGCCGGGTCGCAGTAGACGCCAAACCTGCCCGAAGTACTCAGGCAGTTTCGCCTCGCCGACATGCTCCACCATGCCGATACTCGCTATCTTATCGTATGACGCCGATGCCTCGATCCGTCGATAATCGCGCACTTCGACCTTGCAGCGATCTGCCAGTCCCTCCTTCCGGATGCGCTCGTTGGCCAAATGCGCCTGCGGTTCACTGAGAGTGACTCCAACTGCTGTTACGTCGAAGTTTTTCACTGCGTAGCGAACCAGCCCTCCCCATCCACAGCCGATATCGAGAAGTCGTTCGCCGGCCTTCAGCCGCAGCTTGCGACAGACGTATTCGTGCTTCCGCCCTTGAGCGCAATCGAGATCTTGGTCCGAAGAGCTGAAGTAGGCGCACGAATAAGCCATATCTGAGCCGAGGAACAGGCAAAAGAAACTGTTGGAAGTGTTGTAGTGGTACGTCACTGCATCGTGGTCGCGTTCAAGGGAATGAACCGTCCCTTTGAGAGCCGCGGGCTTTCGGCCGCTCATTGTGCGAAGGCGTGACGGCAGACTCAATAGCAGCGAAGCCAGTCGGAGTCGGTCAAGCGGCCCCGGATGCAGCCTGAACAGATGCTCAGCCATGGGCAGCGCGCACTCCAGACTGCCTTCGATGTCGAAGTCATCGTAGATGTACGCTTCTCCCAACCCCCGCTCGCTAGGGGTGAGAAACATCCTGCGAGCAGCGCCCGGATGACGAAGGACCATCGAGAACCGTTCAGGGCATCCGGCCTCCGCTTCCCAGACCGAACCATCCCAGGTCCGTACGGAGAAATCGCGAGGATGGTAGTCCTTCAGCAGAAATCGGACGACAGCCATCGTGCTTCTGACAGCCCCATCAGATCTACGAACAGGAATGAACATGGCATCCTCCCTTCGCTTCCGACCAACAATCGCCGCCGTGTCGGGGAATTTGGTAGTCGTCACTGCGCACGAAGTTGGCCTCCGCAAATAGAAAAGCCTCCGCCGGCGGTCGCCAACAGAGGCTTCTGGTCTCATCACAGAACCTTTCCCACACATAGGAGTCCCTGCCGAGAGAGCGAGGGCCTATGGACTATGACCTGTAATGTGGGATTGTCTGGGGGGAGAGTCAAACGAAGGAGGGATTCCGGTCTCTCAACTTTGCGAAGGTGCAGCCTAAAGTAAACAAGCACTCGTTTTGTCTTATTACCCTTTCCTGGCCTCCTCCTTGCCAATGCCGGTACGGGATTTTTCTTCCCCAGCGCCTTCCATGTGCTGTTTGGAAACCTCTTCATTGGATGGCTGGAAGCTTTTTCCCTCCGGTCTGTGTTCAAGATCCGCGTCAGATACTGGATCATCATCCTCCTCTTTCTCATGCTGATCGTTTCGGTCATTGTCGAATGGCCATTCTTCAAATCGAGCGCGGAGAAATTGGAATTGGCCGTATTTCAGCAGGCATAACCCCCGATGCAATCATCTTCGTCGGCATCGCACGGGATACTATGGTTCCTGCCACGACAGGCATCGTAGATTCTGCGGGAAGACTGAGCATCATTCAGCCAAAAGAGCGACGGGGAAGTTCGCGCACTTTCTTGTTGCAGGTGACGCTGAAGCGCTGGACGTCTTTTCCCCCAACAATCCCCGCAAAGAGAACGTCATTCCCTCCGAATCACCACAACGGTCATGTC
>MHAK01000059.1 GCA_001802945.1 Ignavibacteria bacterium RIFCSPLOWO2_12_FULL_56_21 | reverse complement strand
GTTCGGACTCCTCGACAAGAGTGACGACGCCCTGTTCCCCCTGGACGGCCCGCAGCGAGCGCCGAACAACGGTCTGAATGATTTCCTCAGTGTTCAACGACCCTGCGATCGTGCGCGATAGGTCGTTGAGGATGGAGAGTTCCTCGATGGCCCGACGGAGACGAAGGTTCTCGTCTTCGAGGGTCTTCAAACGATTCATTGTCTCAGTATCTGTCATGCTCATGTGGGGTTGAAGTTGATAAAGCCGAAAGACTCATTAGTCGAACTTCAAACGCCAAATACCAGACGTTCGCCGAGCTGACGGGGGAGGCCGGCGGAATAGATCTTTCCGGCTGTCATATCGACCGGATACGCAAGGCGCACGAATGCGAATGTCCATGCGTCCGCATCGAAAATGCCGAAACACGCCCGCGCATCGCCGTCGCGCGGCTGTCCGACACTTCCCACATTTACGATGGCGCGAGTTCCGAGGACGACGGTACGTCCAGTCATATCCTCACAAAAAATTGCGGGTTGATGCGTGTGACCGACAAAGCAGAGCTGTGTCGTAAATGAGTCGAAATTCTCTGCCGCATCATCGGCATCAAGTATGTAGTGAAACTCCTCTGGCTCGAACGGAGAGGCATGCACGAACGTCAGCTCGTCGCGGAGGAGCGTGTACGGAAGTTTCCGCAGCCAGGCAATGTCCGGTTCGACCAGTTTGCCCGTCGTCCATTCAATGGCTAGGCGTGCGAGCGGACTGAACGTGGATCGTACACCCTTGTCGTGTGTCGCGACATCATGGTTTCCCGCAAGGCAGGGAATGCGAAGGTCGCGGAGCGTTGCGATGCACTCGGCCGGGTTGGGACCGTATCCCACGATGTCTCCCAAGCATATGATCTCGTCAACGGTACGCCGCTTGATCTCATCCAGTACGACCGTTAGTGCTTCGAGGTTTCCGTGGATGTCGGAAATGATCGCATACTTCATAAGGTGGTCGTCAATGAAAATGGCCGCCGACGAGAAGCTCAAAGCCCTCTATGGTGACGTCGTCGCTTGTGGCGACATGTGAAGCAGAAGGGTGTCCGACCTCCAATTTCCACTGAGAGAGGTCCGTGAGTGTAGGTTGAAGTTTGGCAAGCAGTGTTGAAAACTCTCCGTGGCTCTCGTACTTGTCGGCGTCAAGACGAGAGTCCCAAACGGTGACAGATAACATTTTTGTTTGATCCACCGGGTCGGCCACCAAATATGCGTTCCGGCAACCGGTCCGCTCGCGGAGTACAGGGACGACGTCCCGCTCGTAGATCTGACGGAATTCCCCGGCGGCCCCTGGGCGGATCCGATGCGATACGATGCGGATGTAGGGAGGCGCCTGCAACTCGGCGACCGAAGCGCCGTTCTTGATGTCGACATTGTATTTCTGGACGGCCGGCTCGGTGCGGATGGGCTCATATTGGACCGTGAGGTCGGACCCGAGCTGAATCTTCCATTCCGTCGATTCGGCAAAGTAAGGCCGCATCGCCTCGACCAACGAAGCGAAATGTCCGCTGCGTTCATAGTTCTGAGCATCTGTTGCCGATCTCCACAGGGTCATAGAGACGCATTCGTACGGGTCCTTGTTGTTTTGCAGCAACGATGCGGCAAGGCATCCTTCTGTTGCTTTCAATGCGGGGATGACGGTTTTCTCATACGCGAGCACGAGCGATCGTGCATGCGGGTCATGCACGCGAACCTGCACAAAGCGGATGACCATGGTCAATCTCCTCGCGATTTGTTAGTGCTCACGGACGCTCAGTTGAGCAGCCTTCCGGGGATCACGACGATGCGGCGGACGGGGCTGGTGATGAGACGATTGCGGAATTCGACCCGCATGCCACATGCCGCGAGCACCTTCGGCATGATGGCACTCCCGCCCCACGTTGCGCCGGCGACGCCGATCCTCATGCATGACTTGCCTTTCTTGTCGAACCAGCCTCCGCTTGCTTCGAACAGTCCATCCTCGAGAACTCTGAGATGATACTCTGACTTAACCGTACAAATGATCACCCAATCGCCGGCCTGCACTTCATCCTTCTGTACCCGCGGATACACGTGGGATGCTTCGACAATATGATGAAGGTCTGCGCCGAACATTCTCATTCAAAAACATTCTCGAGCTGTACAAGGCGCGACACCAATCGAGGGGTTACGAAAACGACCTCTTTTCCGTCATCAGAAATGTCGAACGATCGGCTCGTGATTCCAGGGAATCGAGCGGGGAGCAGCTTGTCCGTCCCCCGGCTGAACGAGATCATCCGAAGCTGATCGTTGCCGGCATATTGGAGAATATCCCACGTGCGGCTTGGCGATGTGGTCCACCTGGCGAGATAGCCTGGACTCGAACTGATCTTCCGGGGCTTGCCCCGCATTGTCGGCATGACGACATCGCCTGGTTGACGCAAGAGTTCCGCTGCGTTGATGGGAGCAATGTCCACCACCCACCAGCCGCGTGTTGCTGCACGACTGTCGTAATATGCCAATTGTTTCCCATCCATCAACGACCAAACGGATGCCGAATCAGTGAAGAATCTCCGAGTTTCTCCGGACGACAAGGTCGATATATAGGAACGAGAACCGTCGAGCGTTACAACATGATCCTCATCCAAGTATCCAGTACGAGAGAATTGCCCGACCAGACGCGGCGCGCCGGGATTATCAGCGTCAACTGCGAACAGCTTCGGTTTTCCGGTATCAGACCCCAGATTCGTCGGTGGGACGGTGTAGGTGATCCTGCGTCCATCGGGCGACCACGCAGGGATCCGAATATTCGGATTTCCCGTTGTCAGTCGGCGTCGGTTGTTGCCATCCCGGTCCACAACATAAATATCGCTCTTTTCTGTCAGAGGATCCGGGTCATTCATGATGAACGCAATACGTTTTTGGTCCGGTGAGAAGGCCGGTTCCCAGATTTCCCGTTCGTCCTGACTGATCTGACGCAATTCCGATCCATCGACATTCGCGATCCACATGTACCCCACAAGTTGCTGCTGAAGATATACAAGTTCATTTCCCGAAGCAGCGATGCTAACCGCAAGATCCGGCCCGCCACCCTTTGTGACCTGTGAGGCCTCGCCTCCATTGGCCGATACAACCCAGAGATTCGTATTGCCCCCCCTGTTCGAGGAAAAAATGATCTTTCCATCCCGGGTCCAGGCCATGGCATCAATATTCTCATTCCCATCGGTCAGGCGGCGTTCCTTCCCTGTTTCAAGTTCGCGAATGACCAGGAATTGTGATGCGGACGATTGCGAACGAATCCAGACGATGGACCTGCCGTCCGGCGACCAACAAAAGCTGAATCGGTAATTGCCCCCCTTCGTTACGAAAAGAGAATCTGCGAACTCTCTACGAAGGTCGGAGCCGTCTCCACTCACGGTCCAGAATTCCATGAACGGAGAATCCGAGCGAATTCGTATATTCGTCGTACGGATAAACCCGACCCGCGCTCCGTCCGGTCTCCAAAGGCCGGATGTTGCACGTACGGCGAGTTTTCTACTTGTGCCTCCGAGCGCAGAAATGGCAAAAAGGTCGAACGTAGCTCCATCCTCTGAAGGTTTGTCATACGCGATCTGACTCCCGTCAGGGGAGATGCTAGCGGTTTGCTGAATGAACCGTGTTCCGTCGGATGTGATTTTCCGGGGTTCACCGCCGTTCACATGCATATAATAGATGTCCCATTTCCCGTTTACGTCCGCCGCCGGGAAGGCGATCCACTTACCGTCAGGAGAGAGGCTGGGATACGAGTATTGCGTGAAGGGAACCTGCAGTACTCGGGTGGTCATGTTGGGATTGACGGAGATGGTTTTTGCCTTCAGCAAAAACCAAGCACCTACAACAATAATGAAGCCAATTGTTGCGAACAATCCATAGCGTATCATTGGTGCTCGAAATGGAGCCGAGGTCGCTGCTGAGATTCCACTCTGAGACACCACACTAGGTAGGACAGTTCCTGTTTGCGGCTGTACAGGAACATAGGCAGAACTACGCATCACCTTGGTGGTCTTCTTCTGAGCGCGCCGAAGCTCACTCACAATGTCGTCCATGTGCTGATATCGGTCGGCGGGATCCTTCTCCAGGCATTTCTGAATGAGACTGGATAGAAGAGGGGGGACTTCCTGACGAAGGCTCTCCAACGGCTGCGGTTCCTCGTTAACGATGGAGTACACCATGGCAGCTTCATGCTCTCCGCGGAAAGGCGTCTTTCCGGCGAGCATCTCGAACACGAGTGAACCAAAGGAGAAGATATCACTACGGGTGTCAACCTCTCCCCCCTGGATCTGTTCAGGAGCCATATAGGCCAGCGTACCGACGGTGCTGGAGGTTCTTGTCAATTTCAGCGAACCCTTGAGCTTCGCGAGACCGAAGTCCATCACTTTCGCCTGGCCTTTGGACGTCATCATGACGTTGTCGGCCTTGATGTCGCGGTGAACGATCCCTTTTGCATGCGCCTCCTGCAGAGCTTCGCCGATCTGGATCGCCGCCGTGATCGCATCATCGATGCTCGGGAAGGGGATTTTCGTCCTGAGCGTGCCGCCTTCGATGTATTCCATGACGATGAACATGGCTTCGCCGGTCTCTTCGACGCTGTGGATCGTGCAAATATGTGCATGATTCAGCGCCGCGGCCGCTTTTGCTTCCTGGAGGAAGCGGGCTTTTGTCTCCTCGTTGACAGAGACATGGGCGGGGAGGAACTTCAGCGCGACCGTTCGGTCGAGTTTGGTGTCCTGGGCTTTGTACACTACGCCCATGCCCCCTTCGCCAAGCTTGTCGGTGATCTGGTAATGCGAGATTGTCTGGCCGATCATGGATTGGATTCCTGTTTGGAAAAAGTCATTGTGCTTTCTTATGATAGTTTTGCGGGTTCATTCGGATGTATTGTCGAATACGGTCGAGTTCTTCGTTGTTTCTGATGATTCTATCGTAGTAAAGTGACTGCCAGCCAAATTCAGGATATCCATTACTTCGGCACCAGGTTGTAACAGCCGCTTTGAAAGTTCGGATAATCACTCCGAGTGTTCCTCTTTTTGGAGAAATCCTGGAGAAAAATTGTGATTGGTCAGTGGCATTTTGTTTTGAAACAGTGGCATTGTTCAATTGAACAATGCCACTGTCAATAGTCAAAATGCCACTGACCCTCTTCGAACCATCCAAGAACAAGATCCCATGGAAATGCTCCGGCATCACTTGATGAACATCGATCCTCACATTGCTGAAATGAAGAGGTAACTCTTTCCAGCAAATGTCGGCAGCAATTCCAATCGGCCCAAGCTCCATGTCTTTGTCGACCACTTTTCCAAAATACGGATGACGGTCATGACAAACGATGGTCACAAAATATGCTCCTTCCGCCGAATAATCATATCCCGGCAGTCGGAGATGTTTTCGCCGTTCCATGTTCCCCCCCTTCCACAGTCTAATTCAACCGACTAATAGAAACACAAAATCTTCAAACACCATCGTCAAACGAGTCGGCGGACACGCTTAGCGCTAGACGACCGCAGGAATGTCCTATTATTCCCCCACCAGGGCCGGCCAGTTGACAATGAGCGACAGCTGGCTCGATGAAATCGATCCCCCCGGTCTCAACGCCAGATACGCCTTCTGCGTCTTGGAATATCCCACGATGAAAATCTGCGATCCACTCTTACTCGCGGCGGAAAAGAGTTGTCGCGGCTGCTCAAAAACAGGACTGTCCGATGAAAAAGAAACGCTCACCTGCATATGCGATGATAGGGCAGTGGACCAATACACGATCTTTGAACCGATCCAATGAGGTATCGCACCGTCGGTGGAAGACACCTGCCAGGTTCCCGACTTAGCACCAAATTGCGTTACCACGATCCTGGCGTCTGTCCCTCGTCCCGATTGAAAGACGATCCACTTACCATCCGGCGAGAACTCTGCGTCCTGACCATCGAGATTCAGCTTCAACGGCTGAAGCGGCCTCTTTGATTCGCTCAGGTCCAGAAGTGCGATCTCACTTTTCGATTCATTGCCGATGTTGAACAGCAAGTATCTGTCGTTCGGTGAGACGTCGGTAGGATAGTATCCTGACGTCGCATTGGGGCCGCCATACGTCAGGAGTTCTTCCTGCCCCGATCCGTCCGACCGTTTAGCAAAGATAGCTGCCTTGCCGTCTTTCTGCTCCGAGTTGTAGTAGACGAATCGCTGGTTCTTCGACCAGACGGGTCTTGAGGAGGCGCTATTGGGGGCGACAAACGTCAGACGGGTTGTCACCTTTCGCCGAATATCGTATGTCCAAACGTCGACGCCTCCGTTCGGATGTGCCTGTCCGAAGGCGATGCGGGTGCCGTCGGGCGATAGAGAGGAGGCTGAGAAGACGCCCGTTTCGACGATTCCGGATGCATTGCCTGCGTCGTCGACCCACAGAAACTGGTCTTTTGCATTCTGGGCGCCTGTACCGGCCGCATAAAAGAGAATGCCGTTGGTCGAACTGGAAAAATCTGCTTTTGCCCGCGGCGCCCATGTATTCAGGTTTCCCAGGATCGTCACAGGCTGACCGGACACAGACCGACTCGACGCGTCAAAACGCTGCGCTGTCAGGATCTGCTGTCGTGCAAAGAGCAGGACACCGCTCACGTATACAGGATTTGAACCGTCACTGATGAGTTTGTTCGATTCACTGTTTGACAGCGACGTCACATACAGGTCGGAATTGTTTCCGTTCAACGTCAACATTGAATACAGTACATGGTCGCCGTCCGGCAGAACGGATGGAAATCGCGGTACCCGGCCGATCGTGGAGTCAAACGTTGTGATCTTGCGGATTTCCCCGCCGCCGGCATCGACCGCGTAGAGGTTCGGGTCTGTAAGGTTTGGAGAGAAGGCGATCGTCCCGTTCGCGCTCCACGCCGCACCCCGCCCGAATGGAGCATCTGCAAGAGTGACGACGGGTCCGCCGGAAGCAGAGATCGTTCGGAGACTGCCCTCTGCGAAGAATCCGATCGACCTGCTGTCGTGGGACCAGAACGGATACGTGGCGCCATCGGTACCGTCAAGCGGTTTTGAAATCACCGAGGCAAGTGCGCGGACCCAGATTTGAGTCCTTCCGGACGAGTCCCTTGCCACAAACGCGACTATGGAGCCATCGGGGGAGATCGCCGAATTGCCTCCGAGTGCGTCGTTGTACTGTATTCCCGCCGGCATGTTGATGGAGGCGTGAATAACGGGATGAGGAGTTGATGCGGGGAAGAAGAGGGAAGAGGCTGCGAATCCAAGAATGAGAGTGCCAAGTGCGATGACACCGGTAATGATCCACGTCCGTGAAGGAAGTTTGTTCCACGCAACGTTTGAAATTTCAGGCGATGGCACAACACCGGATATTGCCGGCCGTGCTGCGGTAATTCTGCTGGCCCGCGACCTGCTCGATTCTCTCCTGTATCTCTTTAATTCCAGCGCCACCTGGCTTGCCGACTGTGTCCGCTCTTTTGGGTCCTTTTCGAGACATTCCAGTATGATCGCATCCAATTCAGGAGGGATCTCTGACTTAATGGAGGACATCGGCGGAGAATCCACATTGACGATCTCGTAAGCGATGGCAGTCTCGTGCACTCCCTTGAAAGGAGGCTGACCAGAGAGCATTTCATATAAAAGAACGCCAAGAGAAAAAATGTCCGACCTGTGGTCCGTCTCCTGCCCTTGCACTTGTTCCGGCGACATGTAACCAGCCGTGCCGACCGTCGAGCCTTCTTTTGTAAGTCGTGACGCGCCACGGAGCTTCGCCAACCCGAAATCCATGATCTGCACGCGCCCATCCTTGCGGAACATAATGTTCTCGGGCTTGATATCCCGGTGGACGATGCCTTTTTCGTGGGCGGCTGCGAGACCTTCTGCGATCTGAATTCCAACGTCTAATGCCTGCTTCATCGACAGGGAAGACTTTTTTTCTTGAAG
Organism: Ignavibacteria bacterium RIFCSPLOWO2_12_FULL_56_21; assembly: GCA_001802945.1. GTDB lineage: Bacteria > Bacteroidota > Ignavibacteria > UBA10030 > UBA10030 > 2-02-FULL-55-14. Next base: position 3,107 of record MHAK01000059.1, on the reverse strand, counting down.
CGTCTGACCGTCGACGAATTCCATAGCGATGAAATTCTTACCCGCGGACTCCTCGATGCCGTAGATCGTGCAGATGTTGGGGTGGTTCAGTCCGGCGGCGGCCTTTGCTTCCTGTATAAATCGCTCCAGTTCAGCTGAACCGACAGCGACATGGTCCGGGAGGAATTTCAGCGCGACGAGCCGGTCAAGAGTGGTGTCCTGGGCTTTATACACCACGCCCATGCCGCCTTCGCCCAACTTCTCGAGGATTTTATAGTGAGAAACGGTTGTTGCTATCATTGCAGAACCTATAGATAAGAAGTTGGCTTCTGCCTACGCTGGCGCTACGCCGGACAAGTCAGTGGACAAACCCACCTTCGCCGACTTGCTCAGAAGAATTCGGGGGGTTTTCGAGAATCTGATAATGAGATATTGTTTGACTGATCTCAAAATTGCAGACCCAAGATCGTTTGACTGAGAATCGGGGACTCTTAGGTCGATCAATCCGCAAGTGCCTCGAGTTGTTATTGCTCAGAATTCAAAGTTTTAAGACTTTGGATAACGCGTGTCCGCATGTAGCCCCAGGCTCCTAGAGTCAGCAAAAGAGCGATAAGCACAAGTAGCATGTTCGACTGAAAAACGAAACTTGGATCTTGCACCGAGCGCGAGCTAATTGCCAAATCGAAGAGTGTGGAGACAATCATCAATAACCATGTTGCGGCGAATCCATATGATCTGTAAATGTAAACCATCACGAGAGCAATCAAAAACCTTGAGAGAAAACCTATTAAGAGAACTGTTAAATTCTCCTGCCTTTCTGTCGCTAAAAAGAGAATTGGTAATAGTAACGCGGGAATCAGCAGGGCTAGAATTCTTTTGCGGAACAGTTTCTCGGCCAGTTCAACGACCACCGCCGTCTCAACGACCAACAGAATCACAAATGCTACGGGATAGGCTGACACAAGTGGACCACTTTCGATTATTCCGATCAACTCCGAGATCGAGGGCAAATAGCCGGGGACCATCGACATGAGACTTTTCAAGCTCTTTTCTATCCCGACGCACAGTAAACCCGCCAATGACCCATGGATAAGCGACGCCGCAACCGCGCGCGCGGAGAGTCGCCCAGCCACGAGCTGTTCCGCTCCATAAAGGCGAACAAGGTTTGATATTCGCAGCCATTCGAAAAGTCCGGCAAAAGTAGTGAAGCAAGTGAACCCCAAAATTACAGAGAAGAAAGCATCAAAAACGAAATCAAACACTGAGGCTGTCTGTGCTTCAAAAAGTAATCCTATCGTAATAAGGATACTCGTGACCATCGGCAGTCTTCCACGCAGCGGATTCCAACTTTTGCCGCGTATCAGAACCACGAGACCAAATACGAAGGTAGCAAAGCTTGCAAGAACTACAACAGCTCGACCAGCGTTCCACAAGGCGTCGGAACCTTGATTCTTCTTTTCTCTCCACTCCTCTGTTGGTTCAAGAAGCCGACTGAGCTTGATCAATTTAGATCCTTGTATGTTCGCGCGTAGGATTTCTTTATGACCGAAAACGGGATCGCGATTCCGCCAAGTAATCTCTGCTAATCCCGGAGGACTGCTTCTCCGTACTATTTCCATATCGTACCCGGTGGTGTCTAACGCGAACTTGCGTCGTGCAACTTCTTGCGCAAAAGCGATCGCCTGCTCGTTCGTCAATGCCGTACCAGTTGCGCTATCTCGCACCGGCGTTTCGTAACTGACGAGCCGTCCACGATGGTCGATCCAGATGGAGAACCCACCAAGCGGACAGCAAGGAATATTCTTGTAGCGTTCCCCAGATTTTGTAATGTCAACTTTCCAGCAGGTGGCGTTACCATCACGAATTGCTCGCCGCGTCTCCTCGATGCCTGCTTTGCTCGAAACAAGATTCAGATCTAAGAATGTTGCTCGAAAAGTAGCATTTGACTTGAGACCGGTGGCGTCCGCTCTAAATTCGGCGACAACCTCACGCGCCTTGCTGAGAGCGACAACTTCAGGGCATTGAAGCTTGAGTTCTGAACCAACTGCAGATTTATGATAGAATAGTCCGGCAGCAAGAGCCCCGAGTATTCCTAGCACGGCAAGTGAGATGCTGGCCTTCGTAAAGCTTGTGAACTGAACTATTTCAGGGTCGGATTCAGAAAGACCCGATTCAGAGACGGTTGTGTCGACAGGTGCGGCGGAGGCAAGCGTTGATAAGGCTGAGTGGGGTTTAGCGGCTGTATCCCGCTTCAGGCGTTTTAGATCGCTTCGTAGATCGGCGGCAGTCTGATAGCGATTCTCGGGATCTTTCTCCAAAGCACGATTGAGGATGTGAACAAATTCTGAGGAAATGTCCGGTATATATTTTTGGATGGGTTGGGGCTCTTCATTCAGCACCGAATACATCATCGCAGCCTCGTGCTCACCACGAAACGGAAGCCGTGAGGTTAACATTTCAAACAAGACTACCCCGAATGAGAAGATATCTGAACGAGCATCTATCTCGCCGCCTTGAATCTGCTCGGGTGCCATGTAGCCGAGTGTTCCGACGGTGCTCGTCGTTTTGGTGAGCTTGAGCGCGCCTTTTAGTTTCGCCAACCCAAAATCCATTACCTTGATCTGGTTCTTCTTGTTCACCATGATATTATCGGACTTGATATCGCGGTGGACAATGCCCTTGCTATGGGCTTCTTCTAATGCCTCGCCAATTTGAACGGCGTACGTGACGGCTTCTTTCACCGCTATCGGAGCTTGAGAAAGCTTCTCGCGTAGTGTCATGCCTTCCACAAACTCCATGACAATGAAGTTTTTCCCTTCTTCCTCCTTAATGTCGTGGATGACGCAGATATTGGGATGATTCAGCGTTGCCACGGCTTTTGCTTCTTGGAGAAAGCGCACTTTCTCATCTTCACTGGCGTGAAGGTAGTGAGGCAGAAACTTGAGCGCGACGATGCGATCGAGTTTGGTGTCCTGGGCTTTGTAGACGACGCCCATGCCACCTTCGCCCAGCTTTTCGAGGATCTTATAATGCGAAATCGTCGTGCCGATCATCTATTCACGTTGTTATATTGTTCAGTCTGACTACTGACATCTGACGACTGCCATCTCTCCTTATTCCCCCAACTT
>MHAK01000058.1 GCA_001802945.1 Ignavibacteria bacterium RIFCSPLOWO2_12_FULL_56_21 | reverse complement strand
TCTGCGCCAGATACGCATCTCGCGGGACCGATGGGTCGGTCTGGTCTACGCCGGCTGGACCCGATACCGTCAGGGCCTGCGGCACGATGAGCGAGCTGATCAACACGTCGCCCGTCGGTCCCTGCGGGTCGATCTGATAATTTCCGTTATCGTCGTACCACAGTATAACCTGAAGGTCGTATGAACCCCCGCCCGTCGAAGAAGGAACCTTGTACTGGCGAGCCATGATCTGCTTTCCAGAAGTCAGGCTGATGCTCACGTCGTTCATCGGATCCCATGCCCAACTCGTTGTTCCGGTTGGAGCGATGGCTGCGCCGAGCAGCAAACTGGTGGCGCCGGAGCTCAGGACAGAATCCACGACATAGATCGAATTTCCCGGACCGGCTGTTGAAGGAGAGAATTGAGCCCAGTAGAGAGATACCATGATAGCCTGAGCCATTTGATAGTTCGGATAATAATGCGCGACGATTTGCAGCCAGTCCTTTGTTCCGTAGCCGTGTGAAGGTCCCAGAACACATGCACCCGCGCCCCCGTCGGATGCTTTTGCCACGACGGTTCCTGTCGCCCATCGTATCGATCCCCATTGGCACATCCCCCTGCCGTGACCGTACGTAGCCTTCCCGGCACATACGGGGTCTGCAATGCAGGGCGAAGATGTACCTGTTCCTGCGTAACCATCCCCACATCCGGCATTGTTGTTCTCCGCCGAGTATTCGGACCTGACAGCAGCCCCGTTGCCGTCCACAAGTAGATAACCCGCGGTGGCATTCACAGCAGCGTCGGAATTTGTCGATGTGACGTCGTTAAACGCCTGGCAAGAAGTCGTGGTGCAAATGTCATAATAGATGGAAATGGGATGATACACGTACCAGAGTCCATACGAGCGGACAGGGACTGAAAAAGCCTGGAGAGAATTCATTCCACCAGTAAGACTACCCCAGCACGCATAGACCTCCGCAGCGACGACATGTTTACAGTACGTCTCAACTGAATAGTACTCCACCGTAGTGCACGACGTGCCCGTACAATTTCGCCCGACTCGGATCATGGAAGGAATAACAGTCGTTACCGCCGTTGTCCTATTTGGTGACGACGGATAAGAGATCATGTCCGGGAGGGCGGAAGCAGGGGAGTCGGCCCCTGAGCTGCCGCAGGTGGTGCATGTGTCCGGTGACGTCTTTTCCAGTTCTCCGTCCCTGCGCCGGTTCATTCGTTCATCGATGACGTCGACGCCGGTTCCGGCGCCAAGTCGGATCCTGTAGTTAAGATCACCGTTCGGCCAGATTTCAAGGTAATTGCGCAGTTGGGCCTGGTATCCGTCCCTCTCAAACAGGATCGCGGCCGGCTGACGAAGGAACGAGCTGTCTCCGGACACGTTGACATGAACCGCAAAGAATCCATCCCGGTCCGTCCTCACGCTTCGTCCGTCCCGAACCGACAGTATGCGCACGCCTGCCAACGGAAGCCGGGTTTCTTCGTCAACAACACAACCCACGACCACTGTCGCATTTCTCCGGTGCAAGGAGCGAACATATTCGGGGCTCAATTGGCGCGGAGGTTCAATCGGGTCAAGATTGATCTCAATGGTACGCACTGATGGTCCCGCGGTCACGCGGGCCGAAGCGGCGGCATACCCGGGAGCCTGAATCTGCACGTCGTAAACGCCGTGCCGCAGGTCCAATCGCTCGCCGGCTGCAAGCCGACGGCTCAAGCCGGGTTTCCCTCCGCTTTCCTCGCGAAGACTGATGAATGCACCCCCGACTGATCGGCCGGTCATACTGTTGACAAAAACGATGCGGGTCGTCGAATCGCTTGAGCCTGCGGATTGAACAGCCGCATTGGTTGGTGCAAGTGCGACGCACAAGAAGATCAACAGCACAAGAAACGGAATGCGAGAATATCCCATGTTATAGGCCTGCGACATCAGATAGTCGTTCTCGTAAACATAGATATCGCCCGGTACGTTCGTGATGATCCGGGTCACTTCTTTTCCACGTTCCTCAACCTCACCATTTGAATCAGCGGATTCGGCTCCGGCGTAAGCGTAAAGAAGATGGCGATGTTCATCTTCTCACCTTCCAAAATGAACGTCCCTCGCAGTTGATTCTCCGGCACGATCTCTTTCATGCCGAGGATCTTCCCCGCTTTTTCGAACGGAAGTTTCGTCCATTCGCGAAAATCTGCGATCGGATTGTCCATAAAAAAATTCTCCGCAAACAGACCGGACGATTCAGCATCCTTTAGTTCTGGTAACAACCTCGCGAGTTCTGCCTGACGCTGTTTCAGGATGTTGGAAGGGGGGAGCGCCATTGGCCGAAGTCTCGTGATCGCGAGGATTGTGTCGAGTACGCCTACATTGAGTCCACTTGTGCCGCCATACGTTCTATTGCTGAACGACATGATGGCAAGTCCATACTGCGGCATCATTGTCCAGTTGCTGCCGAACCCCGGAAGGCCGCCGCTGTGCCCCACGGTGACTCTCCCCTGGCAATCCTGGCTCCAGCCGAGACCATAGCAGTAAGCCGATGCCCGCGCGCATTCGCGGCCGCTCGGGTATGTGAAGCGCACGTTCATGCCGTCGTACCGCCACGGGTGGTGCATTTCACGCAATGAGCTGCGTTTCAGTGGACCCGTCTCTTCATCGCTTCGGGGTGGCCAGGCGGCAAGATGCATCGCAACATACCGGGCGAGATCTTCGATCGAGGTGATTAATCCCCCCATCGCACCGTACGAGCCGTGGTGTACGAGCGGAACGATCTCATGCGCTTCGTGCGCCCAGTTGTACCCGAGCGCAAGCTTTTTCTCCGGGGCTTTCTCGAATTCCCATACCGTGCTGTTCATGCCTAGCGGGGTGAAGATATTCTTCTGTGTGTATTCCTCGAAATTCATGCCGGAGACGGTCTGAACGATCTGCCCTAGAAGCGCGAACCCAACGTTGCTGTATTCATACGCCACACCTGGAACGTTCGAGAAGGAGGGACCATCCGCCATCAGCTTACGAAGGTCGGCATCGGTGTCCCCGAGCTGGCGGTCTCCCCACGGATTATCCTCAGGAAATCCCCCACCGTGCGTCAATAAATGCCGGATGGTGATCTCGGGTGCATCAGCCGAAAGATATTTCATGTTCTTCATTTCCGGAATGTATTTCGACGCCGGATCGTCCAGGTCCAGTTTTCCCGCATCGCGGAGCTGAAGAATTGCGAGTGCGGTAAAGCTCTTGCTCATCGATGCAATGCGAAACACCGAGGACGCATCTGCCGGGTATTTCTTCTCAAGGTTTGCGTATCCGATTCCCCCCGAGTAGATAAGCTTGCCGTCCAGGAGCACACCGTACGCAAGTCCTGGCATGTGCTGCTTTTCCATGTGGTCGCGGATTATCGCCTCGACCAACGGTTTGGTTGCCGCGACCCTTGATGCCCGGTCAGAGTCTGGAAACACCGGGGGTTGATAGGTGGATCGCTGTGAAAGCGCGGTGGTGATGAGCGCGAAGAAGATCAAGAAATGGCGCATCGACTTTTCTCCTGGCTAGTGAACAGAAGGGCACTAATTTCTCTTTTAGAGCCTTGCCCTTGGATAAAACCAAGGGCAAGATAAAATAAAACCCTTCGGGTTGGCATGTGTTAGCAAATCGGGTTGGAATGTGCCAGCAAAGTCCCGCAGGGACTTTTTCTATTCCTGCTGTTGCCTTTAGTCAACAGCAGGGCTCTCAGTTTCTTTTCCAGCCTCTCCTTCCAGATCTTCAAGTTCCAAATCTTCTTCTTGAACTTCCAAATTGGCGATCAATGTGTTGCTCTTGTGGTGTTTCTTCTGTCTCTCAATGTATTTTTTTACACGATTCACGGCCCAGTCACTGACCGAAAATACTGCATACTTGTTCTGCCATCGAAATGCCCTGCCAGTTGTGTCTTGAAATCCCAATTCATTAATCATGTGCGACGATCCACCTTTTACTCGCTTCATGATATCCGAAGCTGTTACAGTCGCAGGACTGGCAATAAGCAAGTGCCTATGATCTTCCGTACCATCGACTGCAATTACATAACAGCCCAAATGTGCAGCTTGCTCAAATGCTACATCTCTAATGATCTTCTCCATTTCAGAGGTAATAAGCGGTTCGCGGTACTTCGTTGTCCAATTGAAATGAAGAAAGATCCGCACAACATTGCCGGTGGCCATCTCCCACTCCTTGTGATGAGTGAGCTAACAAATACTCTTGTGGTAATCAGAAGATTGGAGATATCCTTGCCCTTGGATAAAACCAAGGGCAAGTTAAACTAAAACCCTTCGGGTTTGAATTGCATGGAAAATCTCAAATAGGCTAGACATTGAATCTGACAGTTTTTGCAGTGTATCCTTCCCCCTTAGGAAACCGAATAACCGCTGCCGATTTTCCCTCTCCTTTTTCCACAATTTCAACTTCGCTGCTCTTGACCTCTCTTGCACCCGGATGAATGATCTCGATCCTGTGCTCCGATCCGCCCGGCCCTTCGAGGTCGACAACATACTGCGGTCCTGTCAACCGTTCTGCCAACACACGCACACCCGAAGACGGTTTCCCCGGAACAAGTTCGGGCAAAGGCGGAACAAGCCCCAATCCTCCGCGATGATGCACTACAACGGTGTGCTTTGACGCAAGACGGAATTGCGCCTCCGGCGCTTCTTCATATGCGTTGAGTGTGCGCTCGACCGCGATTCTTTTTCTTCCCGATACGATCTCCTCTACATACGTTCCCAGTGGAAAACGCAGCCCAAATGTCACATCTACGGTCGTTCTTCCTTCCAACACAAATTCAACGACGGTCTTCATGGCCTCTCGCTGCACGATGAACGATACCAGATTCTTGCCTACGCGGAGCCGCTCGGCGCGTACGTCCTGCCACTGCGGAGGGATCCATGGGCGTACAGTCAGACGATTGCGAATGCCGTCTGCGTCGATTCCCAGCATGCCTTCGAAAAGGGGCTGTACTACCATCGATTCTGACCAGGCTTGATGCGGACAAACGCCGGCGGGTTGAAAGAGATCGCCGTGGTAGACTTCTTCAACATATCCGGCGGCATGATGGTGGGCCGCTGACGCAGTGCCCGCTGCATGCAAGAAACCCTGCAATGGGTGACCGTGCCGGAATTCCGCCAGCGCTACCCAGCCGGTGAAGAGCGGCCAGACGCTGCCATAATGATATCCGGTCGGATTGAACATCGCATTGCTTCGCCCGACGATCCGCACACCCCAGTCCGCTGTGAAATCGGAGGATGCATACGAGACGAGTGAGGAGACCGCCTGCGCTCGCGAACCGACACCCAGATACATGCCAACCGCCGGCAAGATCGTATGTTCCTTGTTGTAGGACCCATCCTTCAACTTCGCAAATGCGAAACGATTGTTTTGCGGGTCCCAGAATTCTTCTGCGATCTTGTCCCGGACATTCTCCGATGCCGTTTGCCACCGCCTGGCCAATTGCGTGTGCCCGCACAGACCGGCCGCATAGGCGGCTTCCGCCAGTGCCGATCCCCAGCAGGATGCAAGATAATGTTCGGTGTGGACCGGGAACAACTTCCCTCCTTCCACCCAACCATGACCAACATTCGTGTTCTCAATTAGACCGTCACCGTCGGTGTCCGTTCGTTGACAAAACTCCACAGCTTTCTGGAGACGTGCGAATTCCCGGCGCGCGAAGGAAAGATGTCCCGATGCGCGCAGATAGCGCCCAAAGAGCATAACATAGAGCGGCGTCGCGTCAGCGGCGTCGAAATGCGCGAAGCCCGACGTCGTCAATTCGTGGAGTATCTTTCCGGTGACATCCTGATGTCTACCGAGAAACTGAAGCACGCCGCGTACTTTGTCAAAATCGCCCGTGGCAAGCGCGGCACATGCGGTCCAAACGCTGTCGCGGCCAAAATACCATGCGTACCCGGGACGACCGCTGACCTTGTGGCCGCCGTCCCAACCGTGCTCTTCGGTGCTGAACCCGGCAACGTATGAACTTCCTAAACCGGGCGTCTCCAGATAGAATCGGTCCGTGCCGATCTGCGCCCATCGGAGGCTCTCATTGAATGTACGGTCGGGAGTGGTTAGCCCGGCACTCTCCTCAAAATACGACCGCACGTATTCCGACTGTTCTTTGAACACGTCGCCGGTAGACCTGACGACTGCCCTGAATGCGCTCTCGGCCTCGCGTTCCCCCGAACCTGAGCCCGCAACAACCAGAGTGACGGCATCATCTTCCGGCTTCCACCGGTACGCAAGCCCGATGTGAACGACTTTCGAGGACGTCCCTTCGGGTCGGAACGCATTCGCGTCGAACGCGAGCGAATCGCACACTCCGACAAATCGCTGTGCAGGTTGACGGGAAGACCCAAGGAACGATGCACATTCTCCAGACGATGTCGTAACCACCGCTGCGCGCAGTCCGTCGTCCCAGGCATACCGGACAGCCCCCGTAGCGTTCTCATCGAGCGGCCACATCAGCCGAAGGTCCGCCTCTGCCGTTACCACGATCTGGACGGGCATGCGCGCGTCGACACGAAAACGGAGAAAACCGGCCGGCCGGTGCAGGTCGGAACATGTGATTTCTTCAACAACCGCCTCACCGATGTGGAAGATTCGCGTAACGGCTTCGGGAGATACGACGACTTCCGGGTCGAGAGTTTCCGACCACACCACCGGACTTTCGCTCGCGGTGAAACCGACCCGGACATTCCTGAGAATCCGTACCGGATGACACCACACCTCGCGAACGCCATTCCTCTCATGGCCCAGAAAGACACATCTCCGTCCGCCGACATCGAATGCCTGGCCCGGTTGACCCTGAACGAGTTGCCGACGAATCGAAAGCGCGTCCGAAGACTGCGGCCACACAGTCCTCTTTTCTGCAACCGGTCGGCTGTGTCTCTGTACCTCAACCGGCGGAGCATCGTCAAAGCTCCAGTGCGACGTCTTTTCGATCTTCCGGCGGGAAGTCGTCAGATACGTGAGGCAAGTACCGAGGAGTGCTTCCACATGCGTTCGCACTCGCAGCTCATGCTCTTCAAAGAACATGTATGTGCCGACACAGAGCACGCGTCCGCGGCCGGGGAAATATTCCGTTATGACACGCCGGGAGGGAATGACTTTAATGTACTGGCGTTCGACGGCGACAACCTTCCCCACAGCGGGAAGAGTGTCATAATACACGGCTGCCGAGTATCGGCGCCCGACGGAGGGCATCCACGTATATGGTCCGCCCGTCATGCCTGCGAAGATCGGATGTCCCTGATACGGTGCGAACCCCCGGATGTCGGGATAATCCTTCGCCCAGCTCTCTTCGTTCCATTCGCCTGAGACGATGACGTTCGGCCGTACAGTTTCAAACCCGAGGTCGCACACGCTTGCTGCCGCCGTCAGGCTGAGCAAGAGTGAACCGCCGCGTTCGACATACGACTTGAGGGCGGCAATGGACTTTGGCGTCAGACCGATGTCCGATCCCGAAGGGACCACGTCCGAATGCCACCAGACGACGTCGTACGAACGGCGCAATTCTTCCGAAGTCGGAAAGCGGTCGAATCGAATGCGCTTTGCATGCACTCGCTTCGCCGAAACGAGATGCTTCCAGGCGGCTGTTTGTTCGCCCGGACGTGGATCCGGTCCCGATATGCAAAAACCGACGCGTATCATTGGAGCGTCAATGTCATCATGTAATTGCGTTCAAAAAGCTCATTCCAAACCCACAGGTCCGTCTGTGTTTGGATGCCGAAACGGAATGCGATCTTCGCCCCCTGTTTCCACGGAGCGGGGAGAACGCCCAACCGAGGAAGAGTCCAGCGCGTGATGTATCGGGAAAGCGCTGAAACATCCGTCATCCTGGCGTGGAGGCTCGTAAGATGCAGTCCGCTGCGAGGAAGCGCGTCTTTTCTATCTCTCGGCGACTGAATCCATGACGCGCAATCGCGCAGATGATAATCGCCGATCGTCACAGAATCGCCGTTGTTCAGAATGCGAAGCTGGACATTGTCGACGCCGTGGAACCAGCCGTCGTTCGCGGCATCGAGCTGGAACAGAATGTTCGCGGGAATGGGGGTCCGAACCTCGACGATGAGTGATTCCGGCATCCAGGCCATCGCAAGTGTAACGGGAATGCCGCCGAGCGTATCGCGTGTGACGATGGGCAGGGGACCGCGTCGGAGACGGTCATGACGGCGGACCAGCGGAGTGATCGAGTACAACGGGTCCGGATCTTTCGTATCCTTCATTCCATCTCCGTCGGTATCTGCGTTGAGCGGCGCTGTGCCGTGCGAGGTGCCCGCCATCAGCTCCCCAAGATCGTTCAGGCCATCGCGATCGGTGTCTTTCAATCTGGGCGAGGAACCGAACCGTCGTTCGTCGATCGGAAGGGAGGGATCGTCGTCCGGCAGACCGTCGCCATCCGCGTCGACAGTCGTTGCAATCTGTCCGGAACGAAGCGTGAGCCAATCGTCGGTCGCAGCATTGCGCAGGATGTGAGCGTTGAAGTCGAAATCCTCGCCGAATCGTCCCGGCATTTTCCAGGGAAGGTCGGAGTGATAGTATTCCGGATGACCGCTCATATCCATAAGTGCGTCAAGCTGATGATGGAATTCATGCGTGATGAGCCAGTCCTGTCTGCTGAATCGGTCCTGGAATGGATTCCCCGTGTACCCTGCGGCAGTGCCGTATTTCCACGGTGCGGGGACGCCATACGTGCCTCCGCCGTAGGCCTGACGGATCGTGATCGAATCGGTCCGTGAAGTATCACGCAACGCAGATGTTCTCCGGGGAGGATGATTCACCCATGCATACGTGCAGACAACGCCCGCATAGTCGGTTGGTGATCGGCCAAAACGGAGAGCCGCCTTCTCAACGTCTCGAGCGACTCGCTCGCGCGGTTCGAGCCAGTAGGGATCATGATCGCCGACTTCGTGGAGCCACAGCGTATCTTCGACGACATGAAAATCGAAATCGAGTGCGAACCTGCATGCGGAATTGCGGAAGAAGAACTCACGGTTGAATTCCGTCGCCTGTTGAAGATACGAGATATCGTCCGCCGACAGCGTTCGGCCGTCGGGGACATGCGGGTACTTCGAGGCAGGATAAACGTCGCGATAGCTGATCGTCCGGTACACAACATACAGCAACCGCAGCCGCCGAACAGCCATGACGCCGGATTCAGCAGAAGGCGTGGAGAATGAAATGAGGCGGGATCGCCCGGATCGGGGAGGAATGGTCGTTGCAGCAGGAGAGTAACGGAAAGAGTACGTCGACAAAGGAGCCAGACCCGAAAGGGAGACCCTGCCAGTGCGAAACGTTGTGATGGAAGGAATGTCATCCGAGGAGATTGCGAACGGGACGCCGTCAGTGCGCCGGACGTCTGCAGTACCGTTGGCGTTCGCTTGAATCTGTATCTCCGGCTCGTCCTTTCCCGGACGGATGAGCACGATGCGGTTATAGTCTGTAACGGCGACCTCGCCCGAAGGAAGCAATGCCATTGCGGATGGTGCAGTAAACCCACCGATAGCCGATGCGGTGTACATGCGCACATATGCACCACCGGGGGAGTATTCGAGGATCCCATTCGCTCCCGGGTCCGCAACGAGAAGGGCATGCCGCGTGGCGAGAAGGCTTGTGGGCGCGGACGTCCGGTCTGTAAGCGAATCGATGAGACGCAATCGATCGTCATATGCAAGCACTCGCGGTCCGTCGATAACGAACGTGCGGCGGCCGAGCCGAACCGAATCCACGGGAACGGGCTCGACGTCGGCGCTGTGAATGCCAACGACGCTTCCCGTGCGGTCCAATGTTATCCATCGGACGAATTCGCGGGAGAACGCGCAAATGTATTCGCCGTGCGACTCCAATCCCGAGAGATGGGCAAGATTCGGATGACTTCGTTTCAACGGCGGTTCGCCGCGCGTGTAGGGCGCTGTACCGGTCACACGCACGGAGCGAAACCCGGCAATTCCATCGGAGCCTTCGAGCCCGATGTACCCTGACATGAAACGAAGGGAAGAGTCTTTCCCCGCAAACGTGCCGTTGACAAAAACGGCGAAGGAATGCTCGTCCGGATCGACTTCGATCTTCAGTGTGTTCCAATCGGACGGATCGGCGGCGGTCGTAAACGTGCTCGTGGCCGTGAATTCCCCTGCACCATTGAAATATCCGGCAAGAATGGTTTGGTCGTCGAAACGAACCATCTGCGAAACGGCCTTGGAGTCCCTTCTGTGGAGAGAGAAAAATACGCCGGCACGTTGGCCCTTCAGAACAACTTCCATTGCCCACGGACGGAGCGCAGGGAGAAAGAGGTCATGCGCAAAGAGTTGATCGTACAAACGAGTATCAAGCGAAATGAGCGAGTCTGTCAGAAGCCAGCCCTTTTCCACGGTGTGCCAGTGCCGGGCATCGAACTTCGCCTGGTCAAGCCATGTGGATTGCTGGGCGACTGTGAGCGAGCTCCCCATGAACACAAGAGAGAAGAAGAAATCAACGGAACGGAAAAGTCGCATAAGAGCAATCGGTCCTTTGTAGAAGAGCAGAATTACTTTTGCGGCAGGCCTTCAAGGTATTGGATCCTGTCTTCGATATATCTGTGGCGTGCGTTTCTCACGGTATCGTCTGCAATCAGCCGCAGGTACCCCCGATACCGGCTAATTGCCGACTTCACTTGACGCCCTTGATCCAGTGCCATTGCGAGGTAGAACGAGGCTTCTTTGTTTTCCGGGAAGTACACGAGGGATTTTTCGTATGCGCCGGCCGATTGTTGAAAATCGCCCGCCCGGAAATACACCCCTCCCAATTTTTCATACATGAGACCGATCTGATGCGGGTCGAGCGCTCGAATCGCACCCTCCAAAGCGTTCGCGGCCATTTCCGTTGCATCGAGCCGCTCGAGAACAAGGGCGAGATTCACATAATATTGAGGAGTGTCCTCATCGATGCGAATCGCATCCCGGTATGCCTCTGCCGCAGAGTCGAATTTTTCGGCAAGGAAATACGCGTATCCCAATTGAGCCCGATACGATGATTTCGAAGAGTCGAGCCCAATCGCGGCTGTAAGGTGGACGACGGCGGAATCGGTTAAGCGAAGACGACGAAACGATTCGCCGAGATAGAACTGAAATTCAGGATTCTTCGGACGGAGTTCAGCGCACCATCGATAATACTGGATCGCCATCGCATTCAGGTTCTTCCCGAAATAATATGACGCAAGCCGTTCCGCCGCCGGAAGAAACTGGGGATTTCGCGCAAGCGATGCTTCCAACAGACGTAATCCACGTGAGTTCGTGGTGTCGTCCAGCAGGATGGAACCGAGATAATGGAGCGAAAGATAATCCTCCGGATTCACCGCGAGCGCTCTTTCATAGAATGCCGCCTGGAGGCTGTCCATCGCGCCGAGAAGGCGGGAAATCTGTCCGAGTTGGAACCAGGCCGCCCCGTATGTCGAATCGCGCCGTACGACCTCCACATACTGAGCATTGGCCTCGTTCAGCAAGAGACTAAGATGAAGGAATCGGGCGTACACAAACCGCCGCGGAACATCGTCGGGGGCAAGTGCAACCGATTCACAGAGATGCCGTCGTGCATTGGGGAAATCGTTTAAACCGGCATATGCGAGTCCCAGCTGAGAGCGAACAAAAGCATTGCCGGAATCTGCTCCGGCAAGAAGAAGCGTGCGCACAGCTTCCTGATGCCTCCCCTCCGCAACGTACTGAATGCCAAGCCTCTGAAGGCTGTCCGTTTGTGCCTGGAGTTGCGTGGACGCCGTGCACAGCAGCATCGCGAAAACGATCATCTTGTTCATGTGTCTCCGAAATCAATGTCGAGGTGTGCGCGCTACCTTTCGCTTCCACAAATAAAAGACGGGAATTCCGAGAGCGAGGAATCCCAACCCGACTCCCGATTCGAGCGGCTTTTCGAAGAGCGTGTACAATACGAACAACGAAGCAAGGGCGGTAAAGATTGCGGGCGTCCAGGGATATCCCCACGTCTTGTACGGTCTCTCCGCGTCCGGCGACCGCTTTCGCAGTACAAAGACTGCGGCTGAGGCGAGCGCAAAGAAAATCCAATCGGTGAACACGACGTACGAGATGAGCCTTTCATACGTTCCCCAGAACAGGAGAAGCACGATCGCCCAGATCGATTGTGTAAGAATGGCAAACATCGGCGTGCGAAATCGGGGATGGACCTCGGCAACTTTGCGGAAGAAGAGCCCGTCCGTGGCCATGGCGTAATAGATGCGCGGAGCGGTCAACGTATAAATACCGGTCGTGCCGAATGTCGAGATGAAGATTGTCAATGCGATGATCGTAGCGCCGGCCGGACCCATGACTACACTGAGTGCATCTGCTGCGACACGCGGCGAAGCCGCTATCTGCGCCGGAGTGAGGAGGAACAGATACGCGACATTGGTCACCACATAGGTGAATGTGACGGCAGAAGCTCCGAGGATAAGCGCCCGCGGCAGCGTCCGCTTTGGGTCCTTTGCTTCAGCCGCGGTAAACGTAGCGTGGTGCCAGCCGCCGAACGACCACAGTACGCTGACAAAAGCGAGTGTCAATGCGCTGCTCAATCCTTGCGGACCATCCGACAGCGGCGCCAGAAAATCGGTTGTCGCCGCCGAACCCCAACCGAAACCCGCAACAACGAGAATAGCGATGCCGATCAGTTTGAGGATCGTGAAAATATCCGAAAAAATTCCCCCAGCCTTGACACCCAGAATGTTCACGACTGTGACGACCACGATGCCCGCGATGCCGACAAGCAGCGTGCCGGTCTCGGAAAGTGGTACGAAGACACCGAAGTAGGTGGAGAATCCGATCGCAAGCGCGCCGAGCGACCCGGTGTTGACCACGAGAAAATACGCCCATCCGTAGAGATAACCGAATAATCCGCCGTACGCTTCCGACAAGAATGCATACAGTCCGCCAGCCCGCGGCATCATTGCGCCAAGTTCCGCATATGTCAGCGCGCCGCACACCGCCATGACTCCCCCGACGACCCAGACGCCGATGATCCACAGCGGGGCATCGAGCGCGCCGGCAATGAGCGAGGGAGTGAGAAAAATCCCCGAGCCGATCGAAGAGCCTATGGCGATCAGCGTAAGGTCGAAGAGCGAGAGAGAACGGCGGAGTTCGGGAGACGACAAGGAAGTCAAAAGTTAAAGGAGATAGGGGATAGATAAAGCGTTAATTTCAGCCATTTCCTTGGTAAGCCATTCGGACTCAGACTCTTTGACTATGCTCGCTACATCTGAACTTCGACGCTTTCCCCCAACGTCTCTTTGATCTTCCTTCTCCCATCAATCTTCACGACGAATCGGTTGCCCCTTATCGTGACGTCAATGCGACGTCCTCGCACCATCACTTCTCGGATTTCAGCATATGCCAGTCCGCACCTCAATGGACGAATCGTGAGCGAATGTTGCCCCGGTTGAATTCCCATCACATACTTCACGATGAGATCGTTCACCCAGGAATGCATGTAATCGTCCACACCACGGTATGAGCTTGGGGTGCCTGTGAGAGGATTATAATGCTCGTAGCAGTTGGGGCGTTTCGGGTCGTCGTCGAAGAACATCATGCGTATGAACTTCTGCATCATGTCTGCCGCCGCTCGCTCCAATTTCGTATCCGCGAATCGCAGCGCAGTTTGGGCCAGCGCTTCAACCACGTGACTGTTGGTCATGGGCCACACGCGGCCATTCCAGGGACAGTTCATCCGCTTTCCCTTCCAGACAGGCTCAGGATTGAATGTCTCGTCGTCGCAGCTCGTCGACGGTACGGGGAACGGCGTCCAGAATTCCTTGGGCGAAAGGAGATGTCGCTTCAGGCCGGGGATGTGTTCCCTTCCGACAATATCTGTGAAATACGGGTAGAAACAGGTTGACGCTTTCACGCCCGTCCGGACGCCCTTTTTAGGGTCGACGTCAAAGAACATTTCCTCCGTCGGGTCCCACATCAGTTGAAGCACTGCATCTTTGATCTTCGACGCTTCCACGGTCCAAAGCTCTGCTTCGTCATTCTTGCCGAGCTTTTCAGCCATTGCAGCGAGTGCTCGCTTGAGATCATACAGGTAGACGGTGACATCCACGCCTTTGAGACGGAACACTTCGCCCCAATTGTCCTTGTCGGCATTGGCGTCGACGGCGGTGTACCGATGCATGTACTCCTGCCCCGTCTCGTAGTGATTGTCGATGTCGTAGAGTCCGCTCACTTCCTCGTCACGTTCCCGGTCGAAATAGGCGGCGTAGTTCTTCAATCCGTCATACGCTTGTTCAAGAAATTCGGGAGACGGATGGACTGCATCGAGCGCTGCAATGGCCCGGCCCCAATTGGCGTGATAGAACATCTCGGTCCGATACTCCGACACATCGATGTACCCGCGAAAACCCCCATCCTCGCGTTGATTGTGGATGAAGGTCAGCAAACTTCCCTGCGCAAGCTCGGGATCGTGCATCCACCGATTCTCGAACATGTGACAGGGAGCGCTGTACGAAATGGGAGCCCGGAAGTCCCCTATCCCTTCGCAGACAGCGGGATATTCGTAATTCCCTTCTCCGGCGAAGATTGTATTCAGGCGAAGTCCATACCAGCGATACCAGTAATATCTGCTGAAATACGGGTCCGAGGACGAGAAGAAAGGAACGGAGGCAAAGTGATCCGCCCAAGAGATCTCACTCAGCCGGATCGGATCTCTTAGACGCAACACTGCGGCCAAATTGGAGCGTACTTCTTCAGCAACAAGACCGGTTGCGAGGCCGACGGAGACTTCTGTCGAGCCGCGTGGTGCAAGCGTGATCTCGCGTTCGAGCGCTACGTAGTACATTCCTTCGGGGGACACGCCGCCGGATTGAAGCAGATCGGGAAGCGGACCTTTCAGCGCGAGCTCAGCGAAGGGCGTGATGTGCCAGTCAGGAGGAGGCTGGATCCCCTCACTCAGCTGACCGGAGCAGCGCAAGCGGCGCCCCGACATTCCAAACGCCGTGGCAAACCCGATCTCCTTGCGTTTCGCCGGCTTCACATGCGTCGTGCATGTGAACATGCCGTTCTTCGCTTCCGGCTGATCCATCCACGCCGACTGGTTCGGGATATGTTCCCTCGCCGTCCACGCAACAAGTCGCAGTTTCAATCGCTTTGCACCGCGATTGCGGACCTGCAGCACAGAAACTGCAACATCGTTCGGGAGCACGCACGATCGCTCTTCCACCGCAAGCTTGACGTCGTCCCGTACGGCGCTAAAATGACGGAACAATCTGTCCGGCTGCCAGTCTGTTGAATCAAACTCGACAGACAATGGCTTGCCATCGACCGTCAAGATCGCCCACGTGAACAGAGGTTGAAACGGATAGTTGTAATAATGAGCGGTATCCCAAAGACCGGGAGCGCGTCGATGCAGCGGGAACGGCGGGGCATAGATCAGCCGATTGCCGCCGCCGAGATACCATTTATCCGTGCGATGGAGAAGCTTGAGAGGGTTAAGGCGTGTCAAGGGCGGTCGCGATGCGTAGTTCTGTGGGTTTGAAGAATATCCACGAATGTGAAAAGAAAACACGATGAGATAATTCAGTACCACCGCTTGATCGCTAATCGCAAGTCTATCGGCCGCTTTGATTTCGACAATGATTGATTCGAAGCATAAGAAATCAGCTTCGTACCACTTCCTCAAACGCTGACCCTTGAAATAGGGCCAGATTCTCTCGTGCGATCGAAATGGAATTTTGTCTTCGGCAAATTGGATTTCAAGAGCTTCGTGATACACCGCTTCAAGGAATCCAGGCCCAAGTTCATTGTGAACCTTGAATGCACTTCCGATAATGCGAAACACCTCTTCCCCCAACAACAACCTTTGACCCTTCATCCCCCCTCCTTCTGTACATGTGACTTAGACTTGCGGCTACTTACATCAAAAAGACTCAAATCGCTAACGCGTCAATTCGTGTTTTGAGTTGTCCTCCGCATTCGTGTTCATTCGTGGATGAATCTTTTTATTGAGCTCTTCAGCGTACACTAATCACGAACTCCGCCCGCACGAACTCATCACGGGGTCCCTCGGGCATCGTGACCGAGATGCGCCGCCCATCACGCCGGCAACCGGACACTTCTACAATGAGGTCATCATTGACGACGCTGAGGTCGTAGGTCTGTCCGGAAATCCCCTCGGTTTGGACACGCAGTTGTTTGTCCCGAAACGTCATCGAGAGGACCTTCAAGGAACGATTTCCGTCCCCCGGTTTCGCCAGCAAAGGCGGGGGCAGCAGTTCCACGGTCGGTATCACCTCGACGTCGACAACGGTCGACCATGACAACGGCACTTCGATGAGGGGCTGGACGGTTTGAGAGGAAACAATCAACCGGTACGGCGTTTCCCTGCCGTCGATCCGGACCTTGCCGATGCCGCTGCCAACGCCGACGGCGGGAGAGAAGATGAGTGCTGTACCGACGGCGTTCTGCGACTGCACTTTGAGCGTGATTCGCGTTCTACTCCGCGCGTATTCGAAGGAGTGGACTGCAGCGGCGGACCGGAAGTTGCCGATCGTCACTTTGTCCCAGTCTGCCGGAAGATGAGGCGAAAAATAGACTCTGCCCGCGGGTGCATCGGCTTCGAGTCCCAGGAGTCCGCGCACCAGAGGAAGTACGACGCTGGCAGAACTAAAGCCCTGATGCGCGACGGCTTCCTGCGGCCAGATATACTGCGAACCGGAAAAGACTTCGGTGATGACGCCGAGACCGTTATCGAAAGTGTGATTGACTGACGCCATCAGCGTCGAGAATCCCTGCAAGGACAGATGATGCTTGAATTGTGCCGATGCCACCCAGCTCGAAAGGAAGGGCCACACCGCACCGTAATTGTAATTCAGCGGCTCGTAATAACTGCTCTTGATCGAAATACTGCGAACCCCCCAGTCGGTCGACAGTTCAGATGAGTTCAATTTCATGAGGGAACGGATGCTCCGCGTGGGGTCACCCAATTCCCACATCAGTCCGACCGAACTCCACGGGGAAACGATGTCAACATGCTGCCCTTTAGGCGTGAACGCGTAGGCGTATTGCTTGTTCTTGTCGTCCCAGAACTTTTCGTCGAACGACTTCAGCGATCTGGCATAGTAGTCATCCGCCCGAATGGCGAACGCAGAATCACCCGCCGTGCGGGCGAGGACAGACATTGCAGAGGAGGCGCGGACCCAGACTGCGCCGGTGTAAATGTCCGATTGAATGTCGGTCAATGGTCCGTACTCCATCGCTCCCAGTCCCGCTTTCTTGTTGTCCATCAAGCCGTCGTTGTTTTCGTCGGTCGCCAACGACCAGTCGTAGGCCTTCTTGATGACGTTCCACGACCGGCGGACAAACGAGGAGTCCGCGGTATGACGGAAGTAGTCCCAAACCGCGCAAATGTAGAATGGCGAAGTATCGCCGTGGATGTAGCCGTACGGATAATCTTTCCACCAATCTACATAGGCGGAGGCTTGGGTGAGTTCGTGGGCCATCTTTCCGTCTGCGCGCTGCCACTTGTGCGTAAACTCGAGTGCGTCCCGAACATCGTTGTAAGCGCCGTAACTGTTCAAGCTGAAGGAATTGATGAACGCGTCGCCACCGAAGAACCATCCGAATCCGGGCCGTCCCCCGGTTCCCGAAGGACCGAGACCGGCTACCATGCCCGATCCCGCGTCCGGATTGTTGACGAAGAGATTGTCGAACGCCACCTTGGCCCATTCAAACGCAAGGTTCATACTCGCATTCGGCGTGGTGACTTGAAGCGTGGAAAAACGAACGTCGCGGTAATGTTGGCGGGCCTCGCGGTAATACGTTTCTGCATTGGCCGCAAGCCGCTCATAGATGGAACGAAGGGAATCTCGTTTTCCGTGTCCGCCGGCGATCACAACGGGAATGTAGCGTCCCCGCACCGATTCCGGTTTGTCGATCACGATCTTGAACTGATTTGGCCGGTCGGAGAGCATATGCGCGGGCGTATACGACATTCCGACGGCTGCGGGGGAGCCTATATATCCGGTGTTGCGGCGTGTCGGTTCGGAGATCTGGTATGCCTTGAGGTCGTCGAGCCATCGGGCTGACTGGCCTCCGATGCCCGCCGGCCACATCGGCTGCAGGACGGGAATGAATGAGCAGACGATGGTCAACGGCTCGGTGGAGTGGATGTCGAGCAGAATGTAGCCTCCGGGTTCGTCGACCGGGACGACATAGATTGCCCGTACTGTGAACGACTGAAACGTGTAGGTCAATGTCGTGGCCTCTGGCGTGACGGTCACCGTCCGGACGATGTCTTTGGCAAGGATTGCTTCGGTGGAGCTGCCGATAAAGAAGGAAAGTTCGCAATTGCGGACGAGTTTGAGCGGATAGGCCCAAGCCTCGAAGGAACCGCTCTCATACCCGAGCAAGGCGAATCGCCTGCCGACCTTGTCGAAAAACGTTCCCGGCTGCGCCAGTCGAGTCAATTGAAGGTCGTTCGCCTCGAGCGAAAACGCGGGAATTCCCACTTGCGCTTGCGCGGCTGCGGAAAAGAACAGAAGAAAAGAGAGGAATCGTTTCATATTCAAGGAATTCATTGAGTTCGTTTCATTTGCAGAAAGTGTTCTACGTACGCCCAACTGCTTTCTCTTTACTGCCTACTGCATACCGCCGTTTTCACCCCTTCAGTCCGGTCATCGTGATTCCGCGAATGAAATGCCTCTGCAGGAACAGAAACAGGACAACGATCGGCGTCATGACAACGACGGCAGCTGCCATCTGATGCGGCCAATCGGTCTGGTACATCGAGCTAAAATTTGCAATACCCACTTCCACTGTCCGCATGTCGATGCGATTTGTGACGAGAAGAGGCCAGAGGAAGTCCTTCCAGGCCCCCATGAACGCAAAGATGGCCAGCGTGGCAAGTGCCGGGCGCGACAACGGAAGAATAACGCGCCACAGGACCTGCAGGTCGTTGGCGCCGTCGATACGCGCGGCATCCTCGAGTTCGCGGGGAATGGTGAGGAAGAACTGTCGCAGCAGAAAAATACCCCATACACTCGACAGCATAGGACTCGCCAGGGCTTGATAGGTGTTCATCCATCCGAACGCGTTAATGATCAGGAAGGAGGGAATGATGGTGACAATGGCCGGGACCATCATCGTAGACAAATACCCGGCGAAGATCTTTTCGCGCCAGGGAAAATGGAGCCGCGCAAAGGCAAATGCGGCGAGCGAGCAGACGATAAGTTGTGCGACTGTGGTTGCGGCCGCGACAATGACCGTGTTCAAGAAGAACCGGGCGAACGGCTGAAGTGTCAATGCCTCGGTAAAGTTCGACCACACCCATTGCGAAGGAAAGAACTTTGGGGGGAATTGGTATACTTCGAGTTCAGTCATCAGCGCGGTGCTCACCATCCAGAGGAAGGGGAGCACCATCGTAGCGCCGAGAAGAAGGAGGAGTATGTAAGAGAGGATTCTCAAGGTAAAGATGGGACACAAAGAACCACAGAGGAGACACAAAGGACCACAAAGAGTAGAGTGCTGTCTTCGTGGCTCTTTGCGTCTTCTTTGTGGCCCTTTGTGTCCGCTTTCAAAGTATGAATCTTCTTATACCTTCTTTCAGACGAAGTACATTGAAGTTGATAAGAAGTCCAAGTGGCAATCGAGCAAAGCGTAAATACGTCAGAATTTGAGCTTCATGGATTGGCGCTAACGCATCTACGGACTTCACTTCTACTACCAAGTTATCATCAATCACCAAGTCCATTCTGTACCCGCAATCAAGATGGACGTCTTTGTACACAATGGGTAATGGTACTTGACGAACAACCTGAATACCGCGAAGTTGCAGTTCACGGTACAGACAAGATTCATAAGCCGATTCTAAAAGTCCCGGTCCAAGAGCCTTGTGTACCTCAATGGCAGCCCCTAGAACTGTGTATGAAGATTCATGTGTTGGCATACTCCCCCCTTCTTTTATCCCCGGAATCTACGAATAATCGATATTCCGTCCCACCACCCGGAACTGGATCCAGGAGGCGATCATAATGAGGATGAACAACACCCAGGCCATCGCTGAGGCATAGCCCATCCGAAGCTGCTCCCATGCGGCCTTGTAAATGTGATACACGATCACATCGGTGCTTCCTACCGGACCACCTGCCGTCATCACGTAGATCGACGTGAACGTCTGGAACGAACCGATGAGTGATGTGATAAGAATAAAAAACGTCGTCGGCTTTAACATAGGAACTGTAATGCGTTTGAATCGCTGCCAGGACCCGGCCCCGTCGATCCGGGCGGCGTCATACAGCTCTTCCGGAATTCCCTGCAGACCCGCAAGGAAGATCACCATTTGGTATCCCATCCCAAGCCACACTGTGAAGACAACCACAGATAGCATCGCCGTCTGGGTATCGTTGAGCCACTGTAAAGGCGGAAGTCCGACGAAAGAAAGCAGATAATTGGCCGCTCCGAACGTCGGATGATAGATCCACATCCAGACGAGGGCTATGGCTACAAACGACATGACGCTGGGCAGAAAGTAAAGTGCGCGCAATGCCGCCACGCCGCGAAACCGCCTGTGCAGGAGCAGCGCCATACCCAACGCGAGAGCCATGCCCGCCGGAACGTTGAGCGAGAAAGCCAGCGTGTTGGTCAACGCGTTCCAAAACAACGGGTCGGCGGCCATTTCTCGGAAATTCTCCAGCCCGATGAACGGCGTATCCGGCACCACGATGTCCCAGCGGTGAACGCTCAAATACGCCGAAAACGCCATCGGTGTCAGGAGAAAGACGCACAGATGCACCATCGACGGACCGAGGAAGCCGATCGCCCGGGCCGTTCCCGACCTGAACCGTCGCTCCGCGCGGAGATACAGCAGAAAAACAAGTCCCCCAACCGTCACGGCGACCGCTGCAAGCATGCCGAGAATCTCAGTGTGCTGGCGAATAGGGGCGAACGTCATCTTCTCATGGCTTCGGATGGATTCCAGTTCCCGGTCGATGCGCGCCGCATACGCGGTCATCGTCTCATGCATCGGAGCTTCCTTCAGCATCACTTCGTCCACGGCATCCTGCAGCGTCCATTCGATCTCGCTGAATCGCTCGATTTTCGATCCCCAGGGCTGACGGCAAAACGGGACTTCCCGGAAAAAAGCTGCTTCCCAGCCGGTCGTGTCTGCGGCGACGATCTCTTCTGCGATCGCGCGGACGGCGGGTAGCTCCAGGAATTGCGATGAACGCACGCGGGCCGCAAAGGACCCCGCCATGAAGGCCGCCAGTTCCGCCGCTTCCTTGGGATGGGACGCGTCGACGGGAACGCACCAGCCGCTCTCGTACATCACGTTCGTTCGTCCTCCCGACGGATGCCGTGGCAACGGTGCGACGCCGATGTCAAGCCTGCCCTCGCGAACATACTTGATGAACACTGGCATGCGCCAATGTCCATCGAGAAGCATAGCGGTTGAGCCGTTCGCGAACAGTTGCGTGTTCATCCCTGTCTTTTCCGCCTGAACCCAGCTTCCGACGTCCGGGGCATAGCCCTGACGGCGCAGATCGATCAGGAAATGCAAAGCCAATTCGGTCGGCGGGGAATTCAAAAGACCGGTTGCACGCATGCCCAGAGGGTCCACCACATCGCCCCCTGCACTCCAGACCCAGACGATCCAGTAAAAATAGTAATTCGTGAACGTCGTTCCGTACGTGTCGGTTGTGCCATCGCCGTTAAGATCGCGGGTCAATCGGCGGGCCGTCAGCAGATAATCGTTCCACGTCCAATTGTCCCGCGGGAACGGAATGCCGGCCCGGCGGAACATCTCTCTATTATAGTAGACCATCAGCGGCGTAAATCCCTTCGGAAAAGCGAACAACGAATCTCCACGCCGTGCGATCGCAAGGACATTCGAGAACCATTGCGTGGTGTCAATGTTGAGCGGGGCAATGAAGGGAGTCAGGTCGAGCAGGACGTTCTTGTTCGTGAAGGTTGGGATGAGCTTCGAATCAAGGAGGAACACATCAGGGGCGGCCCCTGCGGCAAGTCCGGTGAGGAGTTTCTCTTCGTATTGTCGTCCCGGGTTTGGTTCGTATAAGACATGAATGCCGGGATGGAGACGCTCGAATTCGCTGATCGCCGCCCTGTCGAGGTCCATTTCCTCCAAAGACGCCCAATTGGCAAGGCGCAGGGTGATTTCTTGCCCCGTACATGCAGTCGTGAACAAGACCAGCCATGCGATACAACTTCGCGTGGGCGAAGTCACTGAATCTCCTCGATTATGCTAGCAAGTTCTTTTTGACATATTACGCAGTATACCGGAAAATGCCGGGGAGTTCAAAAATATGGGCCGAAAACAGCTCGTGTGATCATCGTCAAATCTGCGAATTTACGTCGTAGTATGGACTTGAATCTTTTCCGGAAATGCGTAAATTTCTCGGTCGGAATTTTCAGGATGCGGCAATTCCTTTTGCCGCCGGTCTCAGGCGATCGTCATCTGCACGCAGCTGCATTATTCACCTATTGTAAGGAGGTCGTATGGGTCAACAGCAACTTCTCCTCATTATTCTTGGCGTTATCATTGTCGGTATCGCCATTGCGGTCGGTCTGAGCCTCTTCTCGGCCCAGAGCATCCAAGCCAACAAGGATGC
>MHAK01000057.1:488-23108 GCA_001802945.1 Ignavibacteria bacterium RIFCSPLOWO2_12_FULL_56_21 | reverse complement strand
ACGTAGGAGAGCTCAATATCCACGGGGCCGCCAACCTTGACCCACGGGAGTTCATATTGGTAGACTTCGGCGAGGACCCAAACCGTTGACAGGTCGGCGATCTTGTACAACTCCATGCCGGCCATGATGTTCTGACCTTTCTGGACCATCTTTTCGATGACGACTCCGTCGACTGGCGAGTAGATAGTCATGGTCTTGTTGGGCGTCCCTCGCTTTTCCAGCGCGGTGATCTCGCTCTCGGGGATATCCCAATATAGTAGGCGTCGCCTGGCGCTCTGGATCAGGTCCTCGGAGCCCTTCCGTGCCTCTTCGAGGCTGCTCGACTCGAGTTTGGACCGATACCGGAGGGCCTGCAAGTACTCCTCCTGGGTCGAGACTAGTTCAGGACTATACAGCTCCATCAGGGGTTCACCTTTGTGAATCTGCTTCCCCGTATAGTCGACATTCAACACTTCAACCCACCCCATGATCTTGCTGTTGACCGTGTAGACGCGTCTCTCATCATAATCGACCTTACCCACGGCCCGGATGGTCTTGTTCAGCCTTCGTTTCTCAACTTCCTCGACTTTCACGCCGATATTCTGGACGACCACCGGATCGATCTTGATCCCCTTCCCATCGCTTTCGCCTTCATAGACCGGCACCATATCCATTCCGCAATCCGGCGCCTTCCCTGGCTGTTCCGATGTAAACCACGGATGCATCGGATCCTTGTAGTAGACGATCTTCTTCTCGCCCGATCCGCTCCCCGATTCTTCATACACCGGGACGAAGTCCATCCCATCGGATGCCTTCTTCGGGGTGGCAGACGTGTTCTGGGGATTCATCGGGTCCCGATAGAAGAGCACCTTCCTCTCCGTGGGAGCAGCGTCGTGACCCGCTGGACGGAACAGCAGCCAACCGCCGGCCACGCCTAGGACAATGCTAACAATCGCAGTAATGACAAGCTTCTTCATGTCTCTGTACTCCTGCAAGATTTGGTTACCGTACGTTTGCGGCTATGTCGTCGATACTCATGCCAACAGCCTGCTCCAACGCGGCTTGGCTCGCCATGTAGCTCATGACGGACATATAATAGTCCAACTTCGACATGAGGACCATGCGATAGGCGTCGATGAGCATCAAGAACTCAGTTTTTCCGGTTTGATATGACGCGATCGTCGATTGAAGAGTCTGCTCCGCCTGGGGGATCACGGTGTTCTTGTAGAGCATGACCAGGTTCTGGTTCGTCTGCACTTTCACCAGCCCATCCTGCACCTCGAAAAGTGTCATGTTCCGCATGCTCGCATACTCATCTTCCGCCTTCTGAACGTTCAGCTCGCTTTCTTCAACCTTCGAGGTGTATTGTCCGCTCGACCACGGCGCGAGCGGGATGCTCACACCGATCATCACCGACCAGAAGTCGTTGCCCGTCATGGCCATATCCTTGTACATTACGCGCGCCATGACATCGGGAAAATACTCGCGCTTTGAGAGCGCCAGGTCAGCCTTGTTCATGTCGATGCCAAATCCCATTGCCTTCAACTCGGCACGGTATTCCAGCGCGAGAGGACGTAGTTGCTCAAATGTCCACCGCGGAATGTCGGCCTCGATATCGGCGACATAGCCCAGCGGTTCAATGGGTGACCGGCTCAAGATCGTGTTGAGCATGGATCCAACCACCTGCTTTTCCTTCTGAAGATTCAGGCCCTCGTTCACCAGCGTTGAGAGCTCGGTCTGGGCGCGCAAGATATCTTGTTGCTTCCCCATTCCGACCTCATATTGTTTCGATGCGATGTCCACGAATCGTCGCATGAGCTCCTGATTCTCGGCATTGATCTGGATCTTCCGCTGGACAAGGTAGAGTTCGTAATAGGCCGATTTCAGGTCTCGCAGCACCTTTCGCTCCAGTGCCTTGTAGCCCTGATCGACCATCTGGGCGTTGTTCTCCGCCATTCTTCCCATCGCGGAGAGCTTGCCCGGGAAGGGGAACATTTGCTGGACAAAGTAATCCGTCTCCATTCCGTCCTTGAGCGGGTTCGGAAAGGATTGCACCGGCGTCTGGAAGAACTCGACGCCAACTTGTGGTGCATCCCACGACGTCACTTGGTTCACACGCGTTCTGGCGGCAGCCGTTTGGTTACGGGCCGCCCGCAGTTGCGGATTATTCTGAAGAGCCTCTGAAATGAGTAACGCTAGATTCAGAAGTTTGCCCTCCTGCGCCCGTGCGAGCGAAGGGACAACCAGGGCAACAGCTGTTGCGTAACGAACGATGATCTGAAGCATGGGAGACCGCTCCTTGTTCTTGTGCTGAATGGACGCAGATGCCAACTCTGTAACGGTCGGTCCTCTCAGGACCATCACCATTGGTTCTTCAACGTCGGAGAGTTGCGAGGACTGCGTGACTCACGAGAGGATAGAGTTATCCCCTTGCGTGAATCTCATGCAAGACCGGAACGAGACCTAAATGAGGAAGGAATCGAAAAGGATGTACCTATCCACCGAGGGTGCGTGGATAGTCTGTGCAACGAAGGAGCTGTAGGAGGGACTGGCGGCCCTGACCAATCTGGGGAAACTGGGCGCGACAGCAAATGGGATCACGACAACGTTGGATTCCTGCCTGTTTCCCTTTTCGAGGAGAGCCTGTTTCAGCGCGAGCCCGCCTGCGAGCACATTGGTGTGGCACGTAATTTCGGGCTTGACAGAATGGCCCGGTTGGGTAGGAATCCGCTGATCGCAACCATCATGTTTTACGGTGTAGATTTTGGAGCAGCAGGAAGCTTCTTCCATTTGGCAGCGATGCAAGATCACTGTTGCGCCAGAACTCGCAATCATTACGAGAAAGGCCAGAAGAATTCTGATGAGCTTGATATTTTCCAGTAAGAGCAACATTCTATATCTATCTTGCCTCAATAACCGTGCCCACACCAAAAAGCCGTAAAACGCTCGAGAACCTTTGAACGTAGTATAAGCATACTTTCCCCAATTCGCAACTGCAAGAATCTTCAAAGTTCGAGTCTCAGTTTCGCCAACCAGTCCATATGACATGCCTAACTCTTGCACTGATGCGATGATCCGCTCGGCCCCGCGTTGCATCTTCTGCATACGAACCTTCTTGATTTTCCTCACCCCAATATACAACTTGGAGTGGGATTTGAAGACTCGGCCCCTAGCAGCCCCGATGATCGGCGGGCTTATTACGTCGACCATTCACGTTCTGGTAGTGACTCCCGTGCTCTTCAGTTTCATGAAGGAACGGGCGCTGAAAAAAGGCCGATTGCAGGCTTCGAAAATGGCGAATTGGATGAAATAGAACTGCACCGAACTCTTCTCACTCAATCACAAATGGAGCGAGTATGACCCGAAGAATCTGCACCTTTTCCATGTCTTTTCTGCTGCTGACAAGTACAGCCGCATTTGCTCAGAACGCTGCAACATCCCCCGCTTCAAAGCCCGCGAAAACGCAGGTGGACAGTCCACTCTATGTTTGTCCAATGCATCCAAAGGTCACTTCTTCCAAACCTGGAGAATGTCCACAGTGTGGTATGGACCTTGTCCTGAGTAAGAAACAGCCGGCCAAGAGAGCCAGTGATTCGTCGGCCACTACAGGGGCGACGAAGGAAGAGCTGATTGAGTCGGGAGAATACAATTGCTGCGTCAAGCGACCATGCGATGAGTGTTACAAAGAGCATGGTTCCTGCACGTGTTACAAGAGCGCGAAAATGAAGAAGACTGTCTGCGAGGAGTGTGGGAAAGGGTGGAAACGGGGAGAAGGGAATGTTCCCGGAGTGGATCCCGACAGCGTTAAGGGGAAACCGCACAAACACTAGCAGAGTGCTGAGCAACAGCATGCCGGATTCGAAGATACACCGCCAAGGCGCCAAGAAGACCAAAATACATTCGATTTCCGCAGTCTGTTGGGTCGATGCGCAACATCACGATGTCACTACTTCAGTCAATGTGTTCTTCGACGGAACACAGCGGAAGCGTTTTTTCTTCTGCCCACCGAGCTTGTCTATGTATCCGAGTATGAACTCGATGCTGTCGATCGTGGAACCGTTGTTTGTGCTGAACCTGATCCAGCCGGATTGACCGCCGTACAATGCATTGTTCGGACTCATTTCCGCCGCAACTCCTTGCGGGACTCTGAGCTTGAGACATTTCATGGGCCCGCCCTTGTTCGCGAAATGACATGTCACCGTCGAACCGCCTCCCACGTAATGCGTGAGGTGGATCTCCGGATTCACTTTGACGTGCTGGACCGGCGTGGTCTGTTGTTCCACCGACGGTACGGATTGACCTCCACTCAATTCGGACACGCGTGCGTGGATATCAAACTGGGTGGTAAGTCCTTCTTGAACATGTTCCGGCGTTGTGAAGTTCGCTTCAGACGCATTCCCGGCGAAGACGTCAAGAATCGAAGGACTGTATGTTTCGACGAGCTTGAATTTTACGGCAAGGAGGCCGTAACCAACGCCGAACATCAGTCCTCCGATATGTGCCCAATGCCCGACGCCGTCTTCGCTCCCCAGCGCCACCGCCGCAAAATCGAATATGTTCCAGTAGAGGATCATCCAGATCGCCTTGACCTGGAATCTTCCCGATCGCACGCCCATCATCATCGGAAGCGCGAACCAATAGTAGTTGTGGATGCGATTGTACGGAAAGAGCACGAGCACCATTCCGACGATGCCGTTGATCGCACCGCTCGCGCCAATTGCCGCATGCGCATCAGCGGAGAGGTGCGTTACTGCCGCGCAGATGCCCAGGATAAGGTACAGGAACGGATAACTGACATTCCCTACGGCCGCGTTCACAGCGTTTCCGAACACCCAAAGAAACAGCATGTTCCCTAACAAATGGAAAATGTCTCCATGCAAAAACAGACTGCCGATGATCTGCGACGCATCCCAGTCACGAAGCACGAAGTCCACCAGATCGTCGTACGACACGACGTCGAAGATCGGCAAAAAGAAGAAGATGGATGTCGCAGCAATGATGACGGAGTTCGCGATCGGATACCTCGTGAACACCGTTTCCATTTTGTAGGGAACGAGGATCATCGGATGTCTCTACATGTGATGAAGGAACGGGCGGGGAGGTTACCGAACTCCTCCATGCGGATGGCACAACGTCTTCACATCCCTCCAGGCGGGACAAACATGCCGCGATCGCGCCGAATAAGTCGGTTCTAATGGTTCCAGTGTGGACAATAATTTGCGGTCTGTCAACACCGACCGGGGATTCTTTCTGTCTCAACCGGTCCGCAATCATTTTTGAGAACAACCCCTCTTGTGATCCGCGACCTCCGTATTCTCTTGTAGTAACAAAAATCCCGGCTTAGGCCGGGATTGTGTGTCAACCATTCTCATAATTACGAACATCGCCTACACGTCTTCCTCCCCCTGATGCCTTAAACCCGCTTCTTTGATTCGTCGCACAATTGTCAGCAGGAAACCCACTACAAGCGTCACAGTGCCTACCCAGACCAAATTGATGTAAGGCTTGACGCTTGCTTCAACAAGAAGGGTTTCTCCCTTCCGTGTCGCACCCGCTGCATCCGGAGGCAACTTCACCGCCACCTCCACTTTCGATTTGTCTCTGTCATCTCTGTCGGGTTTAACCTGGGCAATGCGAAGATCGATGGTTTTCCCGTCGGTCGTCTTGTACTGCACAGAGGGAAACTCCACTCCCTCCGGACCCTGCTTCATGACCAGCGTAATGTTTTCCTTTCCTTTTCCCTCTTCCACCCGAATGACCGCCCGTATCTCAAACCCCTTTCCTTCCAGCATCGCTCCTTTCTGGAAGTTGCTGAAATCGAAATCCACGAAGGAAAGCGATAACGGTCCCACCGCCACATTCGAGCCTTTTGCCAGCTCGATCGTCTGTTCCTTCGTCTCGTCGGTCGCCTCTTCCAAGGAAAGCGGCGCCACATAGAAGTCCCGGCTAAGATAGTTGATCAAGTCGGGATGGCGCATCACGCTCTGAGTGAATTCGCTGAAATACATTACCGGCGCTACTTCCCGCGATTTTCCATCTTTCTCGACTGCGACGACAAAGCCGAACTTGCCGTTCTCGACGGGTTTGTAGCCTTCGTAGGTCAATCGGTATCCCAGAGCTTCGACCGGTTTATCCTTCTCCAGCGATACCGTCCGCTTGCTGTCGTATCTTTCAGACGTCACGAACCCGATACACATGACGGCAATTCCGATGTGCGCGATTGCCCCTCCTGCAAACTTCGGGTTGCCGACATAGATCTCCTGCGCAACCTGTACGTTGGCCGCAAGCGAGAATCCCGAACAAAAAACGAAGAGGAGAATGAGAGGTTCTTCCCAGCCCAACAAGAGCACGATTGTCGTGACCCCCACCCCGACTACGGCGGGGACGAGCAATCGACGCAGGAGCGACATGACGCGCGACGACTTCCACCACAACAACTGGCCAAGTCCGGACAGTAATGTAATGACAATGCCCAGCGGCAGATTGGTCTTCACGTAATATTGGATGTCCACCGCGGAAGCCTTTCCCTTGGCGATCGAAGTGATGATTGGCGAAGACGTCCCCACGAGCACGAACAAAGCAACGAATGTCAGCGCGGAGGCGCCCAGGAACAGCGCAAAGTCCCTGGACAGAAGCGAGTGTTCCACCTGTACTTTCGGCATTTCGCGCATCCGGATAAAGAGAAGCCCGAACCCGATGCCTCCAAACAAGAGAATGAAAGCAAGCAGAAGCCAATAGACCCACATCCCCGGGTCGACGAACGAGTGGACCGACGTTTCACCCAAAATGCCGCTGCGCGTAAGGAATGTGCTGTAGAGGACGGTGATGAATGTAAGAAGGCTGAGGGCGAAATTCGTGCGAACAAACGAACCGCTCTTCCGTTGTGTCAGCGCTGTGTGGATGGACGCCACGCAAACGAGCCACGGAACGAGCGAAGAATTTTCGACCGGGTCCCAGCCCCAGAAGCCTCCCCAACCCAGCGTCTCATAAGCCCAATACCCTCCGAGAATAATCCCGGTGCCGAGTACCATGGCCCCAAACACCGACCACGGCGTCGAGACACGGATCCACGACGAATAGTCGCGCTTCCAGAGTCCTCCAATCGCCAGGGCATACGGGACTGCCATTGCCGAGAATCCCATGAACAGAATCTGCGGATGAATGACCATCCAATAGTTCTGCAGCAACGGGTTCAGTCCCTTTCCCTCAACCGGGAATCTTGCCCATATCTGAGTCGCGGCGTCGAGAATCACCACATTGGCCATGCCCGGCGGAATCGGTCCGGTCTGGATGAGGTCGTTGGGAAACGTGTTCCAAATAAGAGCAAATGGATTCTTGACGACCAACATCAACATGAGGAACGAAAGGATGAGCGAGTACACCGACATGACCTCGCTTTCATATCCTTTGCGCGACGTGTAGGTCATCAAGAAAACGCCGATCACGGCGGTGTACAAGGCCCAGAGCGTGAAACTCCCTTCCTGCCCTGCATACAATGTCGAGATAAGGAGCGAAAGCGGAAGGTCCGTCGAGCTGTAGTTCCAGACGTATGTGTATTGAAACTGATGGGTCAGGATCAGGTACAGAAGATACGCCGCCGCTGTCATGAGGGACACGACGGAGGTATGGAATGCGGCACGGGCGAGCAAGAGTTCCCGACCGCTGTGCTTCCGAGCGTTCCAGTAATACAGAACCGCAGATGCGAGGGCGGCCGCAAAGCCAACCTTCACCAGAATACTCCCGATCACTTGCTCTCCTTCAAATACTTTCTCCTCGAACCTTACGAATCAAGCTCTGCAATTGTTCTTGGCCTTCTTTGCGGTTTATCTTTTCTTCCCCGGCCTCGTTCGCCCTACAAAGTCCTCTTCACCGACTCCGCATCTCCCTCGTACTTAGAAGGACACTTTGTCAGTACTTCCGTTGCGTGGAAGTGGTCCCCTTCAAATTTCCCTTTTGCAACGACGCTTGTCGCAAGGTCAAAGTTGTTCGGTTTAGCTCCATCGAGAACCACTTTTTCCGTGTGTCCGTTGTCGTCTTTCAGGTAAAACACGAAAGTAACGGATTTTGCGTCGAAGAAACTCTCCTGGTTGCGTACCCATTCCCCCTTCACCTGCATTTTCTTCCCCGACCGCTGCGCTGTTGCAAAGTCGCCGTACTCGACGTTCGATTCAACGAAATTCACGGCGCTGAGGACGATACCAGCTACGATGACCACCATCCCGACAATGATCTTAGGTTTCATGTGCCTCTCCTTTTACTTCCCGCTTTCTTCAAGTTTCCTGACACGCCCATCGAGGCGCATCAGGTAGCCGACGATCCCCGCCCAAATGAGCAGAACGACGCCGAGAACGATGTACAATTGATGTTGCGCGAAGAATTCGATCATGGTGTTATCCCTGAGGAGTCGAACGACGATATTCCAGGCGCGCAGTACGTACCCGGACATTGAGCAGCCAAACATACAAGAGGTTGAATCCGATCAATCCCAGAATGAAGACGACGAGCATCGAGGGAGACATCTTGAACTCCACGACCGGACCAGCTCCTTCAGGGTCTCCCTTCGCACCCGGATGGAGTCCGGAAACGATGCGAGGAAGCACAAAGATGAAGAAAGGAACGGTCAGTCCCGCAAGCGTCGCATACACTGCCGACAGCCTCGCCCGTGTTTCCTCAACTTCGATCGCCGATCGCAGTGCGAAATATGCGCCATAGATCAAGAGGAGAATGAAGATCGACGTCTCCCGCGGATCCCAGTTCCAAAAGGAGCCCCAGTTGAATTTTGCCCACAACGCTCCGGTGATCGTCGCAAGAACGCAGAACATGAATCCAAGCCCTGCAGACGCTTCGGACTTGAGGTCGTCGTCCATGTTTCTTGTGCGAAGATAGCGGAGGCCATACCACATGGAGACCAGGAACGCTACGACCGTGGTCCAGGCAGTCGGGACATGGAAGAAGATATTGCGCGCTTTCTCCTCCAATCCGGGGATCACCGGGAACTCGAACCAGCCCTGCGGCTGCGGGACAATGGGGATCGCAATTCCTGAGATCAGGACGTACGTGATAATGACGATTGCAGACATGCGAATGTAGTTCATTGAAGCATTCCGGAGAGAGCGATGAAGAGACTTCGCCTACCAAGACTCACGAATGTAACACTAATCATTCCAAACATAGTCGAATAACAGGAACGAGCCTGCAATCATGATCAAACAATATCCAACGAGCACTTGCATGTCACCGACCGCTTCGATGAATGCCGCCCCCTCCAGTGCCTTCTCCGTTGCATTCATCACTGTCATGAGCAGCGGAATCAGGATGGGAAACGACAATACCGGATACAGGGTTCCGCGCGAGTTCGCCTTTGCTATGATTGCCGCCAGAATAGTGGCTGAAGCGGAGAATCCTATGCTCCCAAGGAGGACCGTGAGCGCAAAAATATCCGGGGATCGAATAACAAAACCCGGGAAGGTCACTATATACAAGGCAGAAACAGACAGCGTGAGGAGAAGAGTCAGCCCAGTATTCACCGCCAGTTTGCCGGCAAAGAGAATGCCGGGTGATGTCGTTAACTGGAGCGTCAACGCGGTTCCCCTCTCCTCTTCACTGACAAAGATGCGGGCCAGTCCGGACATGGCCGAGAAAAAGATGACCACCCAATACATCCCCGCCAACGTGGCCGGTCCAGGCTGCTCCGATCGCAGGGCAAACAGGATCGTTGCCACGGCGGTGACCACGAACATCACCAGAGCGTTGATCGCATAGCGATTCCGGACCTCAGATCGCACGTCTTTTACAACGACTGCGCCTATTTGTGCACGCACACTCATCACATTCTCATAATAGGGAATTGTCCCTCTATCAGCAAGAAATCAGCCGATTCCAAGGGGGATCTGCTGCGAACACCAGCCCGCTTCTTCGGAATCGTTCGTCGCAACAATGAGGATACCCGAAGTGCTCTGCCGCTCCGCAACGCCCCGCACGATGGCAATCCCTTCTGCATCAAGGTTTGACGTGGGTTCGTCGAGTATCAACATGGCGGGGCGGTGGATCAACGCCACGGCGTACTTGGCACGCTGCTTCATCCCTGAGGAGAATGTACCGATCCGGTCATTCCGCCGATGTGCTAGCCCCACCATATCCAATAACGAATCGATCTCCGTGTCAGCCGCTCTCCTGCCGGATCGCATCGATTCGAGGAGACGGATGTTTTCCGCCGCGGAGAATTCGTCGTACAACATCAAGTACGGGGAGACAAAACCGACTTGTTGGTACAGCAGCTCCCGCGGAATTTCATGTCCGTCGACAGTCAGTGAGACCTTCCCCTCCGTCGCGGAAAGAACTCCCGCGAGGATCTTCACGAGCGTCGACTTGCCCGAACCGTTCCGCCCGGTGATCGCCAATGAGCCAGGCGCATTCACCGACGCCGAGACTTTTTCGAAGATGGTCCTTCGATTGAACCGTTTTGACACGCTGTCCAGCTTCACCGAGGATGATCTCATCGAACCACCGCGAGCTTCCAGAAATTCTCTTTGCCCGCGCATCGGACCACGACAGCATATGTGCCGGAAGCGATCTTTCCTGCCACTCTCGCCGCAGGAACCCGTACGGCCAGCGCTCCGTGAACAAAGCTCGGCGTGAACTCGCCGACATTGACCACCTCGAATGCAGCAGATACAAGCCACACACTCACGCGGTCTTCGATTTCTCCGGCAACCGGAAGGACCAAGTCACGCGACGAAGAGAGAACCCAGGGATTTGGAGACACGCGCGGATGCGTTCGCAGGGTTGGGCGTCTCGTCGCAGCGCTGAAATACTCCACCTCCCAAGCCCGCGGATCTTCAGCGCGGAGTCCAAGTTGCCAGCCGCCGACGATCTCTTGTCGCGGCAGTCTCGGATCGTTCATCGATAGAACGATCGACCCTTGCTGCTCACCTGAGGCTTCATCCGTTCTCGCGAGTATCCCGACAAGGGTGTCTCCAGCTGTCGCGAACACGAGATGACCCTGGGAAAGTGGACTGAACAAGTATGAGAGAGTGGTCGTCGCCCCCATTGCTGTCGCCATCGTAAGCGGTGTTTGCCGAGGATATAAGTGGCCTTCCGCATAGTATCGCACCGTGTCGGCTCTGTCACCCGTAAAGAAATTCCAAACGGCAAATTCTCCGAGCGCCTGTTCCAGTGTCACGCCGCGTTCTGCGAGTGCCGAACGCAAGGCGGGTATGGTTCGCTGTGAACCTATGTAGTCCCATATCCTTTTGATAACGGACGTATCGAAACGACGACTCAAGAAGTGAGCGAATACCGACCGTTCGTATCCCGGCCAGAACGAATTGAGAGCAGTGAAGCCCGTCGTCCGAAATGATGTAAAGAAATCCCGGACATCGTACACATAGTCGTTCACTTCGCCAAAGACGACATCTTCCATCCACGCCGCCGTGAGTTCGTACCAATAGAATTCCGTTTCGGTCCACAAGCCATACGAGCCAACTTGAATGGCATGGAAGAACTCATGTGCCGCCGTTACTTGTAGGCCGGCAATTCCCGGCGTCCGCAAACCCGCAAAATCGTTATCGATAAGGACCCACGTCACAGATTTCTCGTTCGGAGTGGTCGATACCGGAGTGTTGTCACGAATGGTTTCACCGAACATCCCGGCAGCTTGATGTATGACGTAGACATCGTATGCACTGCTGCCTCCGTCGAGGATATCCGACGGCGGTGGCACGTACCCAAGTCCGTCGATTTCCGCACTCCACGCACGATCGAACGCAACTGCCGCGGATTCCGCATATGCCCGATGCGTTCCCGGGATCGGCACGCCATTCCCGTCGAGCAATGCAGGCCTGTTCGTTCCGGTCGTGTCGTAGTGAATCACAAACTTTCCGGACGGACTGAACACTTGCGTCTGCAGTACCGGCCTCTCTACCCCCATAGTTTTCGCCGTCATCGGTCGATCCGATGCAGTAGCCGCCACAGCAAAGGCAGTCCCGCATTTCCCGGGTTTCTCGACGTGCTTTCCGTCCCGACGTGCGCGTTCCATTTCTCTTGCAGCAATGGAAATATGCTCTTGCCCGAAAGCCATCGTCGCCGCCATCACACAAAGGCAGGAAATGATCAGCGTCGAGTCATTCTTCATGGATGACGGACTCCCCATTCGAACGTCCGACCGCTGTGAATTGTGATGAACCCTCCCCGCGGATGAGTAACGGCGATGTCCGCAACACCGTCGCGATTGAGGTCGCACACGACAAAACCCGAGATATCCGTGGACCCTGCCAGAAAGCGCCATGGAGCGAATGTGCCGCCGAGATTGTGCCACCATCCCACGCCGCCCCGCTGGGGTAGCGATGCTACGAGGTCCGGCAGGCCGTCGCCATCGACATCGACAACGCGGAATTGTGCGAACTCCTCGAGCCGAACGAGCGAATCGACAATACGTGGACCGTCAAAGGTCGAATCGGACTTCGCCTGCAATGTGAACACCTGCTGAGAAGTCCGAGGAAAAGCGACGACCAGGTCCTTAAAGCCGTCGCCGTTGAGGTCGGCTGACCACACATACGCTCTTCGCACGTCCCGAACAGGAATATCCTGTATCGCTTTGCGCCGCCTGAGGACAAATGCAGAATCGCCGTACGCTACTCCGATCGTGACATCACTGCTGTCGTCAGGCTTGTATGCAAAGACAATGTCGGGAACGTCATCCGCGTCGAACAGCGTCATCGTCGCCCCCACGAGTATCGAAGGGGGAGCAAGGCGAAACGTCCGTTCGAGAAAAGTCTCTGCCTTCAGACGCTCGTACAATGACAATACCGATCCTGCGCCCGACGAGATATTCAGCGCAGCAACCATAATCGTATTTGAACCGCCGTGGATCTCGGACAAGAGGTCGGGTATGCCGGGCGTTGGAATCTCGGACGACGTCAATGATTGGTGTGCGACATCGATCTCCGACACCGAGAGAATCTGTGGGGACGGATGCGTCGCATAGATGCGTGCTACAGTGTCCCCGGAAGTTCCTGCGAGAATCCCCGTTGGCCCGCCGGGTATGTCAAAGGGGATCTGTCCGCTGAATATGCCGTCCCCCTTCCCCAGGAGGAACGACACTGTACTGCTTTTCTGATTCGCCACGACGAGGTCGACGAGAGTGTCCCCGTTCGCGTCGACCGTATCGATTCCAGTCGGCCACCTTCCCACAGCGTACGAGACCGAATCGGTCAGAGCGCTGGCGTCCGTTTCCCGGCGATACATGACGGCAGACTTCATCCCATGGCTCAATGTTATCAGTCCGACGCCGCGCATCCTCACCATGCCGACAGGTTCAAAGGGAACGCCGAATTCTATCAGATCTGCCGGGAGAGGTCGATGGCCAAACGTGTAGAGTCGCAATGCACTCTGTGAGCTGAGGACCGCAAATTCGGTTGCCTCACCCGTCTTCTGCAGCACGCTGACATCGACAATCCCTTTTTCGATCGAGAACTTTTCACGGAGATGGAAATCGCCCTGTTCGTCCATTTCCCACGATTCCACAAGAGCGGGCGAGTATTGCAGCAGAAATGCCCGGAGAGGATGTTCGCCTTCTGCGGGGTCGAGTACGATACGATCAACGGCCGCCTCCACAGGAAAAATTCCCTGGTCGAGGAATCTTCCCTTACCCACGCCATAGAGCGTGTGGAGTTCGCTCCGCACCCAATCCACAGCAATCAAGTCCACCATCACATCATTGTTGAGGTGTGTGAGCGCCATGGCCCGGATCGGAAGTTCACGTGCGATGAGAGACGCTTTCTGCCAAACGCCACCGCCACGGTTGAGCACAGGGAGAATACCGGGCTCGCCAGTATCTAACACCAGCAAATCGCCTCGGCCATCGCGGTCGATATCGCTTGCCAGGACAAGCGTTGGAATTCGGTCCAGGGCGAGGCTTTTGTCGGCCACCAGCGAATCAGCACTTGTCCAATCTTTGACAATACGGATTATTCTTGCGGAACGATCGGGAAAGATCAACGCAGGGAGTGCGCCGACATCAATGCTGGCGTACAGAACATCGTCAAACGAGAAATTCACTGTAAGAGGCCGGACGTTCCAATGCGTCAGGCCCGTATCTGCGGAGGCGATTGCAAGGCGATGTGTGGTTGTGTTCCACAAGAGAACGAAGATGGAGTCGCCCGCAATTTCGTCGAGGGAGATCCCCCGGTCGAACGGTTCGGGCAGGTCGATCATGAGGAGGGGTCCGAACGGGACGAAGGATTGTGCGAACATTACAGGACCAAAGATCGCGATTGCGGCAAGAGCCGCAGGCAGACCCACGATCAGGCTTCGAATGGCGGGGTGCACCGTGCGCTCCCGTTCCCCCACCTACGATCGATGCCGGTGCAAAAGGCGCAGACGGCGTCGGCGAGCCGCATCTTTGAAACGGCGGCGTTCGTCTGCGGTCTCGGGACGGCATGCCGGCACTTGGACTGGCTTCCCGTCGTTGTCTAGCGCAACGAACGTCAGGTACGCGGTGTTGGTGTGCCGCGTTTCTCCTGTTTGAGGATTTTCCTTGCTGACACGAACACCCACTTCGACGGAAGTTCGAAACGCTCGATTCACGGAGGCCCTGAGCACGACGATCTCCCCGGCCTTGATGGGATGGAGGAAATTCAGTTCGTCGACGGACGCAGTCACGCAGATCCGATTCGTATGTCTCCACGATGAGATCGCAGCTGCAATGTCGATCCATTGCATAAGTCGGCCGCCAAGGAGATTGCCGAGACGGTTCGTGTCGTTCGGAAGGACCATTTCGGTCATCTCGACGTGAGAGACGCGGACCGGTTTCGACGGCCGTGGAGGTTCTCTCATGGTATCTGGGAGTGGGTTTCCATAGAATCCGAAGCCGTTGGACGGACAACGACGCCGGTTGCCAGAGATTCGCGGGCATCGTTC
The DNA here is from genome assembly GCA_001802945.1 of Ignavibacteria bacterium RIFCSPLOWO2_12_FULL_56_21. Taxonomy (GTDB): domain Bacteria; phylum Bacteroidota; class Ignavibacteria; order UBA10030; family UBA10030; genus 2-02-FULL-55-14. Next base: position 8,210 of record MHAK01000057.1, on the reverse strand, counting down.
AGCAGACGCTCCACTTCGGGCCGAAATTCACTGGAAGGATATTTGTCAAGGAACCTCGAAAGTTCTGAAACAGCTTCCGGGTAGCGTTTGCGGTTCACGAGCGCCTCTCCCTTGTGGAACAGCGCTGGTTCTGCATATCGAGTGTCGTGATATCGCTCCAACACAAGGTCGAAATAGAACGTCGCAGCCTTATAATAGGCCATCTTCATATAGATAAGCCCGCTGTCGAATTCTTTCTTCGCGAGCTTCGTCGTCAGCTCTACAATCCTGCCCTCTACAACCGTCGCGAGAGAATCTGTCGGGAAGTATTCCAGGAATGACTGATAATCGTCGATTGCTTTACGAGTATATTCCTGGTCCAGGTCCGAACCCGGCGACAATGCATCGTTGCACCCGGCCTTTTGGAATCGCGCGAGCCGAACAAAAGGACTTGTCGGCATTGTCCGCAAGAGCACGTCGTATTCATACACCGCCAGAACAAATTCCTCTCTAAGAAACCGGGATTCCGCCATGTAGAACTGTGCGTCGTCCGCCCATTGTGTTCCTCCATATTGCAAGGTCACAACTTTGAACTCTTCGAGAGCTTCGAGATAATCTTCGTCGTCAAAATAGTACTTCCCCAGCCGAAATCGTTCCTCGGCCGACAACTGTTGTGTCGCCTCGTCGGTGGAGCATCCCCAGTACAATGTTGTGAATGAGGCAACCGCAAGCATATGAACGAAGAATGATTTAGTTCGCAACGTCGACCCTAAAGATGTCCGCATCCCGGCGAACGGAATGCGATGTAGTTGATTGAAATCGGCGATCCAGACTGTCCAGAGCGCCTGCACTGATGCGCCAGCCGGGTTGAAGCCCTGCGGCGACGGGATGGAGGAGAATCTCCAACACCCGAGTACTGTCGCCCCGCTTCACCACTGTGACTTCGGCAGCAAGGCCGATCTGCGTCCAGTAATGCTGCGGCTGATAGAACACAAAGTTGCCCAGAGAATACAGAATGACGGATGTGCCGCGCCGTTCCACTCCCTGCGGCACGTGCGGGTGGTGACCGACGACGATGTCCGCTCCGGCAGATGCAAGCGCCCGAAGGTTCCGGAGCGTCCGTGACCTTGGCCGGGTGACATATTCCGCGCCTCCATGGTAGCTGGCGATGACGATGTCGACATTCTGACGCAAATGCTGCACGTCGTCTGCAGCCCGAGCACTGTCGTAGACGGCTATATGGTCGGACCAGTTCCCTTTGATGTTGACGAATTCCGTATATGCGAGAAATCCGAATCGGATCCCATTGCGCGCAATTGTCGCCGGGGGAAAAGCCCTCACGGCTGCTCCGGAAGTACCCGCCAACGCTACGCCGGCATCGTTCAATGCCGTTATCGTCTCGTGTAATCCCTTGAATCCGTAGTCGAAGGCGTGGTTGTTCGCCGTCGACACAATATCCAACCCGCTCCGACCGAGAGTCCATGCCCCGGCAGGCGGACCGCAAAAGATCAAATTGTCCCTCGGATGCTGCGTCTCTCCTCCCTGATCGGTCAACTGACTTTCCAAGTTGGCAAACACCAGGTCCACCGCTTCCAGCCGCTCTCTGGCGTTAACGAAGGGATACAGCGTGTCGCCTTTCAAGATCGCTTGACCGACTTTCCGGCCAAGGTTCACATCGCCCAGGAGCATCATACGAACTGTTGACGAATCCTGACGGGCATCAGCAACCGCTCCCAGCCCAATCACCACGATCCACGATGACAGGACTCGTTTCATCAACTTCGTACGGTGAAGAGGAGGTAGATCACAAGCACCGCGCTGGCGACAAGCACGACGGGGACCAGCACTTTCGCAAAAGCGTCTTCCTCTTCGTCGGACGCTTCCACCTGGCGCGCATAGAGCACCGTCCGGGCTCTTCCCTTTTCGATTCGAACGTCGCACATCCATACGCCGTCTCCCTCTGTCGACATCCGAACAAACAGTGCAGCCTCCGGTTCGCCCGCACCGCGTTCAAGATGCGGTACGACGCCGGACCGCAGAAGGACTTCGAGAAATCCCGCCTCGACCTCACGTTGTTCCAAACCGCCATCGACGGCCAGGAATATCTGGGCCGGCAACAGGGGGCGCGCCTCGCGCAGGACTTGTTCTGCTACGTTCATTGCTGCAGTACGCGCACGCGATGCGGCAACGCGGCTCGGAGCTTCCTGAGAATGCGCTGGAAGGGCAAAGGACACGATCACGCCCGCAGTCCACAGGAGTGCGGACACGTTGCTCATGCGTAGATGCCGCGAAGTTTGAGCGCCTGTGAAACCCTGTCGATCGCAACGACATATGCACCGATGCGGAGGGAGACCTTGTGTTTTTCCGCGGTCTCAAAGACGTTGTCGAACGCTTCGGACATCATCTTCCCCAGTCGCTTGTGTACGCGTTCCAGGGACCAGAAGTATCCGATGCGATTTTGTACCCATTCGAAGTATGAAACAGTGACCCCGCCTGCATTTGCCAATATATCGGGGATCACGAGTATGCCTTTTTCCAGCAGGATCGGGTCTGCATTGGCCGATGTGGGACCGTTCGCGCCTTCACAGATGATCTTCGCGGAGATCTTTCCCGCATTCCGCTTTGTGATCTGATCTTCCTTCGCTGCCGGAACCAGAACATCGCATTCCAGCTCCAGGAGCTCTTCCTGACTCAATCTGTCTCCGCCGGTGAAACCGGCGAGCGAACGGTTCACGTTCACCCACTCCGATGCCTTGCGAAGGTCGATCCCCTTCTTGCTGTAATACGCCCCGCTGATATCGCTGATACCGATGACCTTGCAACCCTGATCTGCCATCAAGTGCGCCGTCGTCGACCCAACGTTGCCGAATCCTTGGACGACGACCGATGTCTGCTGCGGCTTCAGTCCCATTTTGTTCATGGCAGCCAGCGTCACGATCATGCATCCTCGTCCAGTGGCCTCACGGCGGCCGAGCGAACCACCCAGCGCAAGCGGCTTTCCCGTCACGACGGCGGGTTCTGTCCGCCGCATATGCATGCTGTACGTATCCATGATCCAGGCCATCACCTGCTCGTTCGTGTTCATGTCCGGAGCGGGAATGTCCTTATCTGGACCGATGAAATCCAACAGGGCCGACGTGTATCGACGAGTAATCTTCTCGATCTGAAGCGGGGACAGGCGCGTTGGGTCGCATTTGACGGCGCCTTTGGCGCCTCCAAACGGAATATTCAACACGGCGCATTTCCAGGTCATCCATGCCGCGAGAGCTTTGACTTCATCCAATGTGACATCCGGGGCAAAACGAATCCCGCCTTTGCCAGGACCGAGGATGTCATTATGAATGACCCGGTATCCCTCGAACACTTTGACTTCCCCGTCGTCCATCGAAATCGGGATGGAAACGATCACTTGTCGCACTGGCGTTTTCAGATACTCGTATACTCCCGGTTCAGTTTTCAGCAATTGCGCTGCAATGTCGAACCGATGCATCATCGATTCGAACGGGTTCTGTTTGTCTAAAACAGGAGAATGATCGCTAAAGGGGGAAATCTGTGTGAGGTCCATGCGGAATGAGTTAAAAGCGGGCGTGGAAATTCTGCATATTTTTTAATCTACGAAAGTAATGCAGGAATTTCAATGAATCGGGGGGATCAACGCCTGCGATCGGAAATCTTCTGAAGGTTGCGGAGCACTATGTCCATGCGTTCATCCAGCATATGCCGTGAGAATCGACGCGCACGCTGGATGTCCGTTCCGAGAAGCGGTGCAGAAATAAGGTCTTCGTCAAACAGCTTTGCAGTGGCCGCAGAAACCCCCGACGGGGTCATGATCGCGGAACCTCCCCAGAAGTTCACGCCGTCTTCAAACCCGGCACGATTCGCAAAAACGGTGTAGATGCTGAGCAGCCGCGCATAGCTTCGCTGATGCTCATGATTGACCCCGCGGTTGTCAAGGTCTGTACGGTCGGCCCCCAATCGCGTGGGACTGGCCGTCAAGCAAAAGATGGCTTCTGCACCATCATACGCAAGCAGATAAGGCAGCGTCACGTGCCACATGTCCTCACAAATAAGCATGCCAAATCGCCCATGACGGCTTTCAAAGGCACACACCGAAGATCCGGCCGAAAAATATCTTCCCTCCTCGAACATCCCATATGTCGGCGGATAGACCTTCCGGTGAATGTGGCGAACTTCTCCGTCTTCGAGGAAAACGGCACTGTTGTAGATGCCGTGGTCACTTCCGCCTTCGACGCAACCGAACGCGACGGAGACCTGCTTGCTCGCTTTCCGCAGACGCGCAAGGCGAGGGTCCGCTGCCGGATCCAGGGCGACCTCCCATGCGAGATCCCGCAGTGAATATCCGGTCAGGCTCAATTCAGGAAAGATGACCAGGCGGGCTCCGAGTTTCCGAGCTGCCTCGACGCTTTCGCAATGATGCTCCAGATTTCCCTTCAGGTCTCCTACCCGTGCATCAATCTGAGCAACGGCGACTTTGACATTCATGGACATGGCATTCTCACCGGACATGTACGTCATCGGAAAGCTCATTCCTGTCTCCCGCGGACCGAGGCACGTGACGCCGCAATACGTCTCCCACGGCTTTCACGGCTTCAATGAGCCCGTCGCGGAACTGGCGCCTCCCGAACTTGTCCGCCATGGATGTTGCTATTGTGGTCCAGGTCTCCGGATCGACATGTGCATGAATACCTTCGTCGGCAAGGATGCAGAATTCCTTGTCCTCGAGAAGCAGGAACAACATGACGCCGGTCCGGTTTGCTGTACCGGTCATACCCAGGGCTTCAAACTCCCGACGGGCTATGTGTTCGACGGACATCTGCCGCTCCTGGCGCGAGCGACGTTGACGTATCTCCACACGGATCTCTCCGGCAGTCTGCCGTTCGGACGCCGTGACTGCATGTGTGATCTGATCGAGATCGTCGGAAGTGAAATACTGTTTGACGAGGTTCATAATCGCATCATCACGACAGGTCGATCATGCGAATATCTTTAATATACTGCACCGTTTTGTCTTCCCGAAGGTTCTTCAGCTTTTCAATCTTCCCTTCTATCCGGGTAATATTCTCGCCAATAAGAGAAAGGTATCGCTGCGCCTTTTCTGCGTGCGCATGCTCCCCAAGCTCACGAATGACCCCCTTCATCGCCTCCAAGGGCATGGCGATCTCATTCGTTATGGTCACGACCATCTCCTGCATGGCCTCGAGGCGGCTTCGACGGATCTCGAGTTCTTCCACTTCGACCTGCAATCGCCGTTTTTCATACAGTGCAACAAGGGTCTGGGGAAAGACATGACTGGTGATGTCGTCCTTGATGATGTAATCCCGTACGCCCAGTTTCATCACTTCCACTACGAGATCCATGTCTTTGTTGACGGTCAGGAAGACGATGGGGATCGTGCAGTTCCGTTCCAGGAGCTGACGCGTGGTCTCCAGTCCATTGATACCTGGAAGGAAATAATCCATCAGAATAAGGTCGATGTCGGGGTTCGATTCAATCTCCCGGATTGCCGCCGGACCATTGTCTTTCCAAATAAGTTCGAATGACGCTCCCTCATATCGTGCAAGATATGTCTCCACCAAACGTACCGTGTCGGGTGCGTCTTCGACGAAGAGGAGTTGTATCCGGCGGGGGGTTGGCATGTCAGTTCGTCGCCGATATCTTAAAAGACGGCGCAAGCGTCAATTGCCGGCCGGCAAACGGCGCCAGTTCTTGAAGCCGCGCAAGCAACGTCCGGAACTTATCGGGCCGCAGAGATTGGAATCCGTCCGAGAGCGCAGCCGCCGGATCAGGATGGACCTCAACAATGACGCCGTCCGCCCCTGCCACAACCGCAGCGAGTGCCATTGGAGTAATGAGATCCCACCGGCCTGTCCCGTGACTCGGGTCGACGAATACCGGAAGATGCGAGAGCGATTTCAAGAGGGGGACTGCGTTCAGGTCCAGCGTGTTCCTTGTATACGTTTCATACGTACGAATGCCCCGTTCACACAGGATGATATTATAGTTCCCGCGGGAGGCGAGATACTCGGCCGCCATGAGCAGTTCTTCAACCGTTGCGGCAAATGAGCGTTTCAAAAGGACCGGCTTACGGAGTTCACCCAGGCGTTCAAGCAGCGAAAAATTGTACATGTTCCGAGCCCCTACCTGCAGTATGTCCGAGCACTCGGACACGGCGGCGATCGTTTCCGTGTCCTTCACCTCGGTGACGACATGCAGCCCTGTGCGTTCCGCCGCTTCCTTCAGGAATTCAAGCCCTTCGATCTTCAATCCCTGAAACGCATACGGCGACGTCCTGGGCTTGAAGGCGCCTCCGCGCAGGAACCGCACTCCCATGTCGCGCAGTATCTCTGCGGTCTCGAGGATCTGCTGTCGGCTTTCGACGGAGCACGGACCGGCAATCACCGTCAGTTCACGGCCGCCGATACGATCGGCGCCGACATCGATTACGGTATCTTCCTGTTTGACCTCCCTGCTGACAAGCTTGAATGGCTTCGAAACAGAAACTGCATCCTGCACCCCATTCATGCTCAAAAACAAGTTCGGGTCCAGCCCGCCTTTGTTGCCGGTGATCCCTATCGCAACGCGCTGTGCTCCCGGAATCTCGTGAGGTACAAATCCCAGCGAACGGACCTTTTCCTTGACCCGTTCAACATCGTTCTGCGCTGCTTCCGACTTCATGACGATCAGCATGTTCCTACCACCTTCCAGTTGCCCCGCCACCGCCGGAGAGACCTCCGCCGCCGCTGAATCCTCCTCCGCCGCCAAAACTCCCTCCTCCACCGCCGAAACCACCGGGCCAGCCCCAGCCTGAATAGTAGCGACTGCCCCGCGATGAAATGCTCGCACGACGTCGTACGGTCATGAGCGGTCTAAGGAAGAATAACCACACCACGCCGAAGAAAACGATCGCCCCGAGTCCCAGACCCGGACCGGTCTTACCGCGGGTATCCACAATGTATTCGCCGGCCACTGCGCCGGCGATGGCATACACGCCGGCGATCAAGCCCCCAAAATACTGCTCGTCGCGGAACCTGGGCTTCATCTCCTTTTCAATGACCTGCCGGCAAAGGGCGTCCGTCAGGACGCCTTCCAGTCCATAGCCAACTTCGATCCGAACGGCCCGATCGTCAATCGCCACAACGATAAGAACGCCGTTGTTCTTCCCCTCCTGGCCGGGCCGGTTTTCCTCAAACACACGGTTCGCATATTCTTCAATGACCGTTTGACCCGTCGAACTCACCACGAGCACGAGGATCTGGTTCGACGTCGAATCCTCAAACGCTTTCAGTTCCTTTTCAAGCGAGGTCCATTCAGCAAACGAGAGGGAATTTGTAAAATCCGTGACGCGCTGGTCCAAACGTGGAATGTCGACGTCCTGTCCGCTGGAGACTCCCGCGAAGGCGCATACTGCCAACACGATAACGATAGAACGAAGCACCGGCATTAGAACTTCACCTGAGGAGCCTGTTCCGAACCTTGCACGGCCCTGAAATACTGTACTTCGCCAAAGCCGCCCATACCCGCGATGAAAGATGCAGGGAAACGCTTGATCATGACGTTGTATTTTTCCACCGTCTCGTTGAACCGCCGGCGTTCAACGCTGATGCGGTTTTCTGTCCCCTCTAACTGAGATTGCAGTGTCAGAAAATTCTGATCGGATTTCAGATTTGGGTAATTCTCTGTGATGACAAGGAGTCGCGACAAAGCCTGCGACAAGCCGTCCTG
>MHAK01000057.1:0-475 GCA_001802945.1 Ignavibacteria bacterium RIFCSPLOWO2_12_FULL_56_21 | reverse complement strand
GACAAGCCGTCCTGCGCCTGCTGAAATCGCGCAAATGCCTCTGGATCGCGGAGCACTTCGGGGGTGACTGTCATCTGGCCAACCCGTGCCCGCGCCGCCGTTACATTTTCGAGCACCGTTTGTTCTTGCTTGGCGAATCCTTTCACTGTCTCGACAAGATTCGGGATCAGGTCCGACCTCCGCTGATACTGGTTCTCCACCTGCGACCATGACGATCGGACCGCCTGATCGGCTGTCACCATGGAATTGTAGGTGGAGATGCCCCATCCACCGGCAATGACGATAATCCCGCCGATTAGAGCGAGAACGATGAGCACGGTCTTATTCAAGGTCGTTCCTCAGTTGCAATAGGCAAAGGTTGGGCAAATCTTTCTGATCGTTCACGGACGAGCCGAAGGATGCGCGCCGCATCAACTCCGACTGCGGGGGCAGGTTGCCACTGTGTGACCTTTACCGGGATGACGACGGCAGAGAT
>MHAK01000056.1 GCA_001802945.1 Ignavibacteria bacterium RIFCSPLOWO2_12_FULL_56_21 | reverse complement strand
GGTCGGCGCGCGGCCAACAATGAGCCAAATCCTTTTACCTTGCCGGAGCGCAACGTTGCCGTGTTTACGAACGGTCCGTACCGTGCAACGCTCGAAGGCATCTACAACGCATACGGGCTCACCAATGTCCGCATGCTCCGCGCCGTCTTTATACTGAACCAGGCCGACCGCAATTTCTTCACCTATTTTGCCCTGGCAAATTATTTTCAGGACCGGTTCTCGATCAGGGTGGATCAACCGGAGTATACCAACATGTCGGGTTCGCTCGGCTTCTTTGGCTCATTGACGGCCGATACAGACTCCGTCGACCTTCCGTCGAATCTCCAACCCACGGCGGCGCAATAACCTCATCCATGGGCAGCGGACAGAAACGCCTCCTCATTCTGGGCAGCGGATTCAGTTCCTTCAGCCTGCTGAAGACGATCGACGCCCAAAAATTCGAAGTCATCGTTGTTAGTCCGCGCAATCACTTTCTTTTCACACCCCTCCTTCCCAGTACAACCGTCGGGACTATCGAATTCCGGAGCGTCGTCGAGCCCGTTCGTCAGGCGAAACGCGGGACAATATTCTATGAAGCCGCCTGTACAAAGATCGACTCCCGTCGGCGCGCAGTCGCATGCAAGGGATCGGACAGCGCGTTCACTCTTGCGTATGATGCCCTGGTGATCGGCGTCGGTGCAGGAGTGAACACGTACGGGATTCCCGGCGTGGTGAAGCATGCGCTGTTTCTCAAAGAAGTTGCGGATGCGCGGGCAATTCGTCAGCGCATCATCGAATGCTGTGAGCGCGCCTCGCGGCCGGATATCGACGACACGGAACGGCGACGATTGCTGCACTTCGTCGTTGTTGGAGGAGGGCCGACGGGCGTGGAGTTTGCGGCTGAGATGCACGATCTTTTGCGCGAAGACCTAAGCCGCGCCTATCCGTTGCTGTGGAATGACGTGCGTATCACGCTTCTGGAAGCCGGTTCCAGCATTCTCACCACGTTCGATGCTACCCTGAGCGCGTACACAGAACGCCTCTTTCGCCGTCAGCGCATCGAAGTCCGGACGCGCACTCCTGTTGCGCGGCTCGGTTCGGACCACGTCACGCTGAAGAACGGCGAACGAGTTCCCTACGGACTTCTCGTGTGGTCGACGGGCGTCGTCCCGCGACTGCTGACGAAAACGTGTTCGTTCCAGAAGGACAGCCTCGGCCGGATCGTAACGGACGATCGCTTGCGTGTCGTCGGCCGACATGATGTGTATGCATTCGGGGATTGTGCGACGATCGGTGACCTCAGCCTGCCGATGACGGCGCAGGTGGCGCAACAGCAAGGACACTATCTTGGCATCGCATTGAATCAGCGCGCGTCCGGAAAAGAGCCAAGGCCGTTCCGGTACAGGCACTACGGAATGCTCGCGTATATCGGCGGCAACAAGGCTCTTGCCGACCTTGAGAAATCCAAGACCGGCGGGTTCGCGACATTCCTGTTCTGGCGTTCGGTCTATCTTACGCGTCTGATGGGCATCAAGAACAAAATGCTCGTCATGTTCGATTGGTTCAAGACGCTGGTGTTTGGGAGAGACATTAGTCGGTTCTAGGTCTGTGGTGATTGCGGATTATCTAAGGTAAAGCTGCGCTCTTTTGAGCTGCCTGAGATGCATCTCCCTCTGGCATGACCTCCGTCCCGACCTCGTTGACATTCCTCATAAATCGCATTATCATTGCTGTCGCATTCCCACAAAGACACACCTGCACACGATCGACTATGACAATCAAAGAATCGATGCACGGCACGGTGGCCGTTCTGTCGCTCAAAGGCGACTTGATGGGAGAGCCAGAGACCGCAAACGTGAGAGAAAGGATCTATGATTTTCTCAGCAAAGGTACTCACAACATCGTCCTCGACCTCGGTCATTTGAGGTACGTGAGCAGCACGGGACTGGGTACGCTCATTGCGGCGTTGACATCCGTAAAGAATAAAGGGGGCGATCTTCGCTTGGCGTCCGTGACGGACAAAGTGGAAAGCCTGTTCGTCATAACACAGCTCGTCAAGGTCTTCAAAGAGTACGAAACCGTAGAGCGGGCGGTAAAAAGCTTCGCTTGATCTGCGGCGATGTTCGAGTGCCATGCCCGGTCGTTCTTGCGAATGGCCGGGCTTTCGTGTCTTTGCTCACGCCTTCGTTTTCATTATCTTGCCACGGCGCACATCCATGAGGCGCATTGACGACGTAGCACCCGACCTTGCCAGGAGCGGAGTGATGCTCAGCCTTCTGCTGCGACAACCATGTCCAACGCCATTTCAGGACTGACCATTACGGCATTCTGTTACGGCCTCCTGTGGGTGATGAGGCTGCTGTGGAGTGCGGGGAAAATCAGTGTCTGGTTACGTTTTCCGCGCGGAGCGGTCGCCTGGTTCGGCGCTGCCGGACTGGTCCTTCCGGTGAAAGGATTTGCGGATGTTGTGGGAGAACTGTTCACCACCCCGAGCACTGCTACGGCGTACTCGCTCGGCTTCTACTGCTTCCTCATGTTGCTCGTTGCGCTCGTCGCTGCGCACAGTGATGTCATCGATTTTGAACGCATGAGGCCGTTCCTCGTGGATGCGTTCTTTTTCCGTCCCGGCCACCGCAACCGCAGGGACATATTTGTGCAGCTCGAACAGAAGAAGATCAGCGACGTCTATCGCGAACAATCGGGAACTGAACTGCGATTTGCGGCTCAGCGACGTACGAAACACCTGAGTCCAGTCGAGGCTATGTCGGAGCTCTCGCAAGTGCGCAAGGCTCGACAGGAGGAGGCGGGAAAGACGGAATCGAATCTCCTCGAAGCGGGCGAAACGACGGACATCATCGACATTGTGCGCCTCTTCACGCTTCACCAAAGACCTCATCCGGCATTCGATCGCACGTTTCGTGTTGTTGTCAACCCGGCGGCGAAGACATGCACCATGTACACGATGGTCCTGGGAGTTCGGCCCGACCAGCTTCACGATGCGGAACGGTTTTTTCGATTTCAGCAGGATGTCATCGACATGATGCAGGTGTTCACATCGCAGCATTGGATGAATCGCTTCCGGCCGTTCTTCGAAACGCTCGCAATGGAATGCTATGAGGAAGTCAAGGATTCATTCGACATGCCGAAGAAGCGCGCGTTCCTGCGGTTGGCGATTGGCGTTGCCGACTTGGACGCACGCAAGAACAAGGTGTTCATCGCAACAGAATTGTCCCGTATTGGTACGGTGACTTGGCTCGAAGGAGAACCCGAATGAGACGAGTATGTTCCATCGCCGCACTGGCCTTGCTGTTCTGCGTACCCCTCCGCTCGCAGGAGAACACGCTTCAACGCGCTGCAGCGCTGGAGGTTCAGGGGCACTTTTCCGAAGCAGCATCTGCATTGACCGAAGCATTGTCCGGCGAAAATGACCCGAAACAGAAGAGTCTTCTGGCTATTGAGCTCGACCGGCTGCGCCGGATCAGGCTCGATTATCCGTATACACAGGAGGAAGTGTGGAAGCAGGTGCAGCGTGCCGTGCGGGACGTAACGCAGAAAGAGTTTGAGGAATGGATCGTGGCGGGACGGTTCGACATCCGGATCATCGACGGCGACACGCTCTACAACGGCGTCAGCCGCAGCAACCTCTTCTGGCGCTATCCGGACATTGTCGCACGGCGGATCAATCCGCCGGACAACAGAGCCTTCGAACAGCGCGTCTGGACAACGGCACAAGAGATCACTGCCGCGGCAAAGTCCTCGGGCACACCATACGTTCTGCCAAAAACATTTTCCGTCACCATGAAGGTCACAGCGTCTGCCAATGCAGCGCCGGCCAACGAGACGATCCGCGCGTGGTTGCCGATCCCCCGCGCATTTCCGTTCCAGACCGGGTTTCGCCTTGTCTCTTCATCCTCGCCGGCGAGCGTCGACCGGGAATCGAGCCCGATCCGGTCCGCGTACATGGAGCAGCCGAGCGTCAAAGACAAGCCGACCGTTTTCTCCGTCGAATATGAATATAGTCATTACGGTATCAGGTTCGACGTTGATGCTTCGCGGGTCCAGCCGTACGACCCTGACGACCCTGTGGTGCGCGATTTCACCGGCGAAGGTCCGCATATCCAGTTCACAGACGCGGTGCGTGCCCTGTCGAAAGAGATCGCCGGCTCGACCGACAACCCGCTGGTTCAGGCAAAAGCGTTTTATGACTGGATCTCGGAGCACATTCAATACAGCTATGCCCTCGAATATTCGACCATCCGAAACATCAGCGACTATTGTCTGACGAAGCGGTACGGTGATTGCGGCCAGGAAGCGCTGCTGTTTATTACGCTCTGCCGGCTGAACGGCATTCCCGCCCGATGGCAGTCCGCATGGTTCACGTTCCCCGGAGGAAAGACGATCCATGATTGGACGGAGATTTACGTACGGCCGTGGGGCTGGATGCCGGTCGACCCGTATATGGGCATTTTTGCCATGCAATACCTGAAGAGCCTGACTCCCGAGGAGCGTCGCGGCGTTCGGGACTTCTACTTCGGAGGTCTCGATCAGTATCGCATGGCCGCGAACAGCGACCACTGTCAGAACCTGATGCCCGCGAAGGCAGGACTGCGCTCGGACAACGTCGACTTCCAGCGGGGCGAGTTGGAAGCGAAGGGTGAGAATATCTATTTCGACAAGTATTCATACTCGCTTGATGTGAAGGAACTTTTTCCAACGCCGTAACAGAATGCCGCAACCAAAGTCGTTACTGCGTGACTCCTTGTCCAAAGCGCACTTTCTCGAAAGGTCACATATGACAACCCGCTTCTTTGTTCTGCTCGCACTGGCCGCGACGACGGTCTCCGCACAAAAGGCCGACCTCACCGTGAAATTCAAGAAGGGTGAAAAATATTCCTACCGCGAAGAGAACACGCAAACCGTAACTGCGGAGGGGATGCCGGGTGGCGGCCAGAAGGCGACAAGCCTGCGACTCGTGTCGTATGCGGTCAAGTCCGTCGACAAGCAAGGAACTGCGGTGTTACTCCGATCGGTCGACTCTTCATCGACGATGGTCGACGACAAGCCGATGACCGATAGCCGGATGTCGAAGATGGACGGTATTGTGTTGAAAGTGACGATGGCGAAGAACGGAAAGATCCTGGACGCCGTCCCGGCGGAAGAGGTCAAAGATGAACAGACAAAGAAAATGGTGGACATGATGTCCGGTCAGTACAAGCAAAGTCCCACACTGCCGGGAAAGGTCGTTGACGTCGGGGAGACGTGGAACGATGAGATCACAAACAACACGGACACGCCGATGGGCAAGCTCACAATCACGATGAAGATGACGACGAAGTTCAGCGGCGTGGAAGAGTTGGATGGTGTGGAAGTTGCCGTGTTGGACGTGGCGGGGACGATGAGCGGCGAATTGGGGGCAGGGATGGGAGTCATCACGGGTACCATCAAAGGGAAACGGTATTTTGCGCACCGTGAAGGGCGAGAACGTAAAATGGAGCTTGTCATCGACCAGAACATGGACATGCAAACGCCTCAGGGAAACATGATGATGCAGACGAAGATGCAGCAAGAGCGTACGCTGCTTAGGTAAATCTCTGGTCGCAAAGTGGTGCATGGTGATTTGTGCTTCGTAACGCGTTCTTCACCGCATGAACAGTCCTCTTCCCCCCGTTTCCGACATCAGATTTCCGCAGGTGTTGGTTGTATCCGCGTCGGCGGGGGCCGGCAAGACGACCGCCCTCTCCCGCCGCTACATCGAATTTCTCCTCTCCGACAAGGTCCCGAATAATCAGCTTCCCAACATCCTCGCCATCACGTTCACCAACAACGCGGCGGCGGAGATGAAGCGAAAGATCCTGACGGAACTGAAGCTCATTGCGCTTGGGGTGCAGGACCTCATCGCCGTCATGGTGCCACTGACAGGACTGAGGTCCGACCAGATCAGCATCCGTGCGGGAAACGTCCTCGATGGGATCCTCGAAAACTACACGGACTTTCAGGTCCGCACTATCGATTCCTTCCTCTCCAACATCTTCACTGCAAGCGCGATCGAGTTCGGTATTGCGCCGGGCTTCGACATTTCGCTTACGCACGAAGACGTGCTCGACCGCGGCTTTGCCGAATTCTCCGTTCGAATAGCAAACGATCCCGATGGGTCCGCGATCATCCGTACGCTTACTGACCTCGCCGATGAGGACAGGAAACGCGACGACCCCTACGCATGGGATCCCTACACGGCCGTCGCT
>MHAK01000055.1:6299-7500 GCA_001802945.1 Ignavibacteria bacterium RIFCSPLOWO2_12_FULL_56_21 | reverse complement strand
CCCTCCCCGCGTCTGCACTAACGTTTTTACGCAAGACACCTACACACCACCTCCATCCTAAATCCTATCTCCTCACCAGGTCCTCCCCCCGCCCCTCTCCCTACTTTCAGGAATTCCGCTTACTTTCGTTCCATGACCCCGGTTGGCCGAAACGATCCATGTCCCTGCGGCAGTGGCAAGAAATATAAGCACTGTCACGGCTCGGTCATGCGCAGCACGCCGGAAGAGGCGTACGACTCCGTGCGACGCATCGACACGGAAGCAAGGGATCTTCTGATGAAGTATGTGACCGAGGTCATCCATCCGAAGACCGCGGAGGATCCGTGGACCTGGTATACGATGAACAAACCACTCCCGCGAACGATAGACGAGCCAGGCACGGATCCGTTCATTCGTTGGGTGCTCTTCAGTTGGAGGCCCGAAGGGCAACCGACGGTCGCGGAGCAGTTCCTGGCCGAACGCCGCGGACCGATTGATGAACGGTTACACCGGTTCATCCACACGACCACCCGCACGCCATATTCGTTCTATCAGGTGGTAAGCATGGAACCGGGGCGCTCCGTACTCCTCCGCGACCTCCTCCGATCGGGCGAAGTGCTCGTGACGGAGCGAACCGCCAGCCTCACGCTGCGCTCCGGATACATTATCCTCGCGCGGGTCGTGGAGTTCGAGTCGGTGACGTTCTTCATGGGAGTATATGCGCAACCGCTCGAGGCACAGTTCATCGGCGGTGTTCTTGCGCTCCGACGGGACCTCGAAAAGCGCGCACGGCGGATCCGGAAGCGAGCGATCACGACCGGACTGTTGCTGGACGACGAGGGCATACTCCGCGGTCTCTATTTCCGATGGGCGGAGTTGCAGGCGGAACGGAAAATTGACCTGCGCAACACGGATGGCGATCCTTTCTCGTTCCATACTCTGACATTCGAGATACCTTCTTTGGATGAAGCTTTCGAGGCGCTCAAGGAGCTCGAACAGCGCGTCACGGAGGCGACAGACGATGATATCCTGAAAGAGGGGGAACGGACCGCCGACGGGCGACTGAAGGAGGTGGTGCTTCATTGGGTGCGAGCGGGGTCGAAGACGGGAATGGGAGACACGACATCGCTGGCGATGATCCGCATCGGCCGAACGCGCATGGTCGTGGAAGTGAACTCGGAACGCCGGTCCAAAATGGTTCAGAAGGAGATCGCGAAGCGCA
>MHAK01000055.1:0-6236 GCA_001802945.1 Ignavibacteria bacterium RIFCSPLOWO2_12_FULL_56_21 | reverse complement strand
ACATGGAAGTGTTGACGCAGGAGGAAATGATGCGGCGTGCCGACAGGATGGAGGCGAAGCCGCCGCGCGTCTCGAAAGAGGAAGATGCGTTGAAAAACTCGCCGGAAGTTCAGGAAGCTGTTCGGCAGATGATGGCGAAGCATTGGGCCGAATGGCCCGACATTCCGATTCCGGCGCTGAACGGGATGACGCCGCGCAAGGCGGCAAAAAGTCCGCGGGGACGGGAACTTCTGGAATCGCTTCTTCTGGACTTTGAGGGACGGAACATGGACGAACCGGATGACATGCAGCGTGTCGACGTTGCCGCGTTGCGGAAAGAACTGGGGATGGATTAGAAGATTTCACCCCAGAGACGCTGAGGCGCGGAGGGTGGAGTTTTGGGTCCATGAAAAGATTGCATGGAAATAGGAATGGTGCCTTTGACGCCGCGTGCGCCCCGCCTGCCCACCGTCGTATTGGCAGGTCGCCACGAGAAACATTCTTAAGTCCCCGTGAAACCTGAAAAACACAAGGAACTTTGTGTAAACTAAATCATCCATTTGCTTTACACAAAATTTTTTGCGTTTTTTGAGTCATGACAACGAGAACGGCAACACTGCGGAAACTCCCCATCGAATCCGTGAATTGGGAGAGTCTCATCCCGGCGATCGGGCGGGCAAACAGGGCTTTGGCGAGATACGAGGGGATCGTGTCAGCGCTACCGAATCCAGGGTTGTTGCTGTCCCCCCTAACCACGCGGGAGGCGGTGCTTTCTTCGAAGATCGAAGGAACGCAGGCAAGCATGAGCGATGTATTGCGCTCGGAGGCGGGCATGGAGCCCGACAGAGAATCCCGAAAGCAGGACATACAAGAGATACAGAACTATCGGCGGGCGTTGCAGGAGGCCGAACGCACTATGAAGAAGAAGCCATTCGGTCTGAACATGCTGAGGCAACTGCATGCCGTATTAATGAAGTCCGTACGTGGACAGCATAGCGCCGCAGGGGAGTTTCGGCGGATTCAGAATTGGATCGGTCCGCCCGGTGCCACGATGGAGCAGGCGACATATGTTCCGCCGGGGCCCGATCGGTTGATGGAGTATCTGGACAACTGGGAGAAGTATTACCACTCCGACCGACCCGACCCGCTTGTCCAGCTTGCCGTCGTTCACGCTCAGTTTGAACTTATCCATCCTTTTCTGGATGGGAATGGTCGCATGGGCCGGCTGGTCATTCCGCTCTTTCTCGCGGAGAAAGGTCTTCTCAGCACGCCAATGTTTTACCTGTCGGAATGGTTTGAGAGCCACCGGGACGAGTACTACAAACGACTGCAATCGCTTTCCGGGGATGAACTATCGTGGAATGGATGGATAGACTACTTCCTGAACGCAGTGGAGGGTCAAGCGACGAAGAACGTGGCTACTGCACAGAAGATCTTGGCGCTGTACGAGAATCTCAAGGGAAGGATCCTTGAACTCACACGTTCGCAATGGGGAGTGCCGATCCTGGATGCCATGTTCAAGCGGCCGGTTTTCACATCTTCGTCATTGCCGCTGTCCGCACCAAAGCCGACACGGGCCGGACTTGCAAACATCCTGCGTGCGCTCAAAGATGCCAGGATGATCGAAGTCATGCACGAGGGCTCCGGAAGACGTCCGACGGTATTTGCGTTCGCCGAGCTCATCAATCTTACGGAAGGAAGGAAGGTTCTGTGAATGTGCTCAATTCTATAATTCCATCCTTCCCGCCATTCCCCACCTGCCGCATTCCCCTTGTCGCCTCATTCATACCCCATCTTTCTCGGCGTCTCCGCGCCTCCGCGGTACATCTTTAAAAGATCTCACCGCAGAGACACAGGGACGCGGAGGTGGAGGTCACATTCAGGAAAAAAGTTTAAGGTCGCAAAATGCGACCATAGAATTCAGTATCCGATCCTTCTTTTGGGCGGTTGAGAAGGCGACATGAGACGCTCCAAGGCTCTGAAGATATTGCGGATATGAACATCATGTTTTCCGACAGCCAACCCAAGCTCCTTCAGTTTCAGCGCCAATTCCTTCTGTATGATTATTGAATCGCGGAGTTTCGCGAAAACTCGCATAATGGCGATGTTGACGAGGACGGCCCGCTTGCTATGCAAAACACTCGACAACATGGCCACACCTTGTTCGGTGAATGCAAATGGGAGGAACTTGCTGTGCTCACCTCTCTTTAAGGTGCCAAACTGGTACCTTACAGAATCGTACTCGTCCTTTGAAAGCTCAAACATGAAATCTGGGGGGAAACGCTCAGCATTTCTCCTCACCGCCCGCTTCAAGGACTTCGTCTCAACACCGTAGAGATCGGCCAATTGAAAATCGAGCATGACTTTTATACCCCGAACCTGCAGAATACTTTGTTGGATGTCCGTTTCCGGAGCTACGATCGGCGAACTGTCCATGATCCCCTCGTGCGAAATGCCAAGCGCAACCTAAGAAATCAGATGAAGATAATCCAGTACAAACGTCCCTCATTCCTCACCCCCAACTTGCTCCGCGCCTCTGCGCCTGCCCGCAATCTTATTGGTGCGTCTCAGCGGTACTCTTACAACCAGGCTCTTCATCTCATCCCACCTCCCCATTCCATCCCTCTTGGCATTTCCTATCCTTCTTTGAACCCTTTGCATACCAGCCCTTACGGGACTTTTGCTTCCTATGCGTGAAACTCTTTCCCCTCGCCTCCGCGGTACATATTTAAAGGATCTCACCGCTGAGACGGAGAGGCGCAGAACATGGAAGAAGTGGTTGGTGGACGGTGACAAGTGGTAACTGGCTGGCGGATTACGCATTCCCCTTGTCGCCTCATTCATACTCCATCTTTCTCGGCGTCTCCGCGCCTCCGCGGTACATCTTTACGCCAAGCGATTCACCTCATACCGCATCCCCATGCCATCATCAAAATCCCTCTTTGCGTGCTTTGCGTAAACTTCTTTTAAAGGAGTGCCGCCAAGACCGTCAAGCACGCCAAGGGAGTGCAAGTCGAAGGGCTGGCCACTCTCCCGCATACTTCATTCCCAAACCTCTTTACAGTCTCGCTGTGTTTTTGTACGTTCCATCGTCACACTGATGAGGGGAATTCCATGAAGAATCCGCTGATTGCGCCTTCGCGCTACATTGAAAAACTCATTCATATGGTCCGCGGACAGAAAGTGATTTTGGATGCAGACCTTGCGCATATTTACGGAATTACAACAAGAGGTTTGATCAACAGGTGCGACGCAATCGCAGCCGATTTCCAAGAGATTTCTTGCTTGAAGTATCTGAAAAGGAACGGGCAGCTTTGATGTTGCAAAATGCAACTTCAATGTGCGAGCATTCATTGCGCTGCACAATCTGTCGCTGATCCACCGTGAAATAGCAGAGAAACTCCGGGAGCTTGAAGCGCATGTGGGACGTCATGATAAGGATCTGCAGGCAATCGTCAAAGCACTCCATTTGCTCACACTTCCGACGGTACCCTCGAAGCGACGGATAGGGTTCTGATCAAAGACAATGGAAGAGATCCAAACAGCGCCCTTCGGACCGGGAAAGCACTGATTGAAAGTTGAAATTTGGAAGTTTGCAATTCCCCACCCCTCTCATTTCTGCGAAATCGCCGGATTCCCTCTGCAGCTCTTCCGCAGCAGCGTCTTTTCCTGGCACCTACCAAAATCCTCATTCCTGATCCCTCATTCCCCATCTTTCTCCTGACTCCTTAATTCCCCTCGACTACGCTCGGGGCAAGCTTACTCCTTTTTCCTCATCTAGACCAGCCTTCCTCTTTCTCCGAACTCCGAACTCGGTACTGGGCACTGGTTTCGTCAGTTTTCTCCGAACTCCGAACTGACCTCTGGGAACTCTCCCCGTTCTATCTCGTCTTCCCCTTGCAATTCCCCGCATTTAGCGGCTAATTCCCCTGTCCAAATTCTACCCAGAGGGCCGTCCGACCCGCCGCGATCAAACAGCCCTTCGTAAAAGATATCACGCAAAGACGCAATGACGCAATGGACCGAGTAAAGCCGGTACGCAAAGAAAGATAAGATATGGGTGAATTGTGGGAATACCCTTTCTCTTTGCGTCCTTTGCGTACAAGCTCCTCATGGAACTTTGCGAACGTTGCGTGAAATTCTTTATGGATATTTTCTCGCAACCGATTTTCTATTGACTATTCACGATTCTCTATTCACCAACCCAGCTCTTCCCCGACCCATGATTGACTTCTCTAACTCCGCTCTTCTCTGGTTCGTAGTTGGCCTCATCCTCGCTCTTGCCGAATTCGCCATGCCTGGATTCATTGTCGTCTTCTTCGGTTTCGGCGCCTGGGTCACCGCACTCGCGGTGTGGCTTGGGTTGATCGAGTCTTTCAACGCCCAGCTTATCGTGTTCCTCGTGTCGTCGATCGCATCGCTGTTGTTGCTGCGGAAGCGGGGAGAGAAGTATTTCAAGGGATTGATCTCCAAACGTCTCGAGGGCGAAACGTCGATGGACGACATCCGCGGCCAAAAGGCGATTGCCAGCACGGACGTTCTGCCGGGAAATCCGGGAGAGGTTGAGTTCAACGGGACGGCCTGGAAGGCGGAGTCGGGGGTGAAGATCGTCAAGGGAAGCCAGGTGGAGATCGTTGAACGCAGGGGCCTTGTGCTCGTCGTAAAACCCGTGTAAAAAAGAAAAGAGTATCCACGAATGAACACGAATGGGAACGAATGAACACGAATGGAACGAATGAACACGAATTGAAAAAGGAATCAATATTTATTCGTGTCTATTCGTGATCTGAGCAATACCGAGCATTCGTGTGTTTTCGTGGACATATCTTTCTCTGTGTTCTTTGCGTTCCCCGGCCTCGCCCGAGGCCGGTCTCGGCCGAGGGCGGGCTTCGCGGCCATTTCTTCCAAAACGAGCTTTTCCAATATCATAAGCTCTTCATGTTTTCTCCAAAGTCCTAAGTCCTAAGTCCAAACTTCTTACTCCATGAGCCCTACCATGCTGACACCTGAAAATCTTATCATCCTCGGCGTCGTACTCTTCGCCTTCATCACGCTCCTCAAGACCGCCCGTGTCGTCCCGCAGCGAACGGTCTTCATCATCGAACGGCTTGGCAAATACAGCTCTACGCTTGAAGCCGGATTTCATATACTTGTTCCTTTCATGGACCGGGTGGCGCACCGGCATTCACTCAAGGAGATCGCCATCGATGTATCGGCCCAGACCTGCATTACCCAGGACAACATCCAGGTGGAGGTGGACGGCATTCTGTATTTTCAGATCGTCGACCCGGTGAAAGCCTCGTATGGCATAAACGACTATGCGTTCGCGTCGACGCAATTGGCGCAGACGACCATGCGGAGTGAGATCGGCAAGATCTCGCTCGACCGGACGTTCGAAGAGCGGGAGACTGTCAATCATGCCATCGTCAACGCTGTCGACAAAGCGGCGGAACCATGGGGAATCAAGGTTACGCGTTACGAAGTGAAAAACATCGTCCCACCGCCGAGCATCAAGGATGCAATGGAGAAGCAGATGCGGGCTGAGCGGGAGAAACGGGCGCTCATCGCCGAATCCGAGGGGGACAAACAGGCGAAGATCAATCGTGCCGAAGGGAACAAAGCGGAGGCGATTGCGATGTCGGAAGGGGAGAAGATGAAGCGGATCAACGAAGCGGAGGGACGGGGGCAGGAGATCGAGCGTGTCGCCATGGCGACTGCGAAAGGGATCCGCGAGATCGCGAGCGCCATCAATCAGACCGGCGGCCGGGATGCGGTGAATCTGCGCATCGCAGAGCAATACCTGGGCGAGTTCGGCAAACTGGCCCAGAAGAATAATGCCATGATTATTCCGAGCAATCTCTCTGATATCGCGGGAGTAGTAGCCTCGATATCAAAGGTGTTCAACACTGTAAATCAATCTGAGGTCCCGGCAGGGAAGGAGCCGAAGAAGGGATAGGCGGGAATGATGTCCGCCCGAACGACCGATAATCTGCTCTATGCTGTTCGGTCGGGCGGGGAATATTGGAATGATGGAATGATGGAAAAATGGAATAATGGAGTGATGAAATTTTGGAATATTGGAATAAATGAATGACGACGAAACGAAAATCTTCATCTGGAAGGCGGGCGTGAAATTCTTTCCCTCGCGGTAAGCGTCTTTCCACACCCTGCTAGGGCCGATTCCTGATATTGCGAATGCGTCGGTTCCAGGCCGTGCCTTCCTGTGCAGCTCTTCTGCAGCAATGCTTTTACAAGCG